>JBPBQB010000017.1:0-11830 GCA_050954545.1 Janthinobacterium lividum | reverse complement strand
TTCGCCTCCGTGCTCGATCAACTTCTTATTACTGTCCTTCTTGTCTTGCTCTTCCGCACACCGTGCGGTTGGCGTCTGCGCCTCCAGACCTGCCCTTCAGGACGGGGACTATTTCCCCCAGTCCCAGGCCGCGCGGCCTGTGCGGTAGGGGAGCTGAACTGTCTGGCCGGAAGCAAGAGTGACTACGAATATCTCGTCGTCGGGAACGGGAGGCTTGCTGACGGTGAAGGCGATTTGAGACGCATCCGGCGACCAGCGCAGAGAGGTGATGCTGCGTTTGCCGAACACCGACCAGCCCCAATGCACGGGAATGTCCGGCCCGTCTTTTCGGGCGGCGATGTCGTAAATCCGAATGACATTCGTCGTGCCCGGTGGGACGAATGCGATCTTGTCTCCGAGGGGGGACAGCGCAAATAGAGCCGCGACTGGGCCCGGCATGGTCTGCTCCTGCACCTGAGTCAAGACCTGCGGGCCGCTTGATGTCTGGACGCCGTAAGCATATGTACCGGCTTCCGTGAGACTCGGCGAGTGCGTTGCTGAGACACCGTCTGTTTTTGCTAACGTCAGCCCGTGCAGGTCCAGCGGCGTTATTAGGGGCGGCTCTGCGGTATCAGTAGGCACGCTGTACGAGACGCCGTCTTCCAGGAACAGCAGCGACGAATCCGAATCCCAGGCCAGGCCGACAATCTGCTTCAGCTTCTGGTGGGTCAGGTCAATGACCAGATGGGGCGGATTGCTCGTTCCCGGCGCCAGCGGCATCACCCAGATCTGATTTTTGATCGACTGCTTGTCTTCCTGAAGCGTGATAAGCTGCTCTTCGAAAGCCACCTGAGACCCGTCAGGCGAAACAGTCGGCTGGGTGATCCATTCCCGCACTCCGTCATCGGTATCCTGCGGCTCGGTCTCATGCACCAGCAGGCGCGTCGCGCCGTCTGTCCCGGCCACGAACAGCCCCCGCAGCGTGGTTGTGTGTTCCGAAGGCGCATCGGCTTCCAGGTATACCAGATGTCCGGTTGGAATGCCCTGGACATGAGGCGGCGAGGTCAGCGCCCCAATCAATGTCAGCAGAATCGGGACTGCAATGGCGGCTGCCAATAGATAGAGCCAGAGACGGCGCTTGCCTTTAACACTGCCCATAAAGGAGCCGGACCGACCGATCAGCGCATCGTCTGCGATCTCCGCCTTCTTATTTTGTTCTGATGATTTATTCTCGGGTAAGGACATAGGTGTTCAAATTGGGCCGCATATATCGCGCGATCAGTGGGTAGGACACCGCCGCCGCATGGTAGACTTCCTGAGCGATCTTTCGGTACGACGGGTGCCCCTGCCGAGCAGAGCGCAGCTCCACAAAATGGGTCACTTCGCGCAGGTTCCAGGTGAACAGCGCACGGATTCGGGTCGCCAGCGGCAGAGCATAAGCAGCCTCATGGACAAAACCGGCCTTGTAAAGACTCGTATAGGTCGCTGCCGACTGTGCCATCAGCGCTTGGTATCGGTCAGCATACCCAAAATCTACAATTTCTACCGGCATCTCATAGCCCAGGGCCGGAGAGAGCGCCTGCGCTGTCTGAGTCGCCATCCGGTGCCGCTGGACATCTCGATAGGCCCCGTAATCCATAGTCATCTCGACGGTGCAGAACAGACGCTCCAATGCCCGGCCCGGCGCATCATGGGTGCCTCGCCGTTTGAGATACTCGTCCACGACATGCTCTTTGTCCGCTTGATCCAGCGCTTTGACCCGGCCCATCAGCGCTTCCATCGGCAGATGGGATGCGCCGTAAAGAATCGCCGCGACTATTCTATCATCGGCATCAGGATCAGAAAACACAAGAGAGACTGCCGCTTTTTCCTCTGATCCTACCCCCCCAGAATTGGGGTCCGGGGGGCCATTTCCAAGCAATTCTTTCGCCAGCACATCAATCGCTTCGCCCGTCTCCGACCGATACGCATTGAAATCGGCATACTTCAGCAGTGTCGGAACAACATGCTGCGCTTCAGCCTTGATCCGTGCCCCAAGCAACTGCCCCTCTTCCAGCGGCTGTGACAGTAGCTTGGTGATCAGATGCTCCAGAGTCCGCGCGTTCAGTGTCAATCCGACATTCGTGTGCGTAGCAGTCGGCAGTAAATAGCGAAGCAAGTCAAACGCCGTCGCACGGGACGCCGCATCGTAGCCTCGCTCCGTCTGCTTCTCGCCACGCGGCGTCCGGGCCTTGATCTGCGCTACGAAGTCGTCAGTCCAGCCTGTGTACGCGCCGAGCAGCGCCCGGACTGCCTGCGTATACTGCTCTGCCGGCTCTGTATGCGCCATGACTGCCGGCGGATAATAGACTTTGCCGGGATCGAACGCCACGTAGCGCGTGCTTTTCTCGGTGTACGAGGCCAGCCGGGCATCTTCGATCAGTTTGGACGCGATAATGCTGACATCTTCCAGCGCCAGATGCACGACTCCATGCTCCGCGACCGAACTGTGCCCATAGCCCAGCACATACTTTTCCGCAAACCGCCGCGCCTTCTCCTGAAGCGACGAAACTGCGTCAATAAGATCGTCTGCCCCGCCCGGCCCGATCAGCGCTCCTAGGTCTTCCGCTTCGATCATGTTCCGCAGATCGTCTCTTAGGGACAAGCGGGAGCGCGAATAGCGGGCAAATAAATAGGCGACCACTTCTTCCGGCAGGTTCTTCAGCGCATAGACGCTGCTGTCCATATTCGTAAAAAATCGAGAAATATCCGTATCGGGTGTGCTCATCGTCTCAGGCATGATAGCGGAAAGTTCGGCAGGGGGGAGTAGGAATCCTGCATGAGAGGCCCCCCGCCCCAATTCTGGGGAGCAATATGGAGGGGAAGCGGCCTTGTCGTTCATCCACTTCTTCTCTGCTCTAACTCTGGCTCCCCAGAATTGGGGCGGGGGGGCCTCTCTATTCCTTCGGCCATGTCTCTCCAGTGATCTGCGCGAGATACTGCCCTTCCCCATGCAAAGAACGCTCCATCCCGTAATTCGCACGTGCTTCCTGCCGGACAGTCCACAGAATTAGGCCACCATATACCAGCATCAGCCCGAAAACGAGCGGAGGCATGAGAGTGCGAAATCCTGACACCAATCCGACGGATACAGGGACGCGCTTGACACGGCTGACGATACTCAAAACAATCACGCATAGTAGTGGGATTGCCAGCCCAAATCCTGAAACGAGCAAAGTCTGAATCGATATACTATTACTGAAGTAATTTCCTGAACTCTGGACCAGACTTAAGAATGTTGTGACGGTTTCGATGCCTTCATGCATTTGCCAGAAAGCCAAGGCACCAAACAAGCCGATTACGCCTACTGTTATCCCTACTGCCAGCAGCCCTATTACAAGAGGTCGACGTAAGCGCGGTAGGCTCCAGACTAACATAGCCGCAAAGACCAGCAAGGTCAGTACCGCTGGAATGGCATAAAGCCCGAAATCCTTCGGGCCTGCATTGAAAAAGAGAGCAGTCAGCAGGCTGACGATTACTATAGCACTCCAAACCCCCAAAGCTGCTCCCGCAGGCAGGGAACGGCGAACTTGGATTCGGAGTACACGGCTCAAGCCGACTGCGATAAAGTTCAGCAGACTGAGGCTCAGGATATTAGTCCAGAGCACCCAGCCCACGCCCAGTGCAATAGCCAGATGGATGAAGTCTGTCATTGAAGTGCCCCACACATAGCTTTCGGCTTTGGAGGTGATGCTGCGGAACTGCTGCCAGGTTTGGTAGTCTGCCTGCGCCTGCACAGCAGCCTCGGGGTGGCCAATTTGGGTGGCATAAGTGCAGTAAAGAGTAAGTCGTTCCCGAACTACCTGATCGACAGGCAAATTTGGACTGCGCTTGAGCGGCAGCGCACCTCCAGGACGGGTCCGGGAAATCATATTGATCGCGGCTCCGACAAGGCTTCCAATTAATGGTGTGGACTGCACTTCCATCAATTCGCCGCAGCGTCCTAACGCCTGCCGCAGGGCCAGCCCTTCTTCAGGGTGCCCTGCTTGTTCGTCGAGTATCGCTTTGTAGGCCACAATCCGGGCAGATGCTCGCAGTCCCGCATAGTGTGGAAAGAGCTCTGAGGCGGCAACTGCCCCGGCAGACAAGGCTTCACGCCCGCCATAAATTGCATCATTGATGCGCCAGTGTCCTTGTACCTCATCGTCAGTGTATTCCCGCCAGACATGCTTTTCCGAGGTGAGCTGAACCGCCGCATAAGCCTCACTATCGCGGTGGGCTGAGAAGAGGCTGGCAGCTCGCATAAAGGGAAAATAAGCATTGTCCGGGTCTAGCCGCTCCCCCGCATCTGCGTCTGCCTCAAAAGCTGCAAGCTGAACAGGACTGGGTGGCGTGTTGTCATGATAATCAGAAGGCACAGGCTGACCGCCCAGCAGAAAATCTACGCTTCGACCCACATGGAAATTGTCAAACATAGCGTTTCGCAGGATATTAGCGCGAAGCGAAGCGCTGTCAGGAAAGTGCGGGACCAGGCTGCGGTCGTACTCCACAGCGGTCAGTGCTGAATCGGATGGTTTTCCGGCAAGCTGGATTTGGTAATCGTTCGGATGCTGCTGCACAAAAAGGCGTGTCTGCTGTTCCTGATGACCCGGCAGCAGCGTGAGAGGGAAAAGTTGTGCTCGCACCAGCCAGCGCGTTTGCGGCACAATCAGCAGGGCCAGTAAGATGCCGAAGGCGAGGCCGAGCAGGGTCAGACGGGTTTTGCGGGTGTTCATGGTGTGGTTGCTTTCAGACGATCAAAGTCAAACGGCGGCTGACTTCCGCGCGGCGTCGCGGCTCGGGTCGCTGGGCGGCAGGCTGCGGCTCGGTGCGCTCATTTGCAGCCGACGCGGCGCTGTTCCAAGCTTCCGCCAGGGAACCGGCGCAGAGGTTAGGACGGTCCAGCAGGGCATCAAGCGACGGCATCGGCGTATGGGCAGTTGCTAGGTTAGACAGCGCGGCAGACGGCGGCCTGGGGGCGGATGGGGGACCGCTCAGAGAGAAATGCAGCAGCAGAAGCGTCAAGGCAAGGGAACAGGACGCGCCGAGCAGCAGTGGCTGGACCGGCTCCCAAACACGCCGCCACCAGGGGAGGGGAACAGTCAGCGCAGTCAGAATGCGGTCGTCAAAGTCAGCCGATGGCACTGGGATGGGCAGTGAGCGGAGGGCTTCGGTGAGTATCGAATCGGTGTCTTCGGGGAAGTGAATGTCAGGGGGAAATTCAGACATGGGAATCTTCCTCCTGCGCCGCTGTCCACAGGCCTCGGAACTGGGCGCGGGCGGCATGAAGGCGGGACCGGACGGTGCCGACTGGGATCTGGAGGGTTTGAGCGATCTCGTCGTATTCCAAGCCTTCGATCTCGCGCAGTACCAGCGCGGCCCGCATCGGCGGGGTGATCCGGTCAAGCAGAGCTTCGATCAGGAGGCGGGTGTCGGTGGGCAGAGAGGCCGAAGCCGCCTCGAACGGGGCTTCATAGGCGGGAACTTCACGCTCCCAGCGGGCGGACCGGCGGTGATCCAGGCAAAGGCGGACGGTGATCTGAAAAAGCCAGGACGAAAATGGCCCCGTGCCTCGAAACTCCGGCAGGCGGCGGAAGGCCCGAAGAAACGCTTCCTGAGCCACATCTTCCGCGTCGCTATCCCGGCGCAGGACATGAGCGGCTAAGCGGACGACGCGTGTCCGGTACCGCCCCAGCAGCCAGCGGTAGGCCGCGGCGTCGCCGGTTCGCGCCCGTGCGATCCAGAGCGTTTCCTCGCGCTCGTCGCGGGTGAGCGTATCGGCAGCGTCTTTATTCCAATGTCCGGCCATTGCGTGCATCATTACTGAGAGAGACGCAGCAGGAGGGCAAAATGGTTCGATCAGACGCAACAAAAAAAGCGCCAGCCTTTTTGGCTGCCGCTCGATCTTTTACGCTCCAATTTTTGCAACGTGAATATAGTATGACAGGGTTTACGGAGAGAGTCAATAGGCGGAAATGGGGGAACCGGAACGTCTGAGAAGCGAATGGCAGCTTTAGCGCTTCGATAGAGACGTTTTGGCCTCATTTATCGTGACAGCCGCCGAAAAATCGCGCCGCCTATGTTTTATATCTGTCTCAGAAAACACAAAGCGCCCGGCTTCCTGCATGGAAGCCGGGCGCGGAGATTACTGACCTGTGGTGCCGGTCGTTCCGGCAGTGCCCGCCGTACCGGACGTGCTCGGCGCGGCGGCGGCACCGGGAGCTCCAGGCGCACCCGCGGCTCCAGGAGCACCCGCAGGGCCAGGCGCACCAGGGGCACCGGCGGGGCCAGGAGCCCCCGGCGAAGCAGGTACGACTACCGTAGTATTTCGCGGCACCGGTGTCACGACAGTGGTCGTCGGCGGTGTCTGGTCATCGCTATGGCAGCCTGCGGTGCCGATGACGCCCAACCCTACAACGGCGGCCAGGGCAACGGCCTGAACCGGCGAAAGCTTTGCAAACGAGACACGATCAAAAACGCGCATTTTACAATCCTCCTGAGAACAGCCCCGAAACGTGTTTGTTTCGGCAGCGTTACTGCGGAATGTACCCAGCAGCCTAACAATTGAAGCCTAGGGAACCACCTAAAGCAGCAAAAAGCCCCGCGCCATCGGCGCGGGGCTTCTATCAGAGGATAATGTTAAGTGACGGAGGCCAGAGGCCGGGCATGAACGAGATCCCTTTGACCGATAGGACGGACTTGATCCGCTTCAACCGTTGCGACTGCGATTGTTGCGCCGCCTAGCGTTAAAAACTCGACTTCGTAGGCTTGTCCCTGACCATGCACAAACACTACTGTTCCGACATCACCCGCTTCTAAGCCGTCTTCCGGCAAGTCACTCGTCAGAACTATCCGCTCATGCTCGGCATTCATTTACTTGTGGACGCTTTCGCCTTTGACGTCTTGGGCGGCTTCCATGATGGCTTCGGCAAGTGTCGGGTGAGCGTGGATGGTGTGCATCAGCTCGTCGATAGTGGACTCTAACTTGATCGAGACGCAGGCTTCATGGATCAGGTCGGTGGCGTGGGGGCCGACGATGTGGACACCCAAAATCTCGCCGTATTTGGCGTCGGTGACGATCTTGACCAGGCCGACATTCTCGTTGATCGCCATGGCCTTGCCGAGCGATTTGAACGTGAACTTGCCGACTTTCACATCGTAGCCTTCGTCTTTCGCCTGCTGCTCGTTCAGCCCGGTCCAGGCCATTTCCGGCTCGGTGTAGACACAGTACGGGACAGCGGTGTAGTCCATTTTGACTGTGTGGCCGAGTGCATTCTCGGCGGCGACTTCGCCTTCACGGGTCGCGACATGGGCCAGCCCCCCGCCGGCGGCGTCGCCGATAGCGTAGATGTTCGGGACATTAGTCCGCATGTACTCGTCGACAATGATCTTGCGGTCGAATGCGACTCCTGCCGCTTCCAGATTGAGGCCGTCGGTGTACGCACGGCGTCCGACACCGATCAAGAGCTTGTCGAATTCGATCTCGCCGTCGCCTTTTTCAGTCACATACTTCAGCTTCTTGCCAGGGACATCGATTGCGACTACTTTGGTGCCGGTCATGATCTTGATGCCGGACTTGGTCAGCAGCTTCGCAAGCTCCACCGATAGGTCGGGATCAGCCGCCGGGACGATGTTCGGCAGAAGCTCGATCAGCGTGACGTCCGCACCAAGGCCGCGATAGGTGTAGGCAAACTCGGTGCCGACCGCGCCGGAGCCGAGCACGACCAGCCGCTTCGGGACTTCCGGGGCGGAGACAGCTTCATTGGAGGTCCAGAGCGTGGTCTTGCCGAGAGTCCCGGCTGCTTTGCGGTTCTTGACTTCCCGGTTGTCGATAAAGACATCGGCATCGGCGCTGTCCGCCCCGATCATCTGAATCGACGGGTGCAGCTTCGCGACCACGCTGCCGGTCGCTAAGATGATAGAGGCCGCGGTGATCCGCTCTGTCTTACCGTCTTCCGTCGCCGCTTCGACTGTATGGGAGTCGACCAGCTTGCCCTTGCCTTTGATGAACCGGACACTGGCCTTCTTAAATAAGAACTCGACGCCGCCGACAAGCGTTTTGACCACTTTGTCTTTGCGGGCCATCAGGGCCGGGAAATCGTAGCCGATCTCGCCGCCGATAGTCAGCCCAAAGTCGGCAAAGTGCTTCGCTTGTTCAAGCGCCGCGACCGAGCCGATCATTGTTTTGGTTGGAATACAGCCCCAGTTGAGACAGGTCCCGCCTGCATTGTCGAAGTCGATACAGACCACTTTCGCGCCCATTTTCGCGGCATGGATCGCCGCCGGGTATCCGCCCGGCCCGCCGCCCACGACCACTAAATCGACATCATATCCACTAGACTGCGCCATAAATCTTGTCCTTCTGAAAACTATTCTTTTTCGCGTGACTTGTCCGCACCGCGACCCGTCCGCCGCCCTGCTTGCCGGCCCATCGGGTCCACTTCTGCATGGCTGCACTGCTCTGCAGAGCGTCTACCGTGCTGAACTCCCGCTCCAGCTCCGCCAGCGTAAACAGGGCATGAATCTGGCGGTGACAATCCGAGCAAATCTCGACAGTCACTTCCCCATCCCGCGATTTAGGGACTAAGTGATGCTTGCTAGGCGTGAGAAAATTGCCACTACGTTCGCACAGAGGACAGTGAAACTCTTCCTCTGCACGCTTTTCCGTGTGTCTTGCCATGCTGTTATAACACGAAATTGGGGGTGTTAGTGCCTGAAGAGACCTACCTCCTTGCTTCGCAGGGTCCTTCCTAAAGGAAGGATACGGACAAAAACAAATGCCATTCGTTCGCAAGTCTTAATCTTCCCTTTAGGGAGGACCCTGCGAAGCAAGGAGGTAGGTCTCTTCAGGCCTTACGCACGTTAAGCACGGGGCTGAACCCCCGTGCTTTAAAAGTACAATTCCCCGCCTTCGCGGGCACGGAACTATGCGAATATGGCTTGGCTTCCCGACTTTACAATGGGTGGTGCCCTGGGCGGGATTCGAACCCGCACGGGGTTGCCCCCGGAGGATTTTACTTACCACTACCGCTTTCGCGGCCTGCTCTGCATTCAATCTTCTCAGTCAATGCAAAGCTGTTTGGGGTCTGGACTGTCTCTTCGCCATGCTGTTCGGTTTTGACAAACTAGTTCGTTTTGACAAAAACAGTTTAGGCGGCTCCTATACAGTCTCTACACACTTCCGATATTTTTTCAAATCTCGGCTTGGCTCGGGATTGTCATACCATCGCGCAAACGATGGGTTAGAGTTCCCCGAATTAGGGAGCTGCTACGACGGGGTTTCCCTCGCCGCGACCCTTAACTAAGTCCGCTGTGTCTGCCATTCCACCACCAGGGCATCCTCACCCGAAAGTATAGCACACGGCGGGAAAAGAAGTCAAACGGGAGAAGCCCCCCCGCCCCAATTCTGGGGAGCAATAAGGAGCGGGAGCATCTCGAAGAAAAAGACAGAGGCGCGGACTTGGTGTTCTAGTCCCCCAGAATTGGGGCGGAGGGGCCTCTTCTCAGCAGGAAACCGGCAGGCCTTCCACGAACCATACATCATGTTTAAGAAAAAGCAACAGGAATTAACTGTCGAAGATGCCCCGGACAGCATCGCGCCCTGGGAAATGCTGGAAGAAGCCGAGATCGCCGCCCAGACCGCCCGTGTCCAGTCCCAGTTTCCAGACCGGACACTGATCGCTTTCGCCCGGCGTCTGGACCGGGAGACCGTCGCTTGTTTCGACAAAGGCGCAGACGGCACCGGCAAAGCTGTTCTGGTGCTGGAGAATCTGAATGCCCCAGAACTCGCCGCCAAACGCCATTATCCAGGCTTCATCGCCTGGTTCGATGCCGCGCTGGCCGAGCATCAGAACACGGGATAGGAACCATAGGTGTGATAGGAACCATGTGTTGAAACACACGGCTACACAGCGAAGATGCTATGAAGTACCGCTTCGCGGGACTCGGAATGGAAACTATCTTATCCCCGCGAAGCGTGGGATTTGTGGCGTCCGCGCCGTTTAGCCGTGTGTTTCAACACATGGTTCCAAAATGCGTCCTTCAACCACGCACGAATCGTTTTCGCTTGCTCCATACAAGCCGCCCCCGGCTGCTGATCCAGGTGATAGCCAAGATAACTAAGCCATCTTGAATACAAAGTCTGGCTGTATTATCAAGTTGATGAAATGAAGCGGGAATGCAAAGAACAAAGTAAAGCACTGGACCGTAAACACCGGCTAGAGGTGTTCGTTTCGAGAAAATGAGGCTGGTTGTGGCCCCCGCGAAGATTGGTCCTGCAAAGCGTATTCCGACAAGCCACAGCAGCCACTCCCCCATTGAAAAGTGCGCTAAACCAAGAGGATTAAGATGTGGCAACACAAGAGGCACAAATAAAAATGGAGCAAAAAGTAATACTGCAAGTGAACAAAGCGTCGCTCCCCAAAAGCTACGCTTGATCAATTTATCCTCTCGCCGCCATGCCCAAACAAGATTTTCACCCAAATCTTCCGGCGTTCCAAACTGCTGAACGGCGTTAGCAACGGCGTCTTCCTCAGACTGACCTAGCTCTTGGCTCACTGTCGCAGCATTCAACAAATGCGTCCTCATCTCAGCCAGTTCTTCGGCTCGACGCTTCTTCGGCAGCGCATTGAGATGCGCCGCGACTTCGGACAGATAATCTTCAAGCAGGCTGTGCATGACCGGTCCTCCCTAAAATTGTGTGGATGAGAGTCGCGTAGTCGTGTAACTCGCGTGTCCGCTTTGCCATTTCCCGCTTGCCGGTCTCAGTCAGCAGATACACTTTGCGGTCTGCGCCTTTGGGCTGCGGCTCCCAGGTCCCGGCAATGAGGCCGTCCTGTTCCAGCACGCGCAGGGCGGGATAAAGTGTGCCTTCCTTCATGTGCAGGGCACCGTCGCTCAGACGCTCGACGGCACGGGCTATCGCGTAGCCGTGGCTGGGACCGTCGCCGAGCACGGCGAGGATCAGCGCGGGGAGATCCCCTTTGGCAAGTTCACGCCTCATAAGATACCTCCGATTTCTAGACCTATTATACTTAGATATAAGAGGTATATCAAGTGGGCGCAAAAAAAGCCGCCGGACAGTGTCCGGCGGCGGCTCGAAACTCTCAATGCGGCTGACTTACGGCTGGCTCCAGTCCTGCCAATCAACGTCGGGGATGGTCGAGAAGTCTTTGCCATTGCAGGTGATGACCGTGAACCCCGCGAGGATCGCTCTTGCTGCGATCCGGCAGTCATTGGGGCCAACCCGCTTCTGCTTTGCGGTCCAGGACTGATACAATTGTTCAGCTTCATCTGTGTACGGAAGAATTTGCAGTGTTGATAGAGAACTTATCAGGTCAGCCAAAAATCGTGATTCTCGCTCCATCGAACGCTTCCGGGAACGGAGCGTGTTGATCCTGCCAATCTGGCCGCCGACAATTTCTTCCACGACAATTGTGCTAATCCACTGGTCAGAATCAGGAACGGACCGGGCACGCTGGAAAATTCGCGGATTCCCTCGGATTATGCCGTTAACAGTATCCGTATCAAGTGAAAACATTTATTGTTGTGCTTTCGCTTGTTCCGCAGCTTCTTCCGCTGCCTCTTCGGCTCGAAACTGTTCTATGCCTTTTCTCTGCTCCTCATGAATGTGTTCCATGAGCGCATCAAGTTCAGGGCTATCTTTAAAGATCCCGAAGATGCTATCCAGACGGTGATACCCGGCGGGCAAAGGCTGTACGGGGGTTAAAGAGTTCTGCACCGCATTTGCAATCGCTGTTACGGCAAACTCCTCCACGCTCTGACCCAACGCTGCCGCTGCTTGCCGGAGTTTTGCGGCCTGCTCTTCAGTCAA
>JBPBQB010000235.1:0-11980 GCA_050954545.1 Janthinobacterium lividum | reverse complement strand
CATATGTCTGAAACGGCCCAGACGATAAATAGGTCCAGCCTCGGTCCTCCGTGTCAAGCCGGTTTGCCCCGTCAAGCGCCTCCGCGTGACGCTCCGCGTCCAAAGGCTCCAGGCGGCAGAAGCGCCCTTCCAATGTCACTCTTGACGGCATTGGCGGCGGCTTCCAAAACGGCAGCGATTCGCCGATTGACTGCCCCAATTCGTTCCATGTCTCAGGCATCGTTTCTTCTCGTCGTTATGTTTTCCGGGCTGGCTGTCAGGCCGAGCGCCTTCTGGCGGAAGTGCTCGGCGGGCCAGGTGTAGATGCGGGCGATATTTTCAGGTGTCAGCTTGGTCGGCTCGCCGATTGATAGAGCGGCAGTCAGGACATAAGCGGATTTGTCGGCCATTTGGTGAATGTCTTCTACTTCTGAAGCAGACCTGCCCAGAGCGATGAAACCGTGGTTTTGGAGGTAGATCGTCTTGGGCGGGACACCATATATGTCGAGATAAATCAGAACTTGTTCCCGGACAGACCGGGCCAGCGGGACGCCGGGGTCGACATAAGGCACACAGCAGGGGGCGATGCCGCAGACAACCACTTCATCCGGGAACTGCCTGTGCCCTGCCTTGAGAAAGTCCCAGCCTCGCACCGAGCAAGTCAGGCCATTGATGCTGGTGACATGCGTATGCCCGACAAACTCAGTTCCGGGAAGAGTCAACAGATACGCATGCATCAGTGTCTCAACCGAAGGAACCGCCCCTGCTGGGCCAAGTATCGCTGAAGCCAGCAGGTCTTTCACCTGGGTATCCTCTAACTCCGCGCCGCTTTCCAGCACTTCCAGCACAGGCGCGAAACTGACCTGCGCGACCTGATCCGAGGTCAGCCGGCCGAGACGTGAGCCGCTTGCTTTGACAAGAAACGTCTCGGCGTCCAGGCGAGTGGACGTGTTGCCTTCGCCAAGAATAGCCCACCGACGGTCAGTGTCTCCAAGCTGATGGGAAAGCTGAAGCAGCTCCTGCCTTTGTGTTTCAATCGTGTTTGTCATAGTTTGTATCCAGGAGAGCCACGGAATAAATTCCGAGACTCGGAAAAGCCCAGCGTCCAAGGGACGCAAGAGAAGAATACTTAGGCTCGGGGTCGGAAATCTTGTGTCGCCGCGACACTGGGCACTTTCCAGCCTCGGAATTTATTCCGTGGCTCTTCTGCGTAATGTCTCTTTACTTGACAGGGGCAAGCGTCAGCCGGCGCAGGTTCATGACAGCCAGACCGGGCTTAGTCAACGGCTTGACTTCGAGAGTATGCACCCCCCCTGTCAATGTCAGCGTTCCGTCCAGCGTCAAACGCTGGTAATCACTCCACCCCGTCGTCTTTGGGACTGTCCCCGTGATACCTGACGCGATACCATCGACACTGAGGGCAAACGTGCTGCCTTCACTGCCGGGCTCGCACGAGTATTCCAGAGCCGCGCTGTACTTACATGCCGATGCTGCCAGGACTGTTATTTTCCACTGGGCGGCGTCCTGTGCATTTGTCCAGTAGCCAAGATCAGCCGTGTCCCCGCCCCCCTCCGCCTGAATCGTATCGCCGACGAGAGCAGCATCGACGGCCTTCAGCGCATAAGAGCCATCGGATAAAGGCGCGATCTGAAGCTCGGCTTCTGTCACCACCGGCGGCCCTGTGAGAGTGAGCGCAATGGCAGTGGAGACGGGATCAAGTGTGGATGGCTTACTAAGGGTCAGTGTCCCATCTGCGGATTTCGTGACTGTCAGCGCTTCGCCTGTCGCCAGAACTTTCGCGCCCCGCACGGCAGTTTGCAGGCCCGTTAATCTCAGACCGGCGGCGGGCCAGGTGAAAACATTCAGGTAGAGAATATTTCCCTTGACCGTGCAGCGGCCATCAAACGGCAGACGCTTATACGGGCTGTTTTTAGTGGCGTAGATGCTGCCCCCGTTGACTTTCATCCAGGCACCGATCGCCTGTAGACGCTCCACTTCCGGCGCCGGGATAGTGCCGGTCGCATCGGGCCCGACATTCAGCAGATAATTTCCGCCTTTCGAGGCAATATCGATCAAGTTTCGGAGCAGGCTCTCGCTGGACTTGAAATCGGTATCGGTGGTCTTGTAGCCCCATGTATTGTTGATTGTCATGCAGGTTTCCCAGTCTTTGCCGGGGAACCCCTTCGCCGGAATAAACTGCTCGGGAGTCTCCGTATCGCCGGGGACACCGCCGCCCATGCGGTTGTTGTAGATAAGCTGGGGGTCTTTCGGGAACGACACCGTCAGCGCCCGCACTTCGTCCGGCGTCATCTCGCCGGGGATGTCGAACCAGAGCACGGCGGGATGGTACCGGGTAATCAGCTCAGTCACCTGCGGCCCGGCAACTGTCTTGACATAGGTGTCGAAGCTGCCTTTCTGCGCGGGATCCCAGGCAGCGCCGAATGTACCGCCGCCGGGATGATGCCAGTCTAAGTTTTGCGAGTAGTAGACACCAAACTTGATCCCGGCCTTTTTGCAGGCGGCCGCCATCTCGCCGATAGGATCGCGCTTGAACGGCGTCGCATCGGTGATATTGTAGCCGTCCACTTTGGTTGGATACATGGCAAAGCCTTCATGGTGCTTGGCCGTCATGACAATATATTTCATACCGGCGGATTTCGCGATACCCACCCATGTCTCCGCGCTGAACTGTACGGGGTTGAACTGCGCCGCCTGCGCCGCATAGGGAGCGACCGGGATCTTCAGGTCATGCATCATCCACTCCCCCGCCCCCGCGCTGAACTCCCCCGCCGTATCTTTCCCATGCCAGACCCCCGCCGGCACTGCGTACAGCCCCCAATGAATAAACATGCCGAACCGAGCCTGCCGCCACCAGGCCATGCGTGTATCCTGCTGCGCTTTCGTCTCATTCACATGCGGATCAACAGACTTCGCTGCTGCCGTGGTATCAGCCCCGACAGGCAAACCGGCAGCGATTAAACTTGCGCCGAGTAAACCGGCCAGCGTGCAGAAAATAAGCGAGCTTCGTTTCATAAGTGTTCCTGACTATCTGTGTTCAATATCGCCAAACCCTTCGGCGTCGTCCGATATTTCTGCGTGGGCGAGTTAGGGTGCGTAGGATCAGTCATCGTCAGCCAGCCGGCTGCGATCGCAGGCGCGAGATAGCGTGTACGCATATTTCTTGCGTCTATTAAATTCAATCTGGACTGAATACTCACTCGGTCCCGTGGGCTGGCACAGTAGCTGAGCATGACACGCATCTTACCAACTGACCTCCGTTCTGCACCTACTTGGGGGGTTACTTGGGGGGTTACTTGGGGGGTTACTTGGGGGGTTACTTGGGGGGTTACCAATGGATGTATCGGCAGCGTCGCCGTAAAGTAGGTCCTATCGGCATCAGTGTCGAAAGATGGCATGGGCGAGCCATTTTCACGCATCGCTCGGATAACAGTTGGAATGCCGGTTCCCCGCCCTTCCGTCAGACGCAGTTCTTTTAGGAATTCGCCGATGCGCCGGTTTCGGTAACGACGTGCGACAAGCCGTCCGTTGTCCAAATCCGCAAGAGAAATGGAACGATCCGGGCCTGGATAACTGGTGATCGTAATGCATTCAGGCAAAACTCTTACTTCAATGGGTTCACGGATTTCGTAACTTCGGTGATAAACAGCATTCACAAGAATTTCTTCCAGCGCCGCATAAGGATAATTGAAGAATCGATCTGCTTCCGCTCTCGCCGGATGCTTATCAACGGTTTCTTCAATCACAGAATTGCTGATGAAAAGCAGCGCATCTCGCAGCATTTGGCTTAAAGGACCCTTGAATATTCTTTCAATGATTCTGCGTCCCGATAGTCCATCGAGAAACAGCACAATGTCGATCTGAGTCTGCGGGAAGAATCGCTCAGGTTCCTCATGAAAGAACATCAGCCCGACGTTTCTCGGCAGAATATGTTCTGCGGATCCATCTATAATCGTCATCCGGCGGCAGAAATCCTCAAACGGCATGAAATCAGCCTGGTCCGCCAGAGCGCTGCCTATGTCCCGCAGAAACGCTTTAATTAAAGGCAACCGCAGGTCCGTTACAGAGGAACGCTGATTCATGCGGTCATCATACGGAATTTGGGCAGCTAGAGAAAATAATTCAACTTCATCGTCTACATTGGCTTTTACTGTGCTCGACCCTTTACGGATATAGTAGCCATGAGCCTTATTGTCTTTGGAAAGTGACAAAGGCGCTTTGTAGGGACGACTTTGACCACCAGGAGCGCGAAGCACCAGAACGTGTTGCTCCTGAATGATACAGGGATCTATCAGGGGATGATATGCCGGCACGATTTTATGCCCGATTTCGAGAATATCTTTTTGCAGGCGGTCCAACGCAGTGGGATTCAGACCAGATGGCGGCAGAACAGGCCTGCCATTCTCCTCAGCAATGCCCACGAAAAGATAGCCCCCGCCGAGGTTATGGAAGTCATTAGCAAAAGCGCAGAGCGTGTGCAAAATGTCTTCCGGGTTCCAGCCTGCCTTGAACTCCAGACGCTCCCATTCGACAGAACGCCCGGACAAAACGTCATTGATGTTGAGTGGAAGAGCCATTGAGCCTAATGATACCTGATTCTTGCATACAGAAGATAAAGCGGCATCGGGTATACTCACTGGCGTATGAGTGATGCGTATGAATTTTGACGAAGCGCTGGCGTATCTTGAGGGACGGCTGCGGCTGGGAGTGAAGCTGGGGAACGACCGATTTCTGGCCCTTCTGGATCGCCTGGGTAATCCGCAGGAGCGCTTGCGGGTGGTGCATATCGCGGGGACAAAGGGAAAAGGCTCCACGACCGCCATGGCGGCAAGTGTCCTGCAAGCGGCGGGCTGCAAAGTCGGCATGTATTTATCGCCATATGTGTATGATGTCCGGGAGCGGATTCAGATCAACGGCGCGATGATCCCTCGCCCGGATTTCGCCCGCTGGGTGACACAGATCGTGCCGCATATCGAGGCGCTGGAACAGACTGAATTTGGGCCGACCACCGAGTTTGAACTGAAAACCGCCATCGGCCTGTGCTACTTTGCCGAACAGGCTGTCGACTATGCGGTGCTGGAAGTCGGTCTGGGCGGACGGCTGGACGCGACCAATGTCGTTTCCAATCCGCTGGTCACAGTGATCACGAACATCGGGCTGGACCATACGGAGCTGCTGGGATCGACACTGACGGAGATCGCCGGTGAGAAAGCCGGCATTATCAAGCCTGGCATCCCCTGTATCACCGGTGTGCCCGAAGGCGGCGAAGCATGGGAAGTCATTGCTCGGGTCTGCGCCGAGAAAAACGCTCCTCTCCGCCTCGCTGCGCCTCCCAAGCGCAGCCCGGACGGGCTGATTTTGACAACGCCGCGCCGAATACTATCCGGGGTGCATCTGGGGCTTCGGGGTGCGTTTCAGGAGCTGAATGCGGCGGCGGCTCTCACAGCGCTGGATTCGATCATTGGCGGCGACGGGCCGAAGATCACGGATGACGCCGCGCGACTAGGACTGGAAACGGCCTGGGTACCGGGACGGCTGGAGCAGGTGCTGGAATACCCGACTGTCGTGCTGGATGTCGCCCATAACGCGCTGTCTGCGGAAGTTCTGGCGGAGGCGCTGCGGGCACAGCACGGTGCGGACACCCGGCGTCTGACCCTCGTCGTCGGCCTGTCCCGGAACCATGATCCCGAGCCGTTTTTGGAGCCGCTGGTCAGCCTGAAGCCGGCCCGGCTGATTGCGACCCAGCCGGCATTCCGCCCGCGCCCGGCAGAAGACATTGCCGACGCCGCCCGGCACTTTGGTTTCGCAAATGTCGAAGTGATCGACAGCAGTATCGCTGATGCTGTCGGGGCGGCTCTGTCTGAAGCAGGGCCGGATGATCTGATCTGTGTCACCGGCTCGTTCTACACGGTGGGTGAACTCCCGCCTGATATTTGGTCTCGAATTAATTTGTAAAGGAAAAGTCACCCATGCCGCATCAAGGATTTGTCTCGCTGTCTATTTCCGTTCTCTCCATTATCATCACGATGAGCGTTTTGTTTAGCATTCTGCGTCATGAGAAGAAGATACAGTCCCAGAACACCGACGAGCATTAGAAGTTTCTCGCACACAAGAAATCACCCCGCCAAGTTCACTTGGCGGGGTGATTTCTTGTGTGTCATAGGCTAATTTACGGGGTCTTTTTAAGCGGCAGCTTTGCAGCAGGAGCCTTTTTAAGCGGCAGCTTTGCAGCAGGAGCCTTTTTAAGCGGCAGCTTTGCAGCAGGAGCCTTTTTAAGCGGCAGCTTTGCAGCAGGAGCCTTTTTAAGCGGCAGCTTTGCAGCAGGAGCCGGCGGCGGTACTGGGGCAATTTTCGTGACACCGGGCGGGGGCGTGAAGACAAAATCCGAAGCAGTCAGAACCGGGGCGGTGACGAGAGAAGTGATTGTCTCCGTGTGCAGGAATGTCTGAGTCGCGCCGTTTCTCGTGACAGTCGCTGACTGGCTTACACGGCGGATCAAATGATCTGACGTGCCGATAGCGAATGTCAACTGGAGACTGCTGCCATCAGGAGCAGGCAGAACCGCATTGACAGTGTCGGTCGGAACACTGCCGACGGTCTGAGCGGTGCCGAGGCTGACAGACACACCTGGCTGTGCCAGAAGTTCGCCGAGCGCTTCCGGCTGGCCGATCAGCCGGGGCAGCAGCCCACGCGCCTGAATTAGAACGGCCGGAATGATATTGGCACCCGCCGGGACCGGCTGAACACGGTACTTTTTATCATGCACGGAGTAGATGATCAGCATTTTTCCATTAGACACAAGCTGAACAATCGGTCCGGCAGCTCCAGAAACGGCGATACGGACTTCGTTAGGCTTCTGGAAAGAGAGCGTGATTGTCTGGCTGACTTCAGGTCCAATGCCGCTGGAAGTCACTGCGATTGTCGCGGACAGCGCTTTGAGAGCTTGATGGGCAGCAATCGCCTGATCGAAAAGCACAGAGACATGCGGATCGATCACAGCGGCAGGCGGCGGTGCGGCTGGAACAGGAGGGGCCACCGCAGGCCCTGGGGCCGCTGGGACTGGCGCTGTCGGAACCATCGGTGCAGGCGCTGCCGGGGGCGTGACTGGATTTGGGGCTTGTGCGGTAGCGGGGCCGGTCAGCAGAGCCAGTCCGGCAAGAATGGCCTGCCGTGGATGATACGAGAAACGAGGCATGAATTTTTCCTTGTAAGTGATTGAAGAGCCAAGCGGACCTTTATTTGTGACCTGTGCGCGGGAACCGGACCGGGCCGGCATGGCCGGACGTTCGCCCGCTAGGGCCATGTGCTCCGCCGCCGGTCAGATTTGGGTTAGCACCCGCCTTTTTACCTTTAGCCTGTGCCCGTCGATCTGCTCGGTTCAAAGCTGGAGTTTCCGTGCCGTTTGTGCCTTCCGACTCAGGCTGGGCCTGGACTTCTTCTGTGAGACTCGGCTCCCCCGTACCACTGCCGCCGCCTGTCTGCTGCTGTTCCATAGAAATAATTCCTTTCACAATGAAAATGATGAGTTCTTGACACTAGTATACCCCGCCTGCGCTTCCAGGCGCGGAACCGCATAGCGTAGCAGTGTCTCCATGTTGATGACATCTTCTTTGTTGTACGCCAGCAGCAGACGCAGCGCGTCATCCGCACCCCGCCCGCCGCGTCGGTAAGCTCGCCATAGACGAACCGCATCCATGCCGCTAAGGCCGTCCGTCTCTGGGACACGTGCAATCTTAAGCTGCTGTTCGATCTTTTTCAGGCCCCCACTGTGACCAAGCCGCTTTAAGAGCGGGCAGAGATCAATGTGAAACCGGTCGGCGAACACAGACTCCAGCACGGGAAAACGGCGCTTCAGGAACGGCAGATCGAAGCCCGTGCCGAAGAAAGTCACGAACCCGTCAAAGTCCTGGCTTTCGTAGGCGAACTGGGCTAAGTTCTGGCCTTTGATATAGCTGTGCATCTCGAAGCCGTCATAAAGCCCGATCAGCGTAATGGCATCGTTGTCCATGCCGCCATTGGTCTCAATGTCCAGATAGCCGATCTTGGGAAACTGGGAAGCCGCCCGCCAGTGCTCGCGCTTCGGCAGGGCATGAGCAAAAAAATCCGTGCGCCCTTCTTCCAGCGCCGCGAGGCTTTCGCTGATAGTCTTGTGCAGGGCGATCTTGTGACGCGGCGGCAGGCGCAGCCCCGAAGCCTGCTCCTGGTAATCCGCCCACGAGGTCACGCCCTGCGCCCAGAGTGCCTGCTCCGTCGCAGGCCCGACCCCAGGCGCATGAATAAATGTCGCAGTCAGCATAGGCCCTCTACTGACCCGCGACAGTCAGCTCGTTGCTCAGCGTATAGCCCGGATGCTTCTTGAGGGCAACATTGGCATCTTCCGTCGCCCGCTGCTTCATCGACGCATCTGCGACATGACCGGTCAGCGTGATCTTTTTGGGGGCGGCATTGACATCAATCAAGTTGCGCGTATCGGTCAGCACGGGATCGCGGAGGATGGCCGCCTTGACAGGAACACGGACTGCATTCGCCGCCGCGAATTCCGGCCCGACTGCCAAAGCCTGTCCTGCCCTCTGGGCGCTCGCTTTGGCCGCCTGTCCGGCCTGATCGGCGGCCTGTCCGGCCTGATCGGCAGCCTGATGAGCCGCCGCCGTATTATCGGCGGTGTCCTGCTTGGCCCCATTCAGTGCATTGCCGCAGCCGCTCAAAGCGGCAGCAGCCGCAAGTGTCAAAATAATCGCGATTGATTTGTTCATGTCTGTCTCCTAATCCCTGTATTATGCCCGGATTACGCTTTCCCCGAACCGTTCCATCTCCTCAAGCTGCGGGCTGAATTGCAGCAGCAGTAAATTGACACCCACCGCCTCGAACGCCGCGATCTGCTCCTGAACCAAACAGGCAGTTCCTACCAGCCCCGAGCGCAGGCCGCGATTGGAGACCGAGTAATCTTCCAATGATACCTGCTGCTCCAACTGGGTCCCCGAAAGCCACTGCTGATAATTATCGTAGCCTGCCGCGCTCTGCTTGACATCCGTAATGCGCCGCCGTTCCGCTTCCGCCTCTTCGGCAGAGTCCCGGACAATCGCGTAGCCCGCCACGCCGAATGTCATGGGCGGCAGACCCAGACGCTCACGCCGCGCAGACAGATCGGCGATCTTCGCCCCCACCCGCTCCGGCGGGTCGCCGTGCATGACATACGCATCGCAGGTCCGGGCGATCAATTCTTTCGCCGCTTCCGATTCGCCGCCTGCATAGAGTGTCGGACGCGGTTTCGACACAGGCTTGGGTGCCATCACAGCGTCTTTGATCTGGTACAGCGGTCCCGTATGCGAAAAGACCGGCTGAGTCCAGAGGCCATTCACGACGTCCAGCCATTCTTCCGTCCGGGCATATCGGTTGTCATGCTGGTCAAACGTGACTCCATACTGACTGGCTTCCTCCGCCCACCACGACGACACGACATTCAGCGACAGCCGCCCGCTGCTGATATTATCAATATTCGCCGCCTGCTTCGCCAGCAGCGCCGGGGCATGGTAGGCAGGCCGAACCGCGACCATCAGCTCCAGCTTCTCCGTGACCGCCGCCAGCGCTGCCGCCGTAGACCAGGCATCCAGACAAGGCGCGTCCGTGCCTTTGATGTCGTTCAAATTCAGCTCGGCAATCAGTGTCAAATCAAACCCGATCTGCTCCGAACGCACTGCCAGCCGCTTGGCATAGTCCCAAGACGCATCCATCTTCTCATCGTCTACATTCCGCAGCCAGCCGCCAAACACCGGCAGCCAGTATCCATAACGCATTCAAAACTCCTCTAAAGAACCATGCCATTCATGGCATGGTTTCCGAAATCAAGGGCAGACGCAGTTCTTGTGCCACTTTCTCTGCATAATCACTTGCACGGTCTTGTTGACCAAAGCCGCCTAATGCCGAATAGGCTTTAGAGTTACCGCGCCATTTAAGGCAGACAAAGTAAGCGTAGGGTTCGCTTCCTCTTTCGCTGTTGGCACGGCGAACATAAACGCCTGAAATATCAGCCCAAGTGCCTGTCTGTGGTTTTATGACTACACTTGAAACGTCAAAGGTTTGGTATCTACGTTCCCCTATATCCAAAATAAGGGCGCATTTTCGCCGAAGCCATTGAAGAGTTCCACAATAAAGTGAGACGACCAACAGGCTTCCGCTGGATAGGGCGACAATTTGGGTTTGACGAGCAGCGCTGCACCACCAAGACACCAGCAGTTCAGAAAGCGATCCTTTTCCGGGTAAAGAAAACGCAAGCATTACAACGTATATTATAAATGTTGCTGCTCCAGCGGCAAACGCCGGAGGTGGACTGTAAACCTTCTTTTTTGGCTTGTCCCAGCGTAAATAACTTCCAGACCGAGCGGCGGCTCTCGTGAACAAGGCAATGGCAAGCGGCGGACTCCAAAGCATCGTCATCACTCCCAGCATAAATGGGACAACTCCAAATGGCCCAAGTTTATCAAACATATGAACTAGATTCATATCGTCACCCAGCAGATGATCACTGCTGTTCTTCTTCCAGATAATCCGCCAGCTTTGCAAACGGGTCGAAGCCAATCACACGCGGGGCGTCGGCAACGAAGTTGGACAGCGCATTCACATCGTAATAGAGGAGGCTGCCGTCCCGGTCGTCGATCATGTACTCGATGCCGCCGACATCGATGCCTGCCGTCTGCATGATGCGCTCGACATTCGCAATCACATCATCAGGCGGCGTATAGCCTTCCACGCGCAGGCCGTTCTTCGGAGCATCTGCCGCTGCTGCCTCACTTCGCTCAAGCTGTGCACCATCTACTGTCTGGCAGATGTCGGCAGGACATAAATTGAAGCTGTCACCAGGCGTATACACATGAATCGCATATAGATACTTGCCGCCCAAAGTCTCGACACGGGTGATGCGTCCATCGCGAGCCGGGATAAACTCCTGCACCAGCGCAGTCTGGTCAATGCCTAGATCAATACTGCCGTCATGCGCTGCTTGTTCCAATTCATCCCGAGTATCATAACGCACGACCCCAGCGCCGCTGCCGCCGATGTTGGCCTTGACGACGATTGGAAACCGCAGGCCGTCCGACGCCGCCGGAGTTGCCAGTGGATCGCCGATCACCCGCGCTCTGGGATAGCCCAGTCCCAGCGACTGAAGCTGAGTCAATTGCAATGCTTTCGACGTTTCTGTCGTAAACGCCTGTACACCATTAATGACCCGCGTTCCAATCCGTTCCAAATGGGCGAGATAGCTCAGCGTATAGAAGATACCAGGATGGTCGGCCCGCAGGTACGCCGATGGACTCATGCGGTTAAACAGGACTCTGTACTCCCGCTCTGTCCGGCTCGGATCGTAGAAATGCCGCCGGGCGTCCAGCTTGATATAATTGGTCCCGCGCCGGTCGAGTTCGGCAAATAGGGGTCGGAACCAGTCGGGGTGTTCGTAATAGATGGCGATGGGCAATGATGACATAAATTGATTTTCTAAGAAGCCACGGAATAAATTCCGAGGCTGGAAAGTGCCCGGCGTCCAAGGGACGCAAGATAGGACATATCAGATTCTTGTGTCGCCGCGACACTGGGCATTTGGCAGCCTCGGAATTTATTCTGTGGCTTCCTGACCTCGGCATCTCAACGGTCCCAAACTTTCTGCGGACATACCGCAGGAACTGGCCCTACCTGCGCCGAAATAAGCACCATGACAGAGCAAGTTTCACACAAAGACGCCGTTGCGGCGATTATTGAACGCATTTTACCCGAGATTATCGAAACCCGCCACCACCTCCATCAGAACCCGGAGCTGAGCGGCGCGGAAGAAGCTACCGGCGCGTATGTCGCCGATCGCCTCTGGGCATGGAACTTTGACGAGGTCCAGACCGGCGTCGCCGGACACGGCGTGGTCGGCATCCTGCACGGGAAAAAAGACGGCCCTATGCTCGCCTTGCGGGCGGACATGGACGCGCTTCCTATCCTGGAGACA
>JBPBQB010000270.1:0-12086 GCA_050954545.1 Janthinobacterium lividum | reverse complement strand
TCCCTCAGCAGCATGAATGGGCTAGGTGCTATTGTCTCAGGACGGGACATGGGTACAGAGAGTCCACTGCCGGCTCGTCAAATCATTCTATGGTCGCCGCAAACGGACGCCCATATCCTGGCAGGGGGCAAAGACTCAGGCGGCACTTTGCCTCGATATTCCATCACTGACGTTGGCACTTTGCCGGGAGACATCGAAAGCGACGCCATCGGATTGAATGACAAAGGTGAAGTTGTCGGAGAGAGCATTGCTACCCACATTGACGATGGGCAAGCAGTTGGGCATGGATTTGTATGGAAGGCTGGTCTGATGTACGATTTGGGAGTGACCCATGGCTATCAGACCAGCACAGCGTTTCGGATCAATAAAAATGATCAGATTGCCGGTACTGTGGAGAACAATGGTCAACCTGTAACTATCAAAACCATCTCCCGCGCCTGCTGGTGGCACTCGGGGGCAATCCACGTTCTTCCTCTCGGGCCACTGGCGGTTTGGGACATGGCGGTCGGCATCAACGACCACTGCGCGATTATCGGAACATTGAGTCTGCCGATGACCAGAATGATGCCCGTCATGCACGCCGCCCTCTGGCGTAACGGACGACTACGCGACCTCGGCATCCTGCCCGGCTTTCCAAGCGCATCCGCAGTTGCCATTAACGCTCAGGAAGACATCGTATGTAATTCAGAGCGGTTCGAGAACGTGGAAAGTCAGGTACGCCTTCTGTCTCGTGCCTACCTTTGGCAGAATGGGAAGAAGACGGACCTCGGCCTTCTGCCTGGGTGTAATTCATCACGAGCAAACAAAATCAACGATGCTGGGGAGATCATCGGACAATGCTCGGCTGAAACCTTTGCGCGACCTATTGGCCCGCAACGTGCTTTTGTCTGGCAGAATCACCACATGGTGGAGCTAAACGGGCTGGAAGGCAGTGTGAGCAGTAGTCCATTCGGGATCAACGATCTAGGCGACATCGTAGGGATTGGGAGTCTGCCCACGCCCGGCGTCGGGTTTGATATGCAATCAGCAACGGACTTCCCCTCGCCAGACGATGGTAGCACAAACCTGGATGCGCTGACGACGACGGCAGTATTGTGGCGGACAGGGCGAGCCTACGACCTGAACAGCCTCATCCCCGCCGATTCCGGTTGGCATCTCACGAGCGCGAATGCCGTCAACAACCGAGGTCAGATCGTCGGCCAGGGTGTCCAAGACGGTAAGAAGCGAGGCTACCTGCTGACGCCCATCCTGTAAAAAAAGTCTTTACTATGGGGGTGACTGCCGGTAATACCGGGGATGCAGAGACCTAAGCATTTACATCTCACCGAACAACAGCAGCCGCCCGCAACAATTGTACCTGCCAACTGCCGTGAAAATTGCTATGATCAACTCGGACACTACCAGATCAGCGGACGAGGCCATATTTCTGAAGATACGCCTCCTTGTGGTTCAGTTGCAAACAGCTCCCCACTTAGAAGGCAAGGCGGAAGCCGCACGCTGTCTGGGCCTCCTGCGCCTGGAAGCCGCCACAAAGGAAATGCGGCAGTATATCGTTGACATTCTCAGCCGCATTCTGGACCCGAAGGGCCGTCCGAGTAAAAGAGAGTTGGGATTGGAGGACTGGACCCTTCGCCTCAATGCAGCTTGGGCGCTTGGGTATTTCGGGCGAGTGACGGAACAAACTTTGACTGCGGCAGAACCAGACAAAGGCATTTCGTTCGCACACAGCACCGACCTGTGGGAGCGGTGGCTGCCATTGCCCTTCGCGCAGTCCGCTGTTGCCCTGCCTGCCCTGACAAGCCCGCAGTGGTTCGTGCGCCTCTATGCGCTCTACTGCCTCTCCTATACCCTATACCCCCTGAGCCAGGCTGCAAGCGGGGTCTGCCGTATCCAAGCGGTGATGAGCGACCCTGACAAGAACGTGCGGCACTGGGCCACTCGCGCCGTCATACGTACAGCCCATGAGGATGCGATTGAACCATTGGTGGAACGCTTGGACGATTCCAGCCGCCATGTCCGGCGTGTCGCCGCATATTCCCTGGCTGAGCTGTCGAGGCTGACCGGGAGACATCAGAATGGGCCGCAGCTCAGAGTGGCCGTGGGGAAGAGACTGCTGACTTTGTTATCGTCAGACACGACTTCGGCCCGTGCCCGTGTCGGGGCGGTGCTGGCTCTGGGGAAGGCGAAAATGGATGGTGCAAGCAACGCCCTTGCCCATCTGAACGATCACCCGGATGAGAACGTCCGGCGTCGAGCTGTCTGGGCACTTGGCAGAGTTACCTAAGTGCCCACCGTCGTCGTTCATGCGGCTGCTGGGTTGCCGCTGCTTCCCTGCCCTTCTATGATCCCTTCGGGCGCGGGCAGTGCGGGTGCAGAGGGCACAGTTGCGGGCTGGGGGGCATTGCGCTCCTCCCACCGAGCGAACATCATATCGAGCAGGTCGGCGTACATCTCTTCCCTGGTGGCGACCTTCGCGCCTTCCGTGGGGGCGTCGGTCAGCGGGTCGGTCTTTTCTTCGGCAGGCTTCCCAGCAAGGCGGTTGAACAAGAACTGTGCGACCGCTGCGTCGGGCGGATAGGTGACAATTGTTTCACACACCAGCACCATCTCGTCTGGGGCTCGGTTCGGGAACAGTTGTCGCTTGACCTTGAGCTGCTTGCCTTTCTCATCTGGGTCGGTCCATTCATCGACCGTGATCAGCCCAGCGGGTTCGTACTTGCGGGAGACTTGCTCATTGCTCTCGATGAGAGCAAACAGAGCATCCAGGATTTCAGGATACTTCCCACCGATGCGCTTGCGGGCCGTAGCAACGGCAACGACGAGCGGCACGTCGCCAATGGCCTGCTGAACAAGTGGACCCATTGCTTCCGAGGCCGCTTTCGCGACGGCACCCACCGCGTCGAGATGCGCTTTTGCCATGCCTTCTGCGATCACCTTTGGCTTCCGCCCTGCTCCTAGCCTCTTTCCCCCATGGCTGGAAACGGGGGACTGGGCTTCGTTGTTTGGATTTGTATTATTCATGGCACTCTCCTATTGGGTCTAACAAGTTGATTAAATCAAGTAATCAATCGCGACGGTACATATCGCGACAAAGGGGCGCAGGCTAATTGCCTGCGCCCCTTCTTATTATTAGTCGCCCGAGGTTTTAGTGCTTCCCGCGAAGAATGTCCTGCTTTCTCTTCGCATAGTCCGCCTTATCGTCTTCGTGCCACGCTTTGATACGAACGAGCCATTCAGGGTCTTCGGTCATGATGAGCAACATATCGATGAGATCATGCTGGCGCTCGACCAATTTGCCACTCTCGATATTGAACTTCAGCATCTCCTTATGCAGCTTGTCCCATTTGCTTGCACGAGTCCCCAGTTTGCCAAGCTGATCGAAGAGCCGTGTCAGGTCTTGATCGAGATCATGAGCGGCGTGCTCGGTGTTCATCGTAATAGTTTGTGTTTTCATATTTCCCGCCTCCCAGCGGATGTTGTTGCTGTCACTGTGTCGGGAAAGTAGTTCCGAGACTAGAGCCTGTTATGCACTTTGTAGGCTTGTTTGGTCTGATTTGCCCCTGGCGCGGCTGAATTTAGAGTATTTCGGCCAGCAACCCGCGTTATTCGGGTTCGGCTAAGCAAGTAGGCTGATAAACAATATCCGTAATAGCTGCCTGCTGTTCTAAAAAAGTGCATAACAGGCTCTAGATCATTTTGGAAAGGCGCTTTAATTAGCCATACAGCGTTTGGCAGCAAGATGGTTCGCGGCGATGCGGTCTTCGACTACCCGGATGAAGACATCGGCTTCGTAGGGAGCATAGTTAGTGTCCAGCACGAGCCAGATGTAATTCCCTGTGTCATCGAGCCTGCGGATAACGGAGAGGCTTTCACCAGTGCCCTTGTTGGTCAGGAGCATTGCCGCCTGCACAGGGGTACCATCGGCAAGCAGAAGGCAGTTGGCGTCGTCACGGATGAAGTCGTAGCCAGCAAGGACGGCAGTCATCTGCTGCCCGAAGGCGCGGGCATTATCCTGGGCTGCAATGAACCGGCTTTCGCGGTCGCTGGACTGGTTATCGAGGCGTTCGATGAGTGCTTGACTAAGTAAGGTAGAATTCGACATCTGTTCAATCTCCAACTAGATTATTCAGCTAGGCTTCGGTAAGTGTTCCACCACTCGCCGAAGCCGTTTCTTTGTTGCTGACAGAGTTATTATACCCGATAAAGCATTGTTTGTCAAGTACTTTATTTTACGCGTTTTTTGACAATCAAGTGCTTTTCTGCTACAATATATGAGTGGAAACTAAAGCTCAATATTTAACAGTTCAAGAAGTTGCTGTAGAACTCGGCGTCCATGAACAGACCGTCCGTATCGCTCTGCTTGAAAACCGTTTGCCGTTTGTCATGATGCTGGGCCGTAAAGCTATTGGTCGCGCCGATCTGGACGCTTACAAGCAGCGAACAAGGCCGAACGGGGAGAAACCTAGGGGAAGGCCACGTGGGGCAAAGAACCAGCCAAAAGATTAGCTCTAAAGGAAACTAGATAATGCCTGATCTCGATTGTCAAAATGCGTGTGTCGAGGCATATACGGCCCAAGTCGGCAACTGCAACGATGTTCTGAGAGATAACTTGATTCTTGCGAAGACGGAAGACGATAAGCAATTGGCTCAACAGCGTTTTGATCGCTGCATGAAACTCGCTCAGGAGACCAAAGAAATTTGCATCAGAACCTGCGGGGATCAATATGAAACGACTTCTGCGGACAGCACTTCTATACAACTAGAAGTTACGCAGTTGAAGCCAATTTGTGAGTAATTTCAATGTCACGCTGACGCTGATTTACTCTCTAACTGCGTAACTCCTAACAATATTGGAGAACTTCCATTGATTAGACTTTCTGCTTCCGCTAACACACTTTGAAACTAAACTGGCGTCACCTCAAGTTGGCTGCTATTTCAGACTGCGCTTTCCGTAGGCCATTTCTGCGGTGAATGTGCCTCTTGACGAAAAGCGCGGGGCGACAGCCCAAAAGCTTGCTTAAAGCGGTTGGAAAAAGCGAACTCATCGAAAAAACCGACAGAGGCGGCAATTTCCTTCAAGCTCATCTCCGTTTCCAGAAGCATTTTTCGGCCCGCGCCCAAACGCTGGCTGGAACGGTACTGGTATGGTGTCATGCCGATTTCTTTTGCGAATTTCTTGCGGAAACGGTCATACGAAAATCCCACGGTTTCTGCGACCCAGTGACAGTCGATCTCTTCAGCCAGTTCGCTTTCCAGAAGGTGACAGGCGTCAGTCAGCCAGCGAAATGCATCCGATTCAACCGAAACCTGCTGCGACGTGACGATGTCCGCGAGGACCGCTTGGAGTCGGCCCACCATGATGATCTGCCGCTTACTCGGTTCAGTTTCAGGAACATCGGCGACATGGGAGAACCGCTCAACCCAAGGCTGTGTCTCTCCAAGTCGGAACAAAGATCGTTCCGGCGCAAGAAGACCAACTTGCCGCCATAAATCAAAGATCGGACCGCGAAATGAGATGTAAATTTCATCCCAGCGGCTGCTTCTTGATGGGCCATACCGGTGTGCAACATCGGGGAAAAGCACAAACAGGTCCCCCGCAGAGACAGGTGTAGGTTTGTGGTTGGCGTCGGTATATGTTCCCTGCCCGTCGATGATGAAAATCAGAGCATAAAATCCGAGTACTCGGTGTGTCGTGATTCCGGTGCTGCGATGAACAAACGCAGCATCAATCACCTGCCCCAGCGGACATTGGTCGCTCCCGCGAAAAAGTATGGTAATGTCACCCGGCATTAGATTTCCCCCAAGCCCGCGATACATTCTGCGCGATTAAGCCAGCGCTTCTGATGTTTAATTATAGTGGTTCCCTGTACAACTTGGAATGTACAAATCTGCTAAAAACATGCAAGTATTGGGCAAATCGATACACCCTTTACTCAGGTTAAGTTCTCGTTCTCAATGAAATAACCCTGCCTATCACAGACAAATTTCCTGAATATTCGGTTTTTTCGACTTGCTGAAGCTGCGCCAGCCTGCCAGTCAGGGAATCCGACCAAATCTTGCATGTAATTAATCGAAACCTCTATTCCCCTGAGACACGCCTCTGCAATATAATGAATATACTTAACCGATGGGCAAAGTTCAATGATGACTTAACCTAAATACAGGACGAGTCGCCCGGATTATCTCTGATATACAGAAAGATGGAGAGTGCGTAATGAACGTAAAGAAAACTTCAGGGTTTACATTGATCGAATTGCTTGTCGTGATAGCCATTATCGCGATTCTCGCTGCAATACTTTTTCCGGTATTTCAAAAGGTGCGGGAGAATGCTCGACGCGCTTCCTGTCAGTCCAATGAAAAACAGATGGGGCTTGCTTTCCTGCAATATGTGCAGGATTCTGACGAGACCTATCCTGCGGGTCAATACCAGACCGGCGGAGCTGGAAATAATGCCGGCGAGGGCTGGGCCGGACAGATTTATCCGTACATCAAGGCCAAGGGAGTGCTAGTCTGCCCGGATGATTCGACAGTACCGCCAGTTGGCAACATCGCCATTTCCTACGCGATGAATATTCATCTGGACGAGAATTCAGATCAAGATCCGGGTCCGTATAGCTTCTATAATCCAGGCGTCGTGACACTCGCCAAACTGAACGCACCGGCCAGTACCGTGTGCCTTTTTGAAGTAACCGGGTCTTATGAAACGGGCAGCGATGGTGTTCCTTCCCTGCCGGATTACCACAGCCCGGTTGGGTTTGGCTGGCCGTACAGCGGCCCATTTGGAGCTAGCAGCTACGCAACAGGAAACATGGACGCTCCGTTTACTTCCCCAGGCAGTAGTGCCACGCCCTACCACACGGAAGGCTCCAATTGGCTTGCCTGTGATGGTCATGTCAAATGGGTGCGCGGCGCACAGATCAGCAACGGCGAGAATGCGTACAACTCCTCTTCGACAGAGCCTGGGCATCCTGAGTATGGCAGTGTCCCTGCCTGCGGGACCGACAGCATGGCGGACGACAGTGGCCGAAAGATGGTTCTCACGTTCAGCACGATTTAGCCCGAGCGCTTCTCGTCCCCGCTGCTATGCAGGCTTCCTGAATGACCGGCGAATCTGCCGCCGGTCTTTTTCCTGTATAATCTTCGTAACAATTATTAATCTTCGTAACATTCCTGTGAGTATTTCCCATGCATCTCTCTATTCTGCGCTTAGCCCTTGTATTAGCCCTTGCCGCTGCTGCTCCTTTGCTGCAAACAGCAAAAGCGCAGTCTGCCGATCCGCTCTACGATACGTCAGCCTACAGCTTGAGCATCCACCACAATGGCCGAGATACAATGCGGTATTTTCCGCTGGGCGTTTTGTTCCCGCGTGACCGCGATGAGCTGACCTCCTATGGGTTCGATTTCACCGAGCAGGCCGTCAGCCCTCTGGTCGATCCAAGCGGCGCGATGCTGGCTCAGGACTGGTTTGTGGTCCGCCATGACAAGCCGACCCGACCGCCGCAAGACCCCAATTATCTGGGTGTCTTTGCCGCGTCCTGGGCCTGGCATATGATGCCGCTGGATCAAAAAGTACCTGGCTACGACATATTCTCCCAATCACGCTCGTACTTCGACCCGAACGTTCGCCGTTTCATGCTGGCCGCCGATGCGTCCCTTGCAAAAGTGTATGGAGTGCCGCAGGCCCCGACAATCATGTGGTCATTCGACAATGAATGGGAAGGCTTTCTGGACAGCTCTCCATTCGCCATGACCGGCTTTATCGCCTCACTGAAAACGACCTACCAAACACTGCCGGTATTGAATCAGGCATGGGGAACACGGTACCAAAATTGGACTGATGTCACTGCGCCTAAGCATACCACACCGATCAGCAATCCGTCCGCCTGGCTCGACTGGCATGGGTATCAAGACCGCTATTTTACGCAATTCATGGCCGCGCGATACAAAGCGGTTTACTCCAGCGATCCCGAGCATCGGGGGATCGCACAGAAGACAACGCAGCAGTCTTACGACCTTCCGAAACCCGGCAAGGACCGAACGCTCGATCCAGCTTTGCTTTGTGACCTGACCCGGCCCTATGGTGGGTGGTTCGGAGTCGACATCTATGACGCAAATGATTCCTATATTTACCAGGTCAATTTTGCCGCTCAGTGCATTCGCCCTCTGGAAGCGACCGGCACGGGAAAGCTGTTTCTTACCGAGACTAACAATCACGGCGGCCCCGGCTATGAGTTCGCAAACAGCCTCTGGCGCAGCCTCGGCAGCGGCGTCAAAGCTTACGACTTATTTTGCTTCGGCGCGGCGGGCGCGACCAGTGACTCCGATGTTTACGGCCTGACCTCACCTAACACGCTGCTTCGCGCCAAAGCGCCTTATGCAGTGCGCTTCGCGTATGACGTGCGCCGAACGGAAGCGTTCTGGGCCCAGAGCAAACCAGCTCCGGGGGTACACCGCGTCGCTCTTCTGCTCGACCGGCAGGACATGCTGCTCGATCCAGAAACGCCCGGCAATGAATGGGCAGGTCCGCCTAACAGCCGAGAGGGAGTGTACGCCGCGCTTCGGCAAGCAGGGTACTGGGTCGATGTCATTCCTTACACGAAGCTGAATGCCGCTTTCTTAAAGCAGTATGATGCCCTACTGCTTGTCGGAAGCGACCACTTAACATCTGAAGAATGCACCCAGATAAGCGCTTATGTGAAGCAGGGCGGCACTCTGGCCTCCGATATGCTGGCAGGCTACTATAACGAGCACCATCAGATTGTCCATGGCCTTGATGCTGTCACCGGCATAAAAGTCACTGCGTTTCAAACCGGGACAGAAGCCAAAGTCTCTGTTGATGTTAATGGAGAAATCCTGCACGGGCAGGACTCCGCTCAAATCTCATTAGGCCACGCGACGGTTCTGGAAGAAACCGCGACCGGCGCACCGTTTGCCGTCGAGACCGCTTACGGGCGTGGTCGGGCAGTCACAATCGCAGCGCGTCTGGGAGAGCTTCACGGCGACACGGACACTGTTTTCCGTGAATGGCTTACCGGGTTATTTGAGCATCTGCATGTAAGCCCTTCCTATAAATCAGCCGGCGGGGCGTTGGACACAACCTCATTTCGCGTAGAACAGCCGTTCACGGTGAACGGCAATGCCGCCGTTGTTATCGCCAATGTCCAGGAAGCGGGGCACAGGGCGGCAGTCATCCAAATGCAGCTTCCTGCGGGAAACTGGACTCACGCGCTCTGGTCGCCTGCGGAGAGCGAAACATTGCAGCCGGTTTCGGTGCAAAAATTGACAAACGGGGAATATCAGCTTGGCCTTCCCGCATTTGCGACAGCAGGCATGCTCCTTCTTCTGAATAACCATCCGCCGCTCATCTCTGTGCCGGAGATCGTGACGCCAAAACGCGGACTCGACGGTCACCTGCCGGTACTGCCACCCGGTGTGGCGACAAAAGTGATTGTCTCCGTCTATAATCCCTCCTTCATGCCGGCTGCGGCGGGATTATTGTCAGCGCGGGCACTTCAAGGCTGGGGGATTGAGCCTCGCACAATCAAGACACCACCTCTGGCGGCTTACGGCGTTTACCAGGCAGCAGTCACCGTTACAGCTCCCGAAAATGGCATTCTGCCTTACACCGAGCGTATGTACCCGCTCAATTTCCACTGGTCGAGCGGCGGGATAGTCCAGGCCGTGACCACCACCCCTGTCGGGGTCGACATCGACAATGCCCAAGCCCCGTGGCTGCTGTCGGAGAACGCCACCTATTCTGACGATTTCCCGCGAAAGATGCCGACCCACGCCACTTATCGCTATCTGGCCGACACGCAGGCTTCAGCAGCCCTGGTTGCTGACCCTGGCGCGGGAAGCGCACCGCAGGGAACGGCGCTTCAGAGCGGATATTCGCGCTGGCTGACTGACGAGGAGTCTGCAATCTTCAAATCCCCTGGGCTGAGTGCTGTCCCGATCGAGTTTGATCTGAAGGGCGTTTATCCCTTGCATAAGGTACGTCTTCTCAGCAGTGATTTCGGCGGGTATCCTACGAAGATGGACATTTCCATCAGCGACGACGATATGCACTTCAAATCAGTCGGCTCAGCAGTGCCGGAAGGGGAACCGGGATCGGGAAAATGGCTGGAGTTAAGCGGTCTTGATGGGATCTCCGCTCGTTATGTCCGCCTGAATGTCACTTTCCAGAGCAGGAACGGCAGAATCAACGAAGTCGAGATTTGGGGATTTCCGGTTAAATAATTATGAAAAAATTCAAAATCGCTGCCGACCAGTTTTATTATGACGGTCAGCCCGTGCAGATCATTTCAGGTGCCATGCACTATTTCCGCATCGTGCCGGAGTACTGGGAAGATCGGCTGCTCAAACTGAAAGCCTGCGGACTGAATACGGTCGAGACCTATGTCCCGTGGAACGCGCATGAGCCCCGGCCAGGAGAATTCACCAGTGAGGGAATGCTGGACCTGGTCCGCTTCATCCAGACGGCGGGAAGCTTGGATTTGCATGTTATCGTGCGGCCAAGCCCTTATATCTGCGCCGAATGGGATTTCGGTGGTCTTCCCGCCTGGCTGCTGGCTGATCCCGGAATGAAACTTCGCTGCACATATGCTCCCTATCTGGCTGCGATTGACCGTTACTACGATTATTTAATGCCGCTGCTCGCGCCGCTGCAATGCACGCAGGGCGGTTCGGTCATCGCAATGCAGATCGAAAATGAATATGGCAGCTACGGCACCGATCAGGATTATCTCAAATTCTTGGAACAAGCGCTGATGTCCCGGGGGATTGAAGTTCCTCTTTTTACGTCCGATGGTCCCTCGGACAGTATGCTGCAAGGCGGCACACTGCCGCATATCTTCAAGACAGTCAATTTCGGAGCACGCAGCGCGGAAGGCTTCCAAAAACTGCGCGAGTACCAGCCGTCAGGACCTCTGGCCTGTATGGAGTTCTGGAACGGATGGTTCGACCACTGGGGCGAAGGACATCACACGCGGGACGCAGCGGACGCCGCCGAAAATCTGGATGAGATGCTGGCGGCAGGCGCTTCCGTGAACATCTATATGTTCCATGGCGGTACCAATTTCGGCTTCACGAGCGGGGCGAACTTTGATGCGGCCTATCAGCCGACAGTGACCAGTTACGACTACGATGCGCCGCTGAACGAAGCAGGAGATCCGACGCCGAAATATTACGCATTCCAAAACGTGATTGCACAATACCGTGATCTGCCTAAAATGGCTATTCCGGCTTCATCCTGTAAAAAACGCTTTGGCCCTCTTGCTGTTACCGGGCAGGCTCTTTTGTTTGATCAGCTTTCAAGCATCTCGACGGCAGAAAAACGAGTGACACCGGAGCCGATGGAATCGCTTGGTCAAAATGAAGGATTGATTCTCTACCGAACCCATGTCACCGGTCCGCGTCAAGAAGAAGTGCTGGTACTGCAGGAGGTTCATGACCGGGCTTTGATCTTTCTCGACGGTGAAATCAAGGGCACGCAGTACCGAAACGCCACGGAATGTGATCCAATCAGGCTGACCATCCCGCCGGGCGGGGCAATGCTTGATATTCTCGTGGAGAATATGGGACACATTAACTATGGTGCTCACATGGTGGATCGAAAGGGTATCACGGAAGGTGTTCGGCTGTCAGGTCAATTCCTGCATGGGTGGGAAATCTTTTGCCTGCCATTGGATAACCTGAAAGGTCTGGATTTCCGTCAAGTCATCCCGACGGACCACCCCGCATTCTATCGCACGACATTTTCAGTGACGGAGCCTGCGGATACGTTTGTGGCGCTGCCAGGCTGGACGAAGGGCGTTTGTTGGGTCAACGGCTTTAATCTAGGCCGGTACTGGGATAGTAAACCCTATCGCAATCTGTATCTGCCGGGACCGTTGCTGAAGACGGGCATGAACGAGATCATTCTGTTCGAGCTGCACGGCAATAAAAATTGCGCTATAATAGAACTCATCAATACGCCTGATTGACTTGTCACTTTAGACATCCCAAAGTTGAATTTCGATGCACTATGTGTCGGCACGGGGACGGCCCATCGGCGAAGGCGGGTCGAGTTCGGTCAGCAGCGGCAG
>JBPBQB010000280.1:0-12087 GCA_050954545.1 Janthinobacterium lividum | reverse complement strand
GAGGGAGGGCGCGAGACTGTCCTGCGAAAACTTGTTCCGCAAGCGAGAAGTTGATGGAGAGTTCACCAGCCTGCACGGCTTCAAACTTCTTGCGGAGCATCTCATGCAAGTAGTACGAGTTGAGAATGATCCGCGCCTCCAGGACTTCCGCCCCGAGATCGCGCTCTACACCGATCACGACTTCGAGGCCCTGCGTCTGAATGATCTGGCCCTGATGCCGCCCACTTCCGACCTGCACTTCGACTGGGGCATCATCAATGGCTGTGATAAAGTTTTCGAGTGTGAAGGAATACAGAAAGAAGCTGGCTTGGCGGCGGATGAACTGCCCATTTGTTACCTTGACAGCCGAGCCGCCTTTGCCGCTTTTCACGGCGGTGATTTCTTCGTTCAGGGCTTCAATAAATTCCGCGATGATAGCCATAAGTGGTCGTGCTTCCTCAGCACATATTTTACCTGGGGCAGTAAGGAAATTCATGTCGCAGCGGCAGTGCTCCACTTCTAGCGACATCATTCTGACCCCACTTTTCGCCCCAACGCAATGGTACACGGCGACAGCCAGAATCGCCAACCATTGAGTTCAACACAACAAAAATTCAGCATTTTCCCGCCGTTCGAGGACAGCGGCACTATCACGGTGGGAGGATGAAAACTTATGCTGAAATTCGATTGTGACAGTGTCCTGCCGCCGCTCAATGGGACATTCCGGGATATTCTTTGCGCCGAGACAATCCGCCGTGATCGCATGGAAAAGGCCGTGGAAGCGCAAAATATTGGCTTTTTGACGGCTCAGACTGAGGCCGCCCTGAGACGAAGATTCGGCGTTATGGATGCTCGGTGGTGGCTCGCGACTCAGAATACAACACTGGGCCAATTCGCAAGTATGACGATGCCGAGGAAACGAATGTAGATAGGAAAAGAGGCGTCGGCGAAAGTATTTTACCTATTTTCGGGCCGATGTCAGCGTTTGGCACTATAACCTTAGTAAGCCTCAATGAGAGGCAAAGTGAATTGGCGTCAGTCAGGGTGGCCCCCTGGTCGACGCAGGAATTGCGTGAGCAGGGTAGGACTTGCCATCACGCACCAGTGTCGCCTCGCCAGCGACTGACACAAGCCCTCTCCGGGTCCTACACCGGAGGGGGCTGTTTGTTTTGGTGAATGGCACTCTCAGAGGCAGGGAAGGAGCAAAAATCATGACCGAACGTGAACTAGGCATCCGGGTACAAGCGGCGCTCAGGCCCTATGCAGGCGGGAAACGAGCCGAGCAGGTGATAAAGTGGCTCGAAACTCGCCATTTTCGATTGGAAGCCGACTACAATCTCGCCGAGATCGACTGGAAGTCGGCGGATAAATCCGACATTGGTCGGAAAATCTATGACTTTTTCTGCGAAGTCACCCACCACAAAGCGGCACACGCCCCGGAAAACGTGGCAATTGTTCTGGGCCGTCTCGCAGGCAAGTTTGCCGACGCGGATGCAGAAGCGCTTGAAGAGCGAGACTATTCCTTATCCGAGCAGTTGCAAAGCCTCGTCAATAATTATGTCTGGCGCGACGATTATCTCCGCTGCCAAACTCTGGACGCCAAAGACCTCGAATATGCCGCGAACACCATTTGGGCGAAAAATATATCTCCGCAGCTTTCTGACGAAGACAAGGCAGAGATCGAGACCCGGAGGGCGGCGAAGTCTCCTGTTCGCGACTACGACAAAGGCGAACTCAAGCACCTGATACGCAAGTTTCTCCAAAAGAACCGCAGGTTCGCCTTTACAAATAATCAGGTCAAAGACGAGTTTCACTGCGAGTATAAGCTGGCCTCGGCACTCCTCGAAAGTTTAGTCAGGCACGGCAGTGAAATCATCAAGTACAAAATTTTCTGGGTAAACGCCAAGGGCGAAAAGCAGCCGAAGAAGCTATTTAAGTTTGCCCCAGAACGCAAGACAATGGATTTCGACGGCAGTCGGTCGCAGGAGATTGTAACCGGTGTTATCGTGCGCTTTGTCGCCGCCCATCCCTCGGAAACAAAGCGGGCGATCCGCGCCGCAATGCGAGAATACTTTGGGCACATCGATGACAAGATCGTGGACCAGGCGCTTGCCAGTCTTGTGGCTGATGGTGAAATCAGCGTGAAGATCGGCAAGCAACGTGCCCATTTACACACGGTTTCCGGGTTAGTGGAAGCATCTCACTAAGTGTGGTGGAGTGTGGTGGATATATGCCCAAAGAGCGTGGTGGAAGGAACGAATAAGTGTGGTGGCAGTGTGGTGGATGGATGCCCGTTTGACCCTTCCACCACACTTATTTTTGACCGAAGAGTGTGGTGGACGAGAGTAAAAGCAGCGTTTTGGCCCGGTTTTCGACGATGCCCCTATTATCTTATCTGAATTCTTAAAAAGAGATTTGTATTACAGAATATATAAGTCCCAACCCTCTGGTCGCCTGCGGCTTCCGGGGTTAGCATCCAGTCTATTTTCACTGTTCGTTCCTTTCCCGGATCAATGTGTAGATGAGCGTTGCCGAAGCCTACGTCGCTGCGCTCCTTGGCCTTCGGCAACATGGCTGTTCGCCGCTTCGGTCTGACGATGCCGCAGGCCGAAGACGGCCCTAGCATCGTTCAGCCCTAGCCTCGCCCAGCCATAGCTGGTAATTTGCGCGTGATCTTTTTCTTTTCAATGGAGGCGACATAGAAGGCCGAGGAGGGGCGAAGCTGGGGCCATCACGGTAAGCGATCACGATTCGATCACGCGAAGCGCATAAGGTCCCTCCGGGGTTGTCCAGACCGAAGGCGAAGCCAAGGTCAGTTTGGCCGCAGGCCAAACACTCCGAAAACCCCCCAGTTCCGCGCCGCCCCCCTTCATTCAGTGTGCCCAGCCGCCCTGCGCCGACAGCCAGGCGGCGAGCAGGCCGCAGGGCTGCGATCTGATACGGTAGACGGGCCTTGGACGGGCGTTTGTGTCCAGTCGGAGGCAACCGCAAGGATATAGGGCTTAGAACGCGTTTTGGTGTGTTTTGGGTGACTGATCATGTCCCGGAAGGCGGAAACGGCGATTTTGGGATGGGTGGAAGGAGCGAATAGTGGCCGCGTAGCGGCTGAAAGGGGGGAGAACAGCGGCTGAAGGCGAGGGGGATCGTGGGGGCGAAGCCCCCGAAGGAGCGACTGCCCGGTCACCGCCCTAGCAGCGCTCAGGCTGCCGACTCCGCGGCCAGAACGCGGGCCTTAAGCGCTACCGACACGGCCATCATCTGACCGTTTTCCGTTTCCGAGCCGCAAGATTCGCAGCGCCATAGGGGTTCTAGGTAAACGCCAACCTGGCGCTGGAATTCGATTGTCTCGGAAAGAATGATTATTGCCATGGGGCCGCCGCACTGGAAACATTCTTTCGTTTGAGTGTCCATGCAACATTGTACCCGAAGCCAGCGTCGCCCCGCTCCCCCGCCTGGCCGTCACACTGCCGATAAATCCCAGAAGCCGCTCAGGATGCAGCCTGCGCCAGCGGCTGGAAGCAACGGGTTTCCATTTGTGCTTCTGTCATAAGAATTATTCTGATTTATGCTGAAGCGCCTCAATCCTTTGCTCTGCGATCTTGATGAGTGAAGCGTTCAATTCTATCGATTGATGAATTTGAGAGAGCATTCTTGGGGCATAAGCCTCATGCTCGGACGCTTCCCAAAATACCAGGTCCTTACGGAGCACCTCGCGAATTTCGTGAAACTTTGCCAAGTGCCTTTCTTCCATTGCTTGCTGATCACTGGTTACCATTTTGCTGCCCCCGCTCTCTGAGTATATATGGAGTTACCCAAGAATCAAGCCCAACACTCGGATGCCAATCTGGATTCCCGATCTGTGCATCCAAGGCAAGGATAATTATCTGTATGATAAGATTCGGAAAAAGTGTGTATTCTAATACAAACCGGACTCAATGGAGTAAGAAAGAGGCCCCTTTGGCCGTCAAAATCGCACTCGAAGTTCCCGATGACTTCTTGTACGTCAGCATGGTCCCCAAAATCGGACGGATACTACTCGAACATCACCATGCCCCCCCACAGGACATTGATGACATTGAACTTGTCGTGGGTGAATTATGCTCCAACGCGAGCAATCATGCGTGCTTTGGAGAAGCAGATTCCTATCATGTCGTTATCGAGCACCACGATACTCACGTGCTGCTCGTCGTGGAAGACCAGGGACAGGGCTTTGATCCTGCCAACCTCCCGCCTGTCGGAGAGCCGCGCCCGGACGCCAACGGCGGACACCGAATAGGAGGATTTGGTCTACACTTAGTTAAACTTCTGACAGATCACGTGGAGATTATGCCGTCGCTGATTGGAACTACGGTGCGGGCGGAGAAGCGGTACACTCGCTAATGACCTTTGCGGTTATCAAACGTTGGGTAAAGACGTAGTTTAATTTTGCGTCCTGATACCGGATTCGGGCTTGTGTCATCGCCCGGTGTTTATCAATGTCGTGCAAACATTCTGGCTCTTGATATAAGTTGATCCAATGTTCGAATGCCGCGATATATTCGGTGTAAACCGCGTCTAAGGGGCTTACATCGAACTCTGCCGTATGCCACTCTTCCATTGCTTGCTGTTCGTTGATTTCCATGGGTGGTTCCTACCCAACTTCAGCCAAAATAGGATCACGCTCCCGGATTCTCCTCGGCCCACCTCAAAATACGAGCCTCCGCGAGCAAAGTCATCGAGGCGTTTCGTCTCAGAGACTCTTCGAGGCGCTGGGCTACTTTGTGCGATATTTCCTCGGCAAGCCCGGAAGCATTCCAGGATGCGGAGCTAGATAAAAGAAGACCACGAATTTGTTTTAGCTTGGCAAGAAGCCGATTGTTCACCGCCTGCTGATCTTCCATGCTCATTGGCTCCTCTGATATTATGAGATTGCTAATATCATTGTATCACGGATTAACCAAAAGCCAGCACGCTTCAGATTCGGGTAAGACGCTTCATGCCTAGCCTCACGCCTCCCCCACCCCGAAGCGGCACTCAGGCTGCATAATCGAAGCTGCCGATAGCGAGGTAAACTGTACACCATGCTTATCCGTCCTATGACCGTAGACGACGCCCAGGAAGTTGCCGCGCTCAGCGGTCAACTTGGCTACCCCGCCACCGAGAGCCAAGTCTTGGACAGCTTTCAAGCCATCTCAGCGAAGCCCGACAATGCCTTTTTTGTCGCAGACAATGGTGGGGTGGTTGGCTGGTTGCAGGTTCTGGGAGTGCACTTTCTCGCATCCCTCGCCCCGTTTGCCGAGATTGGCGGCTTAGTTGTAGATGCCGCATTTCGCCGTCAGGGAGTTGGCCGTGCTCTGATGGCGCAAGCCGAGGAATGGGCAAAGGCCCAAGGCTATGCGGAAGTGCGTCTGCGTTCTGGGCTGCACCGCACGGACGCTCATCAATTCTACGAGCGTATCGGCTATACGCTTGCCAAGACAAACCATATGTTTTGTAAGGATGTTGGCTGAACTACGCCCGTCGCTGCCCGCACTTCTAGCGGCTCCTAGAATAAACTGACCACCGCCTGGCTCAGTGCTGCCGATAAGCCCCGGAAGCGGCGCTCAGGGCGAGGGGGGTCAGGCTGTCGCGGACTCGACGGAGCAAGAGGGACTCGTATTCATATTCCCGATCTTAGGATACGGAAGTGCTGTTTAAGCCTTTTTACAGTTGGGAAAATCAAAGTTCATTCAATTTTAGGGAGGCAGGTATGACCGACGAGGAGATTATCGAGAGACTTTGGGAGATGAATTCAAAACTTCGGATTATGGCGATGCGTATGAAGGACCAAGTCGCTCAACAGAATAGTTTGAGCAATGATCCCGATCCTGTTCCTGTATCATCGCTCGCTCTGCCCGTCGCGGAACCCTCTTTACGTCGAAAAAAAAGCGTCCATTGCCGTTTTCGCTATCGGATGTAACGGCACAGTCAGGCCGCAGACGCCAGAAATGCCCGTTACCAGGTGATTATTCTCGCGCATCTGTGCAACACTGCACTCGGAAGCCCGCTCGCTTCGACGGTTTTCCCTGGCAGGGCAGTCCTCAAGCCGCTGCCATCTCGGCCTTAATCGCCTCGACAATCGCCCTGCCCAGGATGCCCGGTGACTCAAGCCCCAAGAGTAATCGACGATGAACATCGGCGGTGTCTTCTAGGGATGGGCTAAAGCCGAGTGCCCGCAGCCGCAAGAGAACGGCAGCGAAAAGGGCATCGTTGTTTTGTTTGAGCATTTCAATTTCCGCTCCAGCGATTTTTGTGTTCGCCTGCATGGTCTTAATTTATTATACCACGGATTTTGCACTGAACACCCTCACCCGAAGCCAGCGGCGGCCATTCGCCTTCTCTGGCGGGGCTGCGGGACCTCTCGCGCCCGATCACCGCAAGCTGGGCTGGGTGATAGGCTGAGCGCAGCGGAGACAAGCAGAAAACCGCCGATCCGATTTCCGGGCCGATCTCTCCTGACCGTACTATCACGGATCAGGAGAAATGACATGACAACAATTGACCTGACATCCATGCCCGATCTGCACGGCCCCTCTGCCGCCTGGCCGCCCAGATTGCCGCTCGCCCAGGCGCTGGACCCGTCGTCAGGACGTCAGGCAGTGCAAGGAGGGGTTGAGTTTCAGTGGCTGGACTTCGATTTTCAGAATGATTGATTCAGCAAAAGGCCCCTGCTGACTTTTCAGCAGGGGCCAGTAGAGGCAAAGGTCAGAACTAAGACGCCTGGCTTGCAGCTTTCTTTTTCTTGGCCGCAATCACTACCCCGCCCATTCCCAGGGCCAGCAGCAGGCCGAAGGAGACCGTCGTCGACGCTTCTGGAACGGCGGCCACGGCAACGGGGCCAGCATCAAAAGCAAAGTTGAAGCTGCCGTTACTTGTCTGGACCCCCCCACTCGAATTGGTGTCGGCTACGAGGGAGTAGGTGCCAGCCAGAAGGGAACCTGAATCTTGAAAGGCAGCATTCGGAGCGGAGGAAAAGACCGTGCTATTCGAAGTCTGGTCGGTGAGCGTGAAAGAGGCCGCTGAGCCGCCGCCTGCACTGACCGAGGTCGAGCCGAACAAGGCAAACGGAGTTGTCTGATCTAAAGTGAAGGTCACATTGACCTGAGAGTCCGCCGCCATAGAGTATGGGTTTCCACTAAAAAACTGGCTGTCGAGACTGGACGTGCCAAAGCCGCTCACAGACAGTAAAGTCGGGACGGTAGAAATGTTGCTGGACTGTGTCGCCGTGGAAACCCCTATGCCGTCGTTAGAGCCATCAAGGTATCTTGTGTCGCTCGCGCTGAACACCCCGTTTGCCGTCGTGCTGTCCGAGACAGTGCCATCGCCGAAGGGAAATTCACCGTAGGCAGTGGAGTTCCGTGACGCGGACGTCACGGTGATTTGGGCAGAGGCAGGAAGCGCGGTTAGGGCACCCAGGCCAGCGAGCGCGAGGCCGAGAATGGTTGTGCGCGAAACGATTGTGCGTGGAAATTGCACGGGAGAGAATTGCATTACGGGTTCCTTTTGTGCAAACGTCATGTGGCGAGAAAGACTTTCTGATTTCTTCTTACTGCAAAAACCATGCCAACTCCGCAAAATGGCGGGGAAACATAATAAATATCTCGGTAAAAAGGTCTATACGCAACAAACGCCGTATTGAGATACTATAAGACGGGCGAAACACAGCCCGGTGCTTTTTCGCCACGACTGAATCCCCTCAGCCATCCTCCGTCTGTCAATATTATCACCCGCAAATAACGGCAGGCCCAGGGATTGCCGTTACCCACCCATGCAGGCTTGCGCTTTCAGCGCAAGCACGACTTCAACTTCTCTGGAAATTTCCACAAAAATGACTCCCATGCAGATCGCTGCGTCTTACCCGTTAGAACATGCTGCCGCGCTGATGATGTTGCGCCAAGGCTGCTCGCTCGGCACGGCCCGCAAGGCCGTCAAGCAGTGCCTTCGCGTGCTTTCCAAACCTATAAAAGATCGGCTGACAACGGGACTCACCAAAGTCGCTTGTCAAGAGACAGGGTCGACATACAATGTCCGCGCTGTCTCCAGTGCCGAAACAAACGAACAGGCTTTCAGAGATATTCAGAACCCTTCTAAGCTGCCCCGAGTGGGCGGTATCGAACTTCCAGGACCTATCGCTCCCGCTTTAAGGGCGGAGGGTAGGACGCCTTTTGTGGGTGCGACGAAGGCAAGCGGGAAGCCGCTGTGAAGCTGTGCAGCCCCGAAGTGATAGGTGACAGAAATGCCCCAAGCAAAATATAGCGAAGCGCAGAGGGCTGAGATTCTCGCATTCTTCGAGGCGTGTGGTCGGAACCAGAGTAAAACGTCGCGTGACTGCGGTGTACCCCGTAAAACCTTGCAAGATTGGCTGTCCGGTGTCGCGATGAACGAAGATATTGCGGCGAAGACCGCAGCTAAAAAGGTCGACCTGGCCGACCGGATCGAGACCTTGGCTCACCTTCTGGTGGATGCCGCCCCTGGCAAGATCGTCGACGCAAACCTGTCCACCACAATGATTTCTCTTGGCATTGCAGTCGACAAACTTCGCCTTCTTCGAGACAAACCCACCGTAATTACTAATGATGTCTCCCTTTCCGACGCAGACCGAAGTGCAAGAATTACTCAAATTCTTGACGCAGCCCGAGCGCGAGGAGTTAGACCGCCTTCTGTGCGGAATTGATCTTGGGCCGCTGATCCCAAGCGATTATCTCTCGTTTTTGAGACAAACGGTGCCTGCGGCCTGGTCGACAGACGCTCCGAACATTCGGCTGATCGCAGAACATTTGGATGCAGTCGAGCGCGGAGAGATTGATCGCCTGGCAATTCACACGCCTCCGAGGCACGGCAAGACCGAAAACTCGACTATCCGCTATGCGGTGTATTCGCTCATGCGCCGCCCCGCCGCGAGCGGGGCACCGACTCCCGGATGAAAGACGGCTAGCCGCTTCCCCTGATGCTCAATCTCGTAGATCGGATGCAAGCCAATCTCACTTGCCAGGTTGAAGAGCAGCTTAGCCTCATGCTCCTCAAGCAGCTTTGCAATGACGTCCTGAAAGAAGCAGACAACGGCGGCTTCAGGCATATCCAAGCCTCGTTTAAGATGCTTCGGCTCAATCAGTGCCGTCGGCGACGGGTCGAACTCTAGGATGGGCGCGTTATTGTTCACGGTTGATCTTTTTCCGTACTCATAAAATATCGCTCGGCATTGTCGCCTATCACTCTAAGGCCAAGCCGCTCGTATAATCGCAGCGCGTCCGGGTTGCTCTTAAGGACATCAAGTCTTAGCGGCACGTTTTTTGCTTCCGCTTCCGCCACTAAGCCCTGTACGACTGCGCTGCCGATGCCTCGGTTCTGAAACTCGGGCAGCAAGTAGATATTCGCCAGAAATAGGGTCGCGTCCGATGGCCCCAGCGACGCCTGGAGACCACCCGCATCCTGCCCCTCCACGACAATGATCCGCCAAGCGCCAGCAACAAAGTGACTACGAAATCGCGGTTCCTGCCAAGCCTCGTCCCAGCCCCAGATCGCGTGGACATAATCGCGCATTGTTGTAGAAGCCACCCGCCAGAGAAAGGCGTAGTCCTCCTCGGTTGCAGGTCGCAGTTCAAACATCGGGCCGCTCCCATTCCCGTCGATCCAAAGTGTAGATGCGGCACGTCGTGCCGCCATAGTCGGCGTCTTTTTCATGCCGCAGCCCGTTCTTCTGGGCTACACGGATCGAGGCGGCGTTGCTAGGGTTGATGATCGAGATCAGGCGCAGCACCGCCAGGTGCGTGAAGCCCCAGTCTCGAACCGCATAGGCTGCTTCTGTCGCCAGGCCCCGCCTCCAGTAGGCACGGGCCAGCTTGTAGCCCACCTCCACCTCTTCCTGGCCGTCAATCGTTTGCGGCAGGAGGCCACAGTAGCCGATGAAGCAGTCGTCGGCCTTATCAATCACAGCCCAGGGGCTAAAACCATGCCGTTCTTGAAGACCTATGAAATACCGCACGCCCTGCTCCGCCCGTTCCCTAGATCGCGGGCCCGACGCATAGAAGCGCATGACTTCGGGATCAGCCTCAATCTCGGCGAAGGCATCCAAGTCCTCGGGACGAAAGACGCGGAGGAGCAATCGCTCGGTTTCCAAGATAGTGTCGGTCTTTTTCGTGTCCATCGCGTGACAGTACGTCCCTCCATTGACAAGTATAGCTCAGTTCGCAGTCCGTCACAGCCCGCCGCCTGTGGAGTTGATCACCTGTCCCATTACCCAGCGAGTGTCATCGGCTGCCAGCCTATCAGCCGTGCCGCGTCCTCGGGCTGGCCCCACCGTTTCTGCGGCGCGGCATCACGCACAGACGCATACACTTCAGGCGAAGCATAACCCGTGTCGGTAGCTCCTGGGTTGACCGTGTTGACAGTGATGCCACGTGGAGCAAGATGAGCGGCGAGGCTTGCTGTGAGCTGGTGAAGCGCTCCTTTGGAAGCAATATAGGCGAGTTCACTCGGCATCGGATGTAGGTGCTGCCCCGAGGTCATCAGTACCACTCTCCCGCCAAGGCGACCATCGTGGTGCGCTGCGAATGCCTGTGCCAACAGTAAGCTTCCGCGCACATTGACTTGCAGATGGGCATCGATCTGCGCCGCCGTGAGTTCTTCCAGGGTTCCCGAGGTGGAATAGGCATGATTCGCTACCAGGATGTCCACATGGCCGAAGCTTCGAATCGCCTCATCAATCGCAGCCTTTGGCGCATCTGGGTCAGTGAAATCAGCTTCCAGATGTTCCACGCGAACGCCGAAGTCCCGCAGTTCAGCGAGAAGGGAGAGTATACCATCGGCATCCGCCCCCCAGGGCTGACTAGCGTCAAACGAAGCAAAAGACTGAACGAACAAGTCCGCGCCCAGGGCTGCAAGGCGAGCGGCGATGGCAAAACCAATCCCGATACGACGGCTGACGCCTGTAACCACCGCGACTCGACCGCGTAGGGATTGCCGCGCATCTATCATCTCAGGTGTTGCCATTATTTCTGCCTTCCCGCATCAGTGTGGAGCGCAGTGCCGTCCCGCTCCAGATAGCCAACAGGCCGAAACAAAGTCACCGTTTCTGTGATTTCCATGCTTGCTAGTATACCTGGAACCGCCAGCATGGGTTCGCGCCTCGTCGCTGCCGATGATCGTGGCTCGGGACAGCGATCTTCATCAAAACTAACGGATTTCAAGTTATTTTTCACTATTTTCGGGCCGCTCCTGATCAGAGGCACTATCACTGGGTGTAGGTAGAAACTGGGAACTAACCAGAGAAAGAACCGGAAAATATGAAACCACGATTTTCGTTGGATGACATGGAGCCGATGGCGGTAGACGACTTTTGGGCGGTCATCGACACAGTGCATAACGAAGTAATTGATCGCGAGGGCGAATACGCGAATCGGGACCCATATTCAGAAGAGTATCTTGCCGAACTCGAACATTTCAGCACCGCAGATTTAGGCGCGTTCGGCTGGCGGGCGCATCAATTGACCTTGGATGGAGGCAGCGCGATTGACGCGGTCGTCTTTCATCGGGACGATGATGATGATCAGAAGGATACTATCCTCTTTACCGACCCTGGGTATCTGCCCTATCACTTGGCAGATGACCTTATCCGTGCGGGGCGTTGTCTCTATGAGACTGTTGTCAAAAACCCTGAGCCTACAATGCGCGTCCTGTATGCCTTGGATACTTTCGGCACAGAGAAAGCGCCGATGCTCTTGTGTGATTTGGCATCTGAAATTTTTGAACGGCGGACGGCCTTCCGTGGAAGGACTAATTGTACCTTGCCTGCCAAAGCCAGCGGCAGCACACGCCGTAACCGTTAAGATACCAAGGCAGAACGAGAAAGCTAAGTGGAGTTTCCCTTTAGCTTTTTTGTTCTGTCCCTTCGTATTCCTTATCCTGAAGTTCGCTATTGTAAAGGCTGCTTTCGGGAATCACTGCACCTGGTGCAACCTCACCAAAATCGTTGATTTTCAGGATGCTCAGGAAAGGCTTTTCCTGGGCATCCCCTTCGTACAACCAAACTCTCCCAGTTTCTATTCACCCTGGATAGCCGATCTCTTCCAAATCAGCGGCTAAATCCTCCAA
>JBPBQB010000291.1:0-12094 GCA_050954545.1 Janthinobacterium lividum | reverse complement strand
CTCCGCCGGTCCCCACCCCGTCCATGCCGCCGGCAATGCTCGGGACAATGGTCAGCGTGTCGCCGTCTTTGACGGGTGTCGCCCCGCCCTGCAAATAGCGGCTGTCTTCGTCGTTCAAGTAGACATTGACGAAGGCCCGCAAAGAGCCGTCTTCATTGAATAAGTGCTTCTTGATGTCGGGGTAGTTCTCAGACAGGTGCTGCAGAGCATGGTCCACGGTCGCGCCGCCGACTTCGACTTCTTCTTTGTTCATCGTGTACCGCTGCATCGGGGTAGGAACGATTATCTTCACGGGCATTTAATTTGTCTCCTCAAAGTCACGAATTGGGTCTTCCTCGAAAGCGCTATGGTCCTCGCGCAGCAGCCAGTTCCGCATCTCACGCGGCTGACCCTGCCGGACCGATACTATGACGTAACAATACCCGGCCCAGGCATGTTCCCGATCAAACTCCGACGGCATCGCCGGGACGTCCGGGTGGCTGTGATAGAACCCGACCACCCCAAGACCGTCGGCACGGGCCGCCCGATCCGTCTTGACCAGGTCACCCGGATCGATCTCAAACCGATTGCGCGGCGAGTCATCCCGCGTATTCGCCGCCGGGACAGTGCGGCTCACAGTCACATCTTTCCCCTCAGTACGCCCCACCAGAAACCCACAGCATTCATGCGGATAATCGTTGGCCGCATGGGCTTGGATAGCAGCGTTTTGTTCAGTTGTCAGTTGAAGTGGCATATTACATTCATTCTACAGGGGACGGCGGCCATACTGTTTCGTCTAGCGGACTGACTTCCAAAGGAATTTCTAACGGCTCGCTTTTGTCCCAGCGTATTTCAACCCTATTCACGAACAACCCCAGGTACTCGACGCCACAAGAAATCCATCCGCGATGTATTTGACCATCTCGATTACGCACTGTGATGTAGTAGAAAGTTCTTCCGCGTGGGTTTTCCCATCGGTAAGGACCGAGGTTGATCAACGGCTGCTTCTTTTCCACTACATGATAGCCGTAAGTTTCAGCCCAGTTAGAAACCATGGCACTGGAACGACATAATTCCCAGAAGCTACCGCACAAGATTAGCCCGATAAGGATCACGAGGCCGATGGGAACAATGATAAAGGGGTCCATGCAAGAGTCACCATAAGTTCAAGCGAGCGCGGCTTCCTGCGTCGATTTCTGAGCCTGTTTGACTTCCGACACCCGCTCACGAATAGAAGCAGAAAGTTCGACTTCGCGGCCCAGGCAATTGAGATAGCCAATAAGCTGGCTGAGGGAGAAATCTGAAAGTGCGCCCTCCAGCAGTTCAGACAAATTATGCTGACTGAGACCAAGTTTTTGAGCGGCCTGCTTTTTTGTCAACCTGTCGCCGCTGATTGCCTGTTCGATTTCCATGATGAGGTAGGCTTTGAGCTGGCATTCTTCCGGGTTCGACAATCCTAAGTCAGTAAAGACGTTGCCACTCCCAACAAAAAAGTCTGCTTTTTCTGAACTTTCTTTCATTGTTCACGCTCCCTGCGCTGCTGTGCAAGCAATTCTTCGTACTGAGTTTCCGCGAGTCTCAGTCTATCCCGAATGATGTCCATGTCTTGTTTCGTGGTTTCGCTGCCGCGAGTAGACTTCTTTTGGAACGTATGCAGGACAAATACATACCCCGCAAAGCGCACTGTATAGACGGCTCGATAGGTACTGCCATCATCATTGACCTTGATTTCCTGATCGCTCACACTGCCGAAACCGGAAAGTGTTCGAATCGTAGCGGGCCGTGATCCATATTGTACCTTTTGAATCGCCGTGCCTATCTTGTACTGGACACTGGCAGGCAAATCACGCAGGTCTTCGTAGGAGGTGCCGCCCCAGATGACCGGCTTTAGCCGTGGCTTGTTCATTTTGCGCCTTCCTTAGCATATTGGTTTAGAAAAAGTCCCGCAGGAAGCAGATATGGGGCGGCAGCAGGCGCGAAAGCAGAACATACTGGGCGTTGTCAGTCACGGACACACGGCCGGAAGTCCGCAGCAAGTCTAGCGATGGCTGGCCCCAGTAAGCTTGGGAGAGTGTCTGAATGTCCAGCGTGACGCCGGGCGTGTCCTGAGTCGGTGTCACTGTGACATGGCCCGATTCGATTGAAACGGCAAAACTTTGGCTGTTCCAATCGCACTGAGTGTCAGAGACTTGCAGGACGATCTTTCCAGACAAGTCCGCATCGGGCCGCAGGATGGTCAAAGCAGACACCACATCAACGACGCGCCCCATAAACAGAGGCTTGATCTTTGTGTCCAAATCCCAGTGCATCAGATGCAGCGACAACGGATCATCCATCGGGGCGCTGAAGGCGACTTTTTCGACCTGAACCCCGTAGTAATGCAGCACGGAAAGCAGCCCGCAATAAGCCGCAGGAGTGTTCGCGAAAAGTTCGCCAACAGTCCCCGTATCGCCGCCGTCCGGGTAACGGAACGTCAGATAGCCTTCCGCTTGACCTGTCTCTGGGTCAGAGTAAACCTGAACATACGTTGTTCGATTACCCTGATGGTCCAGCGCTCGCTTCCACCAATGGGGCGCGACATCGCCGGGTGCCGTTTCGGTTCGCAGGCCCATACCATGATGCCGCCGGGCAAATGTGTTGTAGACAGGCCGGACGATCTCCAGCGCATCCAGACCGTCGTAGGCAGTCAGGCAGCGGCCTCCCGGGCCAGCTTTGAGTTCACTGGTCGGAACCGTGTACTGCCGCTGCTCCCCTACCCAATCCCAGCCATGACGCCGGTAGAACGCGAACGCGAACGGATACAGACCGCTCAGATACTGCCCTGCGTCATACATGGTCCGCAGCGATTCGCTCAGAAGACGCCCCACATGACCGCGCCCGCGCTGATCGGCGGTGCAGGCAACGCCGCCGATTCCGCCCAGCGGAACGTCCGCCTCGCCCCAGGCAAGATGCAGGCTGTCGATCATAGCCGCCGCGACTAGACGCGAACCATCAAAGACACCCAGCTTAGCCTGCGGAAGATTGGGTTTGACTTCTTTCGGCTCACTGGTGGGCGGTTCCGGGCGAGCGCCTCCACTGAAGGCTTCCGCCATCAGTCGTCCGATTGCAGGCTGGTCATCCGTCGTCAGTGTCCGAAGTTCCAATATTGCACTCCTCAATGCACAGCCGCAATAGGCTGACTATGTTTTTGATCTTCCCATGTACGCTCCCGAACAGAAGCGGAGAGTGTCACATCACGGTCCAGGCAGTTGAGATAGCCTATCAGTTGACTGACGGAGTAATCGAAAGGTGAGCCATCAAGAAGTGTATTGGTCTGTTCTTTACTAATCCCTAATTTCAGCGCAGCCTGCGGACGTGTTAATCTCTTAGACTTGATGGCAAGCCGAATTTCGATGGCGAGCGATGATTTTAATTGAAGTTCTTCTGCATCCGGCAAGCCCATATCTTCGAAGACGTTTCCACTACTGACATAAAACTCGATTTCTTCTTTCATCGTTCTTTGTTCTCCGATCGGGTCATGTTTAGTTCGCGATGCAGAACTGCGGCCATATTGAGTCTTGACTGAATAAGTTCAGCATCGTGCTTTGCTGTCTGAGTACCGTGGTGTGATTTCTTTTGGAATGCATGAAGCACATAAATACGTTCTGCAAATCGGACTGTATAAACAGTTCGATAAGTATCAGTATCGTAATCTTCTCGAATCTCAAGCACACTCGCACCGCCAAAGCCAGAAAGAGTTTTGACGGACTTTGGTCTTAGGCCGCGCTGGATTTGCTGAAGTGCATCGCCGATATCCTTCTGTACCTTTGCTGGGAAATCCCGCAAATCTTTCCGCGACGAACCAATCCAGATGATCGGCTTGAGTTCTTCCATGATATAATACCCTTCCTTGGAATGTAAATTTAAATCTGTGGATGAGGCTCATCTTCGGGTTCTTCCCAGAAACGCTCGGACAAATAGCGATCGGCACCGTCGCACAGGATAGTTACAATGACGCTGCCTGCGGGGGCGGACTTGGCGATCTGGAGAGCGCTATGAACATTGCCGCCTGCGGAAATGCCTACCAGCAGGCCTTCTTCGCGGGCCAGTCTTTTGACCATGACATACGCGTCCTCAGTGCGGCATTCTATTGTCTCATCGGCGACAGTCGCGTCGTAGATCGGCGGGACAATGGCAGTTTCTAAGTGCTTCAAGCCTTCGAGGCCATTGAAAGGCGAGTCTGGCTGCATGGAGATCAGCTTGATGTCCGGGTTGACCGAGTGCAGGTAGCGGCCCGTGCCCATCATGGTTCCCGTCGTGCCGAGACCGGCGACAAAGTGGGTGATCCGCCCCTCCGTCTGCTGCCAGATCTCCGGGCCGGTCGTCTTGAAATGCGCCTGCCAGTTAGCATCGTTGCCGTACTGGTCCGGGTAGAAATAGAGATCAGGGTCTTCCGCATACATCTTCTTGACCATGCGAATAGCGCCGTCGGACTGCTCGGCGGGGGACGTATAAATAATCTCGGCCCCATACGCGGACAAAATCTTTTTGCGCTCCGGAGTGACATTCTTCGGCAGGCACAGCCGGACTTTGTAGCCGCGTGCTGCCCCGATCATGGCATAAGCGATGCCCGTGTTGCCGCTTGTGGCATCTAAGATGATCTTACCGGGTGTCAGCAGCCCGGCTTTTTCGCCTTCCAAAATCATGTTCATGGCAGGCCGGTCTTTGACCGAGCCGCCGGGGTTAAAGAACTCCGCTTTGCCGTAGATCTCGACTCCGGGGACTTCTTTTTCGATCTTGCATAGGCGGATGAGAGGAGTGTTACCGATCAAATCTTCCAAACGGTGGGCGGATGGCTCAGGCATAATCTTTTCCTAGTGGGTTACTAGGAAACATTATACCCATAACCACTGCTTACTCGGTTTCAGGGTGGAAAATCTCGGGAAAAACCGAAACAGAAATGTAAGGAGAAATCAATGGCAACCAGTTATCCACATCCACAAGACCCTGATTCAGACAAGCCCAACTCAGAAAACCAGCAAAAAGCTCAGACTGTTGTTGCGAATAATACTGCTGCAAGGCGTGCCCTGCCCTGGGTAATTGCCGGCGTTATTTTGGTCGCGATCATCGCACTGGCAGTGACACACCATTACCGGGCCAACAACGCAAACTCACCGATCACCGATTCCAGCGGCGCGTCCTCGACCCCCGGTTCAGCCCCGGCACCAAGCGGAGGCGGTGCTTCCGGCGGTGGGAGCGCCTCGTCAGTCGGGCCGGAAGGCGGCAGCAATGCAAGTACGCCTGATAACGGTGCAGGTCAGGTAGGAACCCAGGCTACAGGCGCTGGTCAGTCGACGGCAGGACAGTCAGGCGCCGGAACTGCCGGAGCTGCGGGCGCGAACACAGCAGGAACCGGGACTGCGGGAGCCACGGCGAATGGGTCGAACACGGCAGGCGCAAATACCGCCGGCGCGAACACGGCAGGAGCCGGAACAGTGGGGACCAGTGCAGCAGGAGCAGGCACGGCTGGCGCAAGCAGCTCACCTGGTATGAGCAGCCCCGGCGGCATGGCAGGATCGCCGGGAATGTCTGCACCAGGCACGGCTGGAGCGGGAACAGCAGGCACAGGAACAGCAGGGGCCGGTGCTAATGGAGCAGCAGGGGCCGGTGGAGCAAGCGGCGCAGGCGCTAATGGCGCGAGTGGAGGCAGCGCTGGTGGTGCAGGCGGCGCGGGCGCATCCGGTGGGGCAAGCGGCGGCGGTGCGGGAGCGGGCGGCAGTGGTGGGGCAGGAGGGGGCGGCGGAGCCTGATCAATGACCCCGGCAGAGGTTCGCCGACACGCAGCGAACCTCTGCATCGGGTACAATCAATAGCATGAAAGTTACGGTTCTTGGCAGCGGTACTTCTCACGGCGTCCCAATGATCGGCTGCGATTGTGCGGTCTGCACGTCGCCTGATCCACGCAATAAGCGTCTGCGGCCGGCAATCTTAGTGACTGCCGATGACGGTGCAAACATTCTAGTCGATACGCCGCCGGAAATGCGTCTGGCGTTTCTCGCCAATTCAGTCCGGCGGCTGGACGGAATCCTCTACACACACTCTCACGCAGACCATATTTTTGGCCTCGACGATGTCCGCACCTTCAATTATCGTTCCGGCCTGGCGATGCCGGTCTATGCCGAAGCGAATGTGCTGGATGATCTGCGGCGCATCTACAGCTATATCTTTATGCCGACCCAGGCAGGCGGCGGCAAGCCGCAGGTCACCCTCTCGGAGCTTCATCCGGGCGAGCTGCTCACCCTGCATGGCCTGGAAATCCTGCCCCTGCGCGTCTGCCACGGACGTCTCCCGATCCTCGCCTACAAGTTCGGCCCCCGCTTCGCCTACGTCACCGATGTCAGTCAGATCCCGCCCGAGACCTGGCCCCATTTAGAAAACCTCGACCTGCTGATGCTGGACGCTGTCCGCCGCGAGCCCCACGAAACCCATTTCCATCTGGACGCCGCATTAGAGACAATCGCCCTGCTTCAGCCCAAGCGAACGCTCCTAACGCACCTCTCCCACGACTACGACTACGCCCTCACCAATGCCGACCTGCCCCCCGGTGTCGAGCTTGCCTTTGACGGTCAGGAGATTTTTCTATGAAACCCCTGCTGAAATCCATCGCGTCTGCGCTGTTTTTGCTGTCCGCCGGAGGCTTGGCCGCCGGGCGGTTGGCGGCTGCCCCCACCCCGCGCTACGAAGTCATTCCCCTGCGCTCGCTTCCCGGAACCGAGACGGAGGACACGGCGTACTGCAATCCGTGTGCGCTGAACAACAAGGGCGAATGTGCGGGTTCTGCCGGGGTGCATGAACGGTTCCAGGCGGTGCGCTGGGACGCCGACGGCAGCATCCATCTTCTGAGCACGCCAGTCCACAGGCTTTTCGAGGCGGAAGGGATTAACGATCAGGGGCAAGTCATCGCTGACGCGATTCCCTCCAAGACGTTTCCGGGGCCGCGTCTCTATGTCGTGAACAAGATGGGGAGGGTGCGTTTGCTAAAGCCGCCTGTCGGGACGCAGACATTGGACATCGGCGGCGAGGCTATCAACAACGCCGGGCAGACGGCGTTCAATGTAGTGACGGAAGCGGGGTTCCCATTCTGTGCCGTTCTGAACACTCACGGAGCAACAAAGGATTTGGGCCATCTGTTGCTTCGACCTGCTACCCCGCAGCTTAAGGCGCTCATGACCCACACTCAAATCCACGCGCTGAATAACTCCGGCATGGCAGTCGGCGACAGAGACACTTATGTCAAAGGCATGAACACCGTGCCGGCTCATGCTTTTATTTGGCGCAAAGGCGTGATGATGGACTTAGGCACATTGCCGGGTTACGACGCATCCAGCGCGACGGCGCTGAATGACCGGGGCGACGTGATTGGCATGATGACGCATTTGGCCGAAATGCAGTTCGGCCCGACGGTGTGTTTGACCGCACCGCACTCCGGCCCGAACCCGGCCTTCCACGTGCATGGCTTTCTTTGGCGAAACGGCGTGATGACCAATCTCGGCGCGTTGCCTGGCTGCCGGTATACGGAGCCGACCAGCATCAACGACGAGGGCCAGATTGTCGGCAATTCTTACAATATCGTTCAGGAAGACGGCGACCTTACTCTGAGCGGCGGGGCGCTCGGCAGCGGCGTTTTTCTGTGGCAGAACGGAAAAATGACCGATTTGCAGACGCTCGTGCCGTCTGGCTGGAAGCTGGAAAGTGCCGTTGCCATCAACAACCGAGGAGACATCCTCTGTACCGGCCACCATAACGGGATGCCCTCGCCCGCCCTCGGAAGCAGCGCATTTCTTCTGCGCCGTGTGACTCCTGCGCTCTCCCAAAAATAAATGCTAAAATATTAGCACAAACCCTTGACACTTTCTATCCAATGTGCTAAATTATTAGCATGAATGCAGTCAGCGCTCTAAGCCGCCGGGAGCGGCAGATCATGGACATCGTCTACCAGCAGGGGCGCGTCGCCGCTGCCGATGTCCGGGCCGCCCTGCCCGACCCGCCTTCCTATTCGTCGGTCCGGGCCCTCCTCGGCATTTTGGAAACCAAAGGCCACCTGAAGCACATCAAAGACGGTGCCCGGTATGTCTACCTGCCGACCCGGCCTCGGGCCAACGCCGCGAAATCAGCCCTGCGGCAAGTCATGCAGACCTTCTTCGGCAACTCCGTCGAGCAGACTGTCGCTACCCTGCTCTCGGTCTCCGATACGCCGCTGTCCTCGGAAGAATGGACACGGCTTTCCATACTCATCGAAAAAGCAAAAGAAAATGAGAACGCGTCGGAAGGAGAATCGCGATGATCCTGCTGGTCACCCTGCTCGTCAAAAGTCTGCTGGTCTTCGCGCTTGCCGGCGCAGTTCTGCTTGCTCTGCGCCGGGCTTCCGCCGCCGCCCGTCATCTGGTCTGCCTGCTGACACTCGCCGCGCTTCTGGCCCTGCCGCTGTTCTCCGTCACCCTTCCCGGCTGGCGGCTGAGAGTGCTGGAACCCACCCCTGCTCGTTCCTCGCTTTCCCCTCCCGAAACGGGAAGGGCCAGAGTAGGGACCGGGCTTGCCCCTGCCCTCGGTGCGTCACCCGCCCTCAGTGCGCCACCCGACCTCAAAGCGTCTCCTATTCTCGGAAAACCCTCTGCTCCTGAACCTCTTCGTCCTCCCGTTTCGGGAGGACCCCTGCGAAGTAACTTGTTACGAAGCAAGGAGGTGGGTTTCCTTACCCTCTACCTCCTCGGCGTCCTGCTGGCAAGCCTGCGCCCGCTGCTCGGCCTCTGGGGCATCGCCCGTCTTAGTCGCCTCTGCCTGGACATCCAGGACCCGCCGACACTGGCTGCTTCTGCTCACTGCGCCGAAACACTGCACCTGCGAATGCCGCGCCTCTGCCGTGCTGATGTCTGCGTCCCGATGACATGGGGCTGGCGTCACCCGGTTGTCCTGCTGCCGACCGAGTCCACCGACTGGCCGCAAGACCGCCTGCAATCGGTTTTGCTGCACGAAATGGCCCATATCAAGCGCCGCGACTGGGTTTCCCATCGCCTCGCCGATCTCGTCTGCGCCCTCTACTGGTTCCACCCTCTCGTCTGGCTCACCGCCCGCCGCCTGCGGACCGAAGGGGAGCTAGCCTGCGACGACCTTGTTCTGACCTCCGGCATCGCCGCCTCCGATTACGCCCGGCACCTGCTGGAGATCGCTGGCACCCTATCCCGCGTCCCCAATCAGTCTCAAGCCGCGATTGCGATGGCCCAGACCTCAAAAGTGGAAGGGAGAATTCTGATGATCTTAGACAAAACCCATGTTCAACGCACTCTTAGTCGCCGGGTTGTTGTCAGTGCGATTGTTCTCGGAGCAGGGACGCTGATTCCACTCGCCGCACTGCGGCTTACGACTCATGCACAGGCGATCTCTGGCGTTTCGGCAATTCCAGCAATGCAGTTTGCGCCACAACTGCCGGAAGTTGTAACATCTCAAACCGTGCGGACTACTTCCGTCTCTGCTGAATTGTTAGGCATAACAGACGAAAATAAGCCTGCCGATAAATGGTGGAGCGCATCGGGTGCCCCACTTCCAAAACCACCATTTGTCAGTATCTTTCCTCACCCGCTGACCGTCACTGACGCGACCGGGGAACGTAGTCTCGTTTTTGCCTTTCGTCTACCTCAAACCGCGCAAAACGTGACAGCAATGTTTGAAGCCCCTGACTGCGTCGTCTCCTCCTCATCCGGGGGGTGGCCTGGTAAGACACAGGGGCAAGCAGACTTTACAGAAGCAATGCTGAATCTGGAGACAGGTGGAGTGCGAACCCTGGAAGCGATTTATCCTATCTCGACTCTCAAAGCATCCCTCCGAGTTGGCATTGCCTCCGGTGCCTGGAAAGTCACCACAAAAATGACGACAGCCCCGCTCAATCACGATTCAGGAGCAAGATCGACAGATTTTGGCACCTTCATTTTCAGCCCGATGGTCGAGACAAAGAACGGCATTGCAGTCAGCGTTGCTGTCAGCCAGCTAAAGCAAGACGTCCGAATCGTCGCTTTAGATATGCAGGGAAAAACACTCTTGCCGGAGAGTATCGGCGATCAGAGTTTGGGGGCAATTGACCAGATCACCGCACAATTCAGCATACCCTTGAATCAGATCAAAGAAGTTCAAGTAGAGACCAGGCCGTTCACCTGGACAGAGTTCAAGAATGTTGCCTTGCAACCTGTGAAGTAGGTCGTAAAGAAAGCCGCCATGGAACGCAAACTCACCCCTGCAAATCTCGCACTCTGGGCCGCCCTGCCGATGGCCCAGACATCGAAAGTGGAAGGGAGAATTCTCATGATTTTAGACAAAACACGTTTACGCGAACTGAACCGCCGTGCCTTTTATTTTGCGGCAGCCATTGGAGCGGTGGCGCTGGTCACCCTGGCTGTGCTCCGACCTATGGCAAAAGCGCAGACTGTTCCCAAAGCAACAGAATCTCAGACGATTGGCGGCTCTCTTGTCCGTCTGGTAGGCATCACTGACACCGAGAAAGCAGGCGCTTCATGGTGGTCGGCGTCCGGTGCCCCCCTGCCGACTCCCACGTTTGATACGGCACAGTATCGAGGCGAACGGCATGTGGCCAAGCCTGAAATGCGGAGCGTTTCTTTTGTTTTTGATCTTCCAGCGGCGCTTCAGGATGCTGACGTCACGATTAAGACAGAAAGCGGGGGATGGGCGGCGTCCCACAGTAGCTCCCAGCCTGGTCAATGGACATTTACATCAGGCTTTCAGCCTGCACTGAAAACCACCGCAATTGGGCTGGGCCTTGCTGCGGGTGCCTGGATAACAGCGGTGTCCGACTCGAATCCGACCCAAAGCACAAGCGACAGCAGCGGCGGCATTTCGTTTCTCCTGAGTCCAGTTTCAGCGCTCAAACAAGAGAGTGTCATAACGATCACCACGAACGGCGGAGAGATCAAAGACGATGTCAAGTTTGTCGCGCTCGATTTGCAGGGCCGGAAATACGGATCATCCGACATGTCGATGACTGCCGACTCAGCGGCCCAGCAGCGCACACTTCGCTTTTCCTTGCCACCGTCGCAGATAAAAGAGATTCGCATCGAGACACGTCCCTTCATTTGGACAGAGTTCAAAGACGTCGCTTTGCAGCCCACCCAAATTGCGAGCACACCTAGCCTGCCGGAGGAAACAACGCCGTGGTCCGGGCAGGATATTAGCTCTGCTTGGGGTCCGAGCAAACAGTTTCATTTAATTCTGCACATCGCGCCTTCGGTGTCAGGAACGCGCCCGGACCCACCTGTCAGTGGAAAGCTGGTACCCGGGCCGGGCCAAGCCACCAATTTCTCGATCAAAGTCTGGAAGCCGGGCAAGTCCAACTTTCTAACAGTGCGCTATGACTACACTCCAAAAATTGCCGACAAGAGTCATTCTGATGTTATTCATTTGCTGACAAAGCAGGGCGCTGTCGCCTCCGTGATTAAGCTTCATTCTATTTAATGGGATCAACAGAAAAAGACTGCCATGAAAATATCGAGACCGAAACTTACTGCCCAAGATTATGCACTTTGGACTGCACTCCCGATGGCGCAGACATCAAAAGTGGAAAGGCGTCTGAAGCGGATATTGAACGGATGTCAGAACCGGCAGGCGTTGACACGCGGGGCGATCTCTCTTGCGGCGATGCTGACATTCGGCACGATACTGGCGATTGCCGTGGCCGAAACGCCGCCGCGCAGCCTGATGGAAGCGCTGACTTCCGGCGGCTATTCGGCGGACACACCTGCACGCACGGCTTACCTGCAAGCGCAGATCAAACGGTTTGGTGACAGCGACCCCTGGGCGAGCAAAGCGTACTACGAACTGGGAAACGAGCAGATGGAGGCAGGCCGCAGCGACGAGGCACTGGCAAGTTTCAGCAAAGCGATAGCCCTGCCGGAGCCACCTTATGCCTACAGTGAAATCCATTCTTATGCACGGTACGAGCGGATCAACGCGCTGGACTTTACCGGTCGCTACGAAGAAGAGGCAACAGAAATCCAGGCACTTCTGAAGATCGGCGGGCGCGGCCTGATGACTGCCGATCTTTGGGAGAACCTGCGGGAACGTCTGCCGGAAA
>JBPBQB010000233.1:0-12196 GCA_050954545.1 Janthinobacterium lividum | reverse complement strand
CCCCGCAGCCCGTGCTTTGCATCCCGAGAATGTAGCCGACCCCAAGCTGTCCGGCGAGATACGGGTCCTCGCTGAAATACTCCCCGTTTCGCCCGCCGAGCGGCGACCGCTGGATATTGACGGCGGGGCCGAGCATCACGTGGGCTCCGGTGCCTTTGTTGAGCGCTTCTTCCCCGATTGCCTTGCCGATCCGCCCGACAAGCTCGGGGTCCCAGGTCGAGGCCATCGTGACGCCGGACGGGAACAATGTCGCCGGTCCCTCCGTGCCGGGCAGACCGCCGCGCACTCCCTGCCCGGCATCCGCCATGCCCATGGCCGGAACATCCAGACGGGGGATCGGCTGGGTCGAAAAATTGGTGCCGGTCATGAACGACAGCTTTTCATCCTGCGTAAGCCGGCTCATGAGGTCATTGACCCGCATCTCCAGCGGCGCTTTCGAGTTTTTATAAATGGGGACAACTTGGGCAAAACTCGGCATGGCCGGCGTGAAAATGGCAAAAAGAGCAAACGCGGCAGGAAGAAAAACAGCGTTCCGAAAGTTCATGGATTTTCCTTGAAAATGAGGCATTAGGCGATTTTGTGGAAGTGTACTGCCGTGAGGAGGGGTTCGCAAAAGATCAGCGATTCCGGGTGCTCAGGAGCATACTCCGAAGTATACCACGTAAGCACATGGTTTCGCCAAATCCTGTCCGCGTTGCAAGAGACGTGAATAACCCGAGGGTTATTTGATGAAATGCGGTTTCTACGCATTCACTAGATAGCCGGAAACAGAGACGCCGAACTGGGTGAGGCCACTCGAGCCGTTGCGGGTGAGAGAAGTTAATCGGACCGCCTGGATCAGAGGAAAGTGTTATAGACTAGGTCACGCGCTTGCCGGCAGAAAGGCAGTGCCGAAGCCCGCGAGAAGGCATGGGCCAAGGGGAATTTGAGAGGCGTGTTCACAGGCAAAAGTCCCTGCATTCCGAGGTTCGGAATGCAGGGACTTTTAGTATTGAAGCTGGTGTGTCGCGATCAGGCGAACGAAGTCTCAGACTTCCTGCGGGCGGCGAATGCTAGGCCGCCAAGTCCCAGAGCCAGCAGCAGGCCGAAGGAGATGGTTGTCGACGCTTCGGGAACGGGAGCGGTCGGCGCGGTCGGAACGACACTGATGTTGTCAAGCTCCAGAGTGTCAGGATTGTTTCCTATGATAGTATTGTCGGTGAAGAAAGACAGACCGGTGAAACGAGAGCTTGCCGTCACCGTGTACGAGTAAAAAGTGAAATCAGAAGCGTTTTTGTGGGTACCGCTGGTGTCCGTGCCTTTCGGGAAACCGTTTTCAGGAACGAGGATCGGGCCGCCGCCGACGTCCTGACCGCCGAATGTGACTGTCAGAGGAAGAAGGGCATCGCTGTCGGCGTAAAACGAAAGCGTGTAGTTTTGATTAATCTTAGTCGCCAAGTTCTGCGAGATAGAATCGACACCTGAGCCGGCGCTTAAAAATAGGCTCTTGTTACCGGCATCCACATACTTATTGTCGGTGTCGATGCCGACGGTACCCCGAACTGTCCATCGGGTATCGAAAGGACTGCCGGACGTAAAATCTTTGGTTCCCAGTTTGGAACCCAGCGCCGCGTTTTCAAATCCACCGTCTTTGACCAGGTTCTGAGCATGAACAGGAACAGCGGCGAGAGAAGCCAGTCCGGCTAGAGTGAGAATGGCGGGTAGTAAAATTTGTGAGCATGTATAAGTTTTCATGCTGACCCATTGGGCAGATTTCGTGCCAAGCAGGTCATTTATATCAAAGTCTGGTACTGATACCTGCTTCCTGAACTGCGCTCGATTTATGGGGGCATTTGAATGCCATAGCCTCGTATTTCTCCTATGTTCGATTATGTTTTCCGCGCCGATAATCTGTTTATTCACTGCTGCTGAAGCTGTTTCGAAGCTTGATGTCGAGAGAGGCGCTCTTATGAAAAACCCGTATTTGGAAAGCCTGCTTTCCCGTATCAACGATATTCCGACCCTGCCTGCCAGTGTTCTGCGTGTCATGCAGATGATTGAGGATCCGTTTTGCTCGTCCTCGGATTTGGCGAAAGTCATTCAGGGGGACCCGGCGATGGCGGCCAAAGTCCTCAAGCTTGCGAACTCGTCTTATTACGGCTTCCGGCAGAAGATCAGCAACATTCCACAGGCGGTGACGCTGCTGGGCTTTGCGACACTCAAAAACACGCTGCTGGCGGCAGCCATGTTCGATCTTTTCCGTATCTCCGGCACCGGTTTTGATCTGGGGGCGCTGTGGACCCATTCCGTCACGACCGCGACTGCCGCAAAGCTTCTGGCAAAACGGGCGCGTTACCCACAATCTGAGAAAGCGTTCACGGCGGCGCTGATGCATGACATCGGCAAGATCATTCTGGCTCGATTTATTCCGCAGGCCCTGTCAGAGATCGTGGACACGGTTCAAACCGAACAGATGGCAATGTACGACGCCGAGAAAAAAATACTAGGTCTTTCGCATCCGGCCCTAGGCGCGTGGGTTTTGGGCCGCTGGGGCCTGCCCTCGCCGATTGTGGAAGCCGTCGAGTTCCATCATCATCCGACACGGGCACAAAACGCGTTTGATCTGGCGGGCGTGGTCTATTTGGCGAACATTCTGGCCCACCGCTCCGGCATCGGCTACAGCGGCGACGGCATGATGCGTGAGATCGACCCGATGGTGCTGGAATACTTCAGCCTGAACGAAGCCGCACTGGTGGATTTGCAGGACGCGCTGGTCTTCAAGCGATTGGAAATCGAGTCTTACGCCGCAGCGGCGGCGTAGGCCTCTGGCACTTACAACAATGACCGACACGATACAGTACAAATTAGGCCGGAAGACCAACCTTTGGGCGGCGTTTGAACCCGTCCTCGATGGACTGCGCCCGACCTGGCAGATTGCGGTTTCCGCTCGGAACCGGGGCGGCAGTAAAGTCCTCGCCCCCCTGATGGAAACGAGTGTCTTGCGCCCGCTGGCGACGGTCCGGGTCAAAGGTGAAGCGTATCCGCTGACCATTGACTGGCATGAGCTGCGGCGCGGCGGTCAGCTTTGTCTCGGCGGCGCACGGAAGCTGGGGCTGGACGGTGCGGAGATGGAATGGGAGATGCGCTGGCTGCCTCTGCCGGGAGCGGAGGGGGCGTTTCAAGTAGAAATGCGTCTGCGGACCACGCCGCGCCGCACGGGGTCGCTGACAATCGAGTTGGCATCCGTGCTGCATCAGCCGGAAGTTTGGCGGCTTCAGGCGGCATCTGCCCTCGGTCATCAGGCTCTCAGTGCCGTGTCGGCGTACCATGGACACGCTGTGAGCGTGGTCGCGCTCAGCGGCGAAGGATCATGGTCTGAGCAGGGCGGGTTTGTGCTGGAATATCCGTCGTTTTCTCTTGGCGGAGGCAAGCTGATCTCGTTTAGCCTGCGCTTTGGGGCGGCAAAAGAGAGCGGATCTGCCCGCGCATCGCTGATTTCCCAGTACACGGCCTTTGCCGGGGCATCACTGCATCTGCTGGACAGCGTGCTCGCGCTTGACCCTGCCGAAACAGTCGCACGATTGACAGCGCCCGAGGCGTATCATGTCCAGGGCATGGAGCGGCTGTACTTGAAAACGCCCAGCCCGGAGCCGAGTTTGTCGGACGCAGAGCCGTTCAAAGACGAAAGCTTTTACGGCGGCTGGCCGCAGGAGCCGGCAGGGGCGCTTGCCGCCCTATGGGACTGGAACGGCCTCCATGCCACGCCAGGCATCCCGCGCCTTGTCCGGTTCGGAGCGCATGGCCTCTGCGCGGATTTCCAGGTGATGGGCCGAGCTGGAGAATCAGAGTCCAATAAAGGCGCATTCTGGGACAAGCTCACTCAGGGAATCGGTACGGACTTGGCAGACGGCTCGACACATGGGCTGCTTTCTAACGCTCGCTTGGCCCGGTCGCTTTTTCGGCTGCATGAAGTGACCGGGGAGCCGCTGCTGAAACAGTCGGCGATCAATATCGGCCACTGGCTGATGCTGAAACAGAACGAACGCGGCTTTTATGATGGAGCCCGCGTCCATGGGACGCGCGGACTGGAAGGGGATGGCCGGTTCGTGCCGTCCCCCTGCGCTCTCGACGGCGCGGAAGCGATCCGGGCCTTTGTCGCAGCTTACGGCGCGACGGGGAACGAGGTCTGGATCAAAGCGGCCTGGCGCGTCGCCGAGTTCCTGCTGAACGGTCGCCTGCGGGAATTCGATGCTCAGCCGCCTGCGGCCATCGCAGGAGTGGTTTTGTCTCTGCTGGCGCTCGATGCCGAGTCGCCGAACGTGCGTCTGCGATCGGCGCTGACGGAGTGGGGAGCCTGGCTGCTGTCCCATTCGCTGTCGCCGGAAACGGCTTCGCTGAACCCTGACGGTCTCCATGCCGGGCTGTATGACTGCGCTCAGGCAGGATTCCGGCTCTTCGGCCTGACACGTAGTATCACTTATCTGCGCTATGCATTTGCCGCGCTCCGCGCCGTGCCGGAACCGTCCCATGCAGCAGCCTGGCGGGCAGTCGCCGGGCATCAATCGGCCTTGCTGTCTTTAGCCGGTCTTCTGCCCGAGGCAGTCTTGAATTTCGATGCGCCGAGTGTGGCTTTAGACCGCCGCGTCTTCACACCTGACCCTGCCGCCGCGCCGTTCCTCAAAATCCAGCCGGCGAACGGCACGGACACTCCCATCGACTACTTACCGCTGGTTTGCCGGGGTACCGATCAGCTTCTTCTGCTTATGCTTGCGCCGCCCTCCGTGGAAGCCGTTACCGTTGCGAAAAACGGCAAGCGCCCGCTGCTGCGCGACCTGCGGACGGGCCAACTGGATACCGAAGCTCCGCTGGCCTTTGTGTCCGGTAAAGAACGCTGGGCCCGTGTGGGGCTGTTCACAGTCGACCCATAACAGGATGTAGAAAAGGGATGTCGGGCGACTGAAGTCGCGGCAACAAGTTCACAAAACCTGCCTTCGCAGGTTAATACAAAGACTCTGGATTGGATTCTGTATGAGTCCACGCAGGTGGACTTTGCGAACTTGTTGCCGCGACTTCAGTCGCCCATTCCTCAAAGACCCCTGCAGCACGACTTACGAAACAGCTTAGCGGGGCGGCATACCGTGGGGCGTGTTTGGTTTAACAGGAGTGGGAGCGATAAATACTTTAGTCGGCATCGACATTAAGTTATTGAATTTGCCTTTTTGTTTCAGTCCTTTTCTCGACGAGCTGTGCCGCCGTTTATGATGAACATGATGCCGGGAAGAAGCGGCGCTAGAACTTGAAAGATCTCCTGCGGCTGCGCCAGGTCTTTGAGTCGGTGCCGCCCCAGGGAGCGCAAAAGACAGCCCTCCGGCAGCCCTTCCGAGACAGACACGGCGGCGGCTTCGGAGATCAACGTTTGCCCGCCGTGCCCGGCCGCCAGCAGTCGGGCTGCCCGGCTGAGGGCCGCGCCGAAGTAATCACCGCCGCGCCGCTCTGCCCGGCCTGTATGCAGCGCCATCCGCACCCGAAGCGTCCTGCCATTTTTCAAGTTCCATGATTCCATATGGAGGCTTGTCTGAGCCGCCAGCGCGGCGTTCAGCGCAGCCTCGGGGTGCTCAAACACGGCATGAAACGCATCGCCGACTGTCTTGAAGACGACACCGCCTCGCGATTCGATTGCCGCTTGCATCAAGGCATCATGCCGGGCCAGGGCTGACTGCATGGTGTCCGGCTGTTCTTCCCACAGCCGGGTGTTTCCCTCGATGTCGGAAAACAAGAACGTGACCATGCCGGATGGCGCATCGGCAAAAGCCGCCGCGCCGTTGTCTTCGGAGAGGATCTGGTTGAGAACGGGTGCCGGCATAGGACGCTTTTGGATGGCCGCGCAGTTGATATAGTAGAACCCACCCCGCCGCTCCGCGTCGACCCTCCCGAAACGGGAAGGTGAGGAGTTTTGGAGAGTTTGCGTTCGCGTGCCCTAAACTCTTCGTCCTCCCCTTTGGGGAGGACCCCTGCGAAGTGAAGAATGAACGAAGCAAGGAGGTGGGTTACTTATTCGGCAGAGGCGGCAAGTCCGCGCGGCGCAGGCACCAATCCAGTACCCAGGGCCACTCACCGTAGCCGTAGTAGGGAGAGATATGGCCGCCGCCGGGCAGCTTCTGAATATCCAGGCCCAGCCCCGCCGCATACGCAGATGACTGATCGAATGTCGCGTAATCATCGGTGTCGGAGGCGATCAAGATCGTCTCGCGGGCGACTGCCGCAAGGCCGGCTTTCGAGAGTGGTGGCGGGAAGAAATCAGCGGCTCCAGGCGGAGCATCAAGCGGCGGGATTTCGCGGATCACATAAGGCGGCGCGACCAGCAGCACCCGGTCTGCGACCGGGCCGGGCCGCTCGAATCCCAGTGTCTGAGACATTGCTGCATGATGCATCCAGTTGATCGCACCCAGTGAATGCGCCAGCACGGTTAATGTAGCCTCGGCGGGGACTTCGCGGAGAGCCTGATGCAGCGCCGTCATCCAGGCATCCGGGTTCGGGGCCATCGGCTCCGGCATCTTCGGTGCATGGACTTCGGCACCCTCGGCGATCAATTTTTGCGCGAGCTGCTCCTGCCAGTGTGCGGGCTTGTTGCCGCCCCAGCCGTGCAGGATGAGAAAAACGTCACTCATGTGTGTCTCCTTGCTCAGAGTCTAGCCTGTTCATTCTGGCAGACCCCGACGTGTTTGTCAAGGAAATCTGCGAGGAAATCCCGTGCAATCAGCCTGTGACCAATATCACACTCCCTCTATAACCAATGGCACCAGCGTCCGGGCATACTGAAATCAGAAAATTGACCGAACAAATCGGGCGGAAAAGCAGACTAACCTATGGAGATGTACATGACACTGACACGAAGCTTGGACGAAAACAATGCGAGTTCTGCTCTGCCGCTGACCCTGACACCTCTGGAACGTGCCCTGCTCCGGCTGCTGATGACGGGCTACGCTCTGGAAGACGCCGCACCGTCGGTAGGCCTGTCGCTGTCCGAGGCAGGTGAGCTATTGCAGACACTGCAAAGCCGCTGCGGCATATCCGGGACCACGCGGCTCTTGGCAGTCGCCATCCTCCGAGCCTGGGTGTGAAATCCACGTCTAAGCCTCGGAACCGGCACTGGAAGTGCCGGTCTATTGTTGCGTGAAAGTGTCTCCGACACTACGGAACCAGTCAATAGAGGCCAATCTGTAGTCGCCTCGACTTTCATTCAAGAGTAGACCGGCACTTCCAGTGCCGGTTCCGATATATGCAACAACGCCCATTGGCGCACTTAAATTTATCCCTAGAGAATCCCCGCAAATATACCGATATGTTGGCGTTGGCGGAAATTAAATCCTGTAATATTTACCGGGTTTATGGAACAAGAAGCTTGTTCCAATGCTATCCAACCCAATCTTAAGGTACTACCATGATCCAACTCTCCCTTTTCTCCCTGCGCCCGGCCTTTCTCTGTGCTGCCATTCTCGCTGTAAGCCCGCTGCTCGGCGGCTGCAGCGGCGTCGTCAAAAACCTGAACTCGGCTCAGATCAATGCACCGGCAATCGCTGTCGCCAACCCGTTTGGGATCGACAAAAAAGCCGCGATGGTGACAGTCACCAACCCGAACTCAGCGGCGATCACTGCAAAAACCGTGCTGAAGCTGATTCCCAAAGCCACCAATCCGAACGTCAATGTGTTCGCCTTCCCTAACCAGAACCCGATTAGCGAAGCCGATGTCAAAAGCGCACAGCTTTCGTTCAGCCTCGTGCCGACTGTGACACTGGACCAAACCGGGGCTTCGGTGAGCAGTTTCACGCTTCAGAGCTTCACGGTCGTCGGCGAAGTCGATGACCTGAACGCCGACGGATCGATCAACGACAGCATTGTCTTGTCGCCGCTCAGCACGGCCGGGCCGATCACATTTACTTTGCAGGCCGACGGCACTTACAGCGCGACTGCCGGGACATTCAGTCTGCAGCAGACGGCGTCGACGGAAGATGCGAACCTGCAAAAGCTGATCAACATCGTCACCGCCGAACAGCCCACTAATCAGGCGGTTCTGACCCTGAGCGCGACCAGCTCCGATCTGCCTAACGGCACAGTGATGCATATCACGTTCAACACGACGACGCTGACAATCCAGACAAACTAAAACAGCCCTGTGCAAGAAAGAACCCCTATGAAATACACCCAGGGCTGTGCAGCCCTCCTTTTGATTGCTCTCGGTGCGGGCGGCGCGGCGCACGCTCAGACCGCTCCGACTCCCGCGCCAATCGGGCCGTCGCAGATCGACCGGACCCAGTTCCGGGCCAGCGCCCGGGCGATGGGCATGGGCGGAACCGACCTGCTGCTGATGGGCGACGTTTCCAGCGCGGCCTTCAACCCGGCGGCTATCGCTTTTGCCGGGCCGTCGAGCGAGTCCAACACTGCGGCAGGCAGCACCAGCAATGTCAACGTCAACAAGATCAACGATCTCTCGAATGGGATCAAAGACCTGGGTGACCAGTTCAACAACAGCAACAGCTCGCTTGCGGGTGTCCGAGATGCGTTCCAAAAGATCTATAACTTCGCGACCGGAGCCGGTGCGAACGAGTCCGGCTCCCCTGCCGACTTGACCGCGAACCTCGCGCCGCTGATCGGGGTCAATGTCAGAAATGTCGGCATCGTCGCTTACGGCAGCCTGTCCGCGAAAGTAGAGCTGCGGGCTTACAATCAAGCGTCGCTCGGCACCAATTTCACCAATTTAGGCAGCCCGTCCGGGGCCGAAACAGCCGCTTACGGCGTGCTGGGCCTGACCAACATCGCTGTCCCTTTCAGTATTAAAACGCCCATCGGCGCGATTGGGATCAGCCCGCGTTATGTTCAGGCTTCCTATGCTGGTGCGGGCTTCTTGGCGAACGAGACCAGCACGGCAAACGGCTTCGATACTACGGGAGCGCCGAACGGCGACATCGCCGGGGCCACTTACCGGGAAGTGCAGCAAAGCAAGTTCGATGTCGACTTAGGATACATCTCGAACCCGGACCCTTTGTATCACATTCGAGGCGCGATTGCCGTGCATAACCTGCTGTCCCCGACCTTCCATCTGCCCCAGCGCCTGAACAGCAGCCTCGGCGCGGTGCCGGCCAGCGGGGACTTCTCCTTCGGCATGAAGCCGCAGGTCGATGTCGGCGGCCTCGGCGCGTACCACGGCGTCACTTACGCCGCCGAGCTGCACAACCTTGGCAGCGTCAACGGCGGCAAGCGCTCCGTCCATCTGGGCCTGGATTACCCCGTCAGTCGCGGCTTTTCCCTGCGCGGTGGCTACGACCAGAGCCGCTTCGTCGCCGGCCTCGGCTTCGGCTTCGGCGGCGTCCAAATCGATCTCGCGACAAGTACCGATCCCCAGCAGCAAGTCGCCCTCAGCCTCATCTTCGGGGGGCGCTAGAACAGCCTCTTCGGTATGACACACAAGAACGCCCGGCCTCAGATGAGGCTGGACGTTTTGTTTCGCGCTGTCACCGGGCTGCCTACTCTTCGCTTTCAGATAAGCCGCCTGCGGTTCTCTGGCTCAGATTGATCGTCTTGAACCCTTCGCGCATGATACAAACCCCGCTTCTTACTCCCGTCTCATTGGTGAAGATAATTGCCACCAGTCCTAAGCCGACAACCACCAAAAAGCCTATCGTGATAATGTTAAGGAAAAGAACCCTCGTATTCGTGACACGGTCGATAGTGATATTTCGCGGCGAACCTCGTAAATAAGTAACGACGAATTGGCTCCCGATCTTGGTCGCATTGTATTGATCTTCGTTGGCGGTGCGTTCACTTGTATAAACGACCTTGCCAATCTCATACTGATAGTGAAGATACCGCTCCGTGTACCTTCTGCTGTAATGGATGCTCTTTCCAGTCACCGTGGCCTGAGCTGTGAGACCATGATGGAGCTTCGCACGCGCATCTGCCACGAACCAAAGCCCCACTTTTAGCAAAAGAAAGAAAACGAGAAGAAGACAGAGATAAAGAAATCCTCGCTTCACTCGTGCTCTGAAAAAATCCATAGTTTGACCCGATCCTCGACAGCTACTCACTAAAGCACATGGAGCCGCTGCCATTAGGCCTTTCTATGATCGTTAGGTCAAAACCACTGGTAGGAGTTGTGATACCGGGCGAAAAATCGGGCTCAGCCACGAAGTCGAACCGCTGGACTTTTCCATTTGCTCCATACTGCTCGAGCAGCCATGTAATTACATACCCCCGGCTCTCGAAACAGCGTACCAGGCGGTCAAACGTCGGCTTTTTCGCGGACTCCAGGCTGGACGGCAGCACCTTATCCAGCCGCATTCCCAGGGGCAGAGTGTTGTTTGTCTTTACACCGAAGATAGCCGGGAGGCTGACCGGTCCAACCCAGTAATTGCCTTTTGGAAGATGGCCCTGCTCCGCCTCCTGGAAAAGAGCTGCGTCATCAAGTAAACCTCGCGCTTTGACAATCATCAGTGGCGTTTTGCCCTCTTGGTCCACCGCATGAACATCTGCCCCGGACGTCAGTAAAAACTCAATGGTCTTCGTGGTACCGTTCCGCGCAGCCCGTATCAAAGGAGTATCACCCGGCATATCGCGGTTCGCTGGGCCTGACTTGGAGAATGGCGATCCTGCTTTGCTGACCGCAGTCATGTCCGCACCATTTGCAAGCAACAGATGCACTAGGCCCGACTGCCCGTTGGTTGCCGCGATCAGAAGCGGTGTGTCTCCTCTCTTATTCGCGAAGTTTACGAGTGCTCCGTGCTTCAGAAGCATCTCGGCTGCTCGGTAATGGCCTCCATTGATGGCATAAATCAGGGGCGTGTCACCAGCATCTTCCGGGACATGGAACTGCGAGGTCTTATCTATGTCCGCGTTGACATCTGCTCCTTCGGCAAGAAGGTTCGCAATCCGAGGATAGTTGCCATCACTGGCGGCGTCAAACAAGGACGTATTCCGGTCTTCAGGCGGGGCGACAGGCGAAGCTGCGGAAAATATAACTGGCAAAAAGAGTATCAGTACGGATAGTGAAAATGTTCTGCAATTCATCTCGGCTCTCTCCTGTGCTTGTGCGGTTTGGCTGTTTAGAACGGTATTTGCCGAGTGGTTTTAAGGGGCAAGGGTTGATGTTTGGGGTGCAACGATCTCAAACACTGTGCCAGGTGTTGAGTTTTTATAGGTTGTCGTTCCAAATAGGTTCCCGCTGGTATCCAGAATGAGGTTTTTTGGTGTCGCCTCATGGAAAGTCGCAAGGGTCGTCACTTGATGGCCCTCCGAGACCAGTTTAACTACCGAACTTACTTTGAAGTCGGAGATGAGCATCGTCGTCGCAAAAATATTGCCGGTGCTGGATAGGGCAAGATATGAACTCATAACATGGGGCAAGGTAGCAAGGGGTGTTATGGCATGACTGCCTTTGACAATCTCGAAAATGGTGCTAATATCCGACTTGTCCGAACTTGTCGTCCCGAAGAGGTTCCCTGCGGCATCGGCATGGCAACACCACGGAAAAGTACCTTGCAGTGAACCAACGATAGCCGTGTGACTCCCGTTAGCCATCTCAACAACCCTGCCGATGATGAGATTGTCGGTTCCTCCCGCGGTTGTGCAGAAGCAGTTTCCGGTGTCGTCGAGGCTGATGCTCATTGGGAGGGAGGTCGGGAAAGTCGCAAGGGTTATGAGCGTATGGCTGCCTTTGACAACCTTGAAGACCCGGCCTTTTGTCAACTCTGAGCCTACGGCCCAGAAGACATTTCCCGGCTTGTCCACGGCGATACCGACAGAGATCACATCTCGGACCCGAGCCAGTGTTTTGACAGTATGGCTTCCCTTGGCCAACTCAAAAACAGAGCTGGATTTGAGGTCGCCAGCGTCCGAAGTTCCAAAGATATTCCCGGCGCGATCGAGAGCAAGGTTATCGAGGTCAACGTGCGGTACTGAAGCCAGAGTAACAGCAGTGTGGCTACCCTGCGTTATCTCGAAGATTCGGCTACTCGCAAAACGGTTTGGTACGCATCCGTAAAGGTTCCCTGCTGCATCGATAATTAGCCCAGCAGGATCCTCTCCAGGGAAAGTTGCGATGGTAGTCAGAACGGGAGCGGCTAATGCACGGGGCAAGATGCAGGTGCTGAGAAGCAGTGCCAGGACTGGTGCCAGCCAGACTGCTACACAACTCATTTGCCGACGTTCTGAAGTTTGACGGATG
>JBPBQB010000283.1:0-12252 GCA_050954545.1 Janthinobacterium lividum | reverse complement strand
TAGCCCCTACCGGGCTCGAACCGGTGATCTTCCACGTGAAAGGCGGACGTCATAACCACTAGACCAAGGGGCCGCACGGATTAGTTTATACCCCAGGCACGTAGTCTTTGTCAACCCGCGCGGACCAAAATTTCTTAGGGCAGCGCCGCCGCTGTCCGCATCTCGGCGGGCAGGACACGCCGGATACCGGCGAAGTGGGCCTGGTAATAGCTGGCGCTGAGGCTGTCCATACGGACACCTTTGTGGGCATTGGCGGCGTGAATAAACTGACCGCCGCCGATGTAGATGCCGACATGGGAAATGCCGTGCTTGTAGGTGTTCTTGAAGAAGACCAGGTCGCCGGGTTCAGCCTGAGCGGGGGAAACTGCTGTTCCATGGTAATACTGCTCGGTCGCAGTGCGGGGCAGATCGACGCCATCGGTCGCACTCAGAATGTAACGGACAAAGCCGGAGCAGTCGAAGCCGGAGCGGGACGTTCCGCCCATGACGTAGCGGGTGCCTCGGAACGCGGCGGCGGCCACGACGACATTGCCGCTGGCAATGGCAGTGTTCTGCGCCTGGACTTTCGCCGTTTTCGCGGGGGATGCGGCTGCCGACTTGGAATGGTGGCTGGAATAGGCAAGGGCCATCGGCGCGGCAGCGAGTAACGGCAAAGCAATCAAAGACAGGGCGCAGACCAGCCGGGCGGCGGGGGCGCGGTCAAATAACGGAAACAGCAAAAGCAAAAATTCCTTTCGGGTTCATCTTAGTAAGAGACTTTTCGCAAAGGAGGGTAGTCCAGAAAAGCGTCCAAATCGGGTGAACTTGCATCAAAGCTATTCGTGCAATATTTCACAACCAGGTAATTCTAACACAGGTTCACCCATTTTAGCAAGTCAAAATCGAAAAAAATATGTTTCTTAAGTACCTGAGCATATGTTTTCCGGTATTCTGGGCGGGGTTTCCTCCTCAATACGCAACTAAAAATACCTGATTACATATGCTCAACTACTTAACACAAATTTTATGTCGCCGCAGCCAGCCGCTTGCGCTCTGTTTCGATGACTGCTTGTTCGCGCTTGACCCGATCCGGTACGATCCGCTCGCGTGGAACAGTCGGCTGGAAATCGAGACGCTCGACGCCGAGACCGTTTAGGATAGCCTGCTCGACCGGGGAAAATCCGTTCAAGTCATCTCGATTGAAGTCCATCGGCTCTTTGAGCGATACAGGCGGATTGGTAATAAAGCGTGCCTTGCCGCCGTGGTTCTGGGAGACCGTGTGCAGCAGAAACGGGTGACACAGGAAAACGTCGCCGGTGCTGCCGGTGCACTCCTCGAACTCATGACACTGACCGATCAGCTCTCGGAAAGGGATCTCGTTCGGCAGAACACCGTCAGGCCGAGAGGCAAAGAAGCGGGCAAGGGGAGCAATAGAGTCCGGTGCGACAAATGTCCCGCCGCCCTGGGTGGCAATATCGGACCACAGCACCAGGACCAATAGGCCCTGTTCGGGGCTGTCCAGGAAGTGCCGGAAGAAGTCGCCGTCTTTGTGCCAGCCGGGCGACTGCGCCGATGGGCCTTTCCAGGGGCGGTCTAGCCCTTCGTGAAAGTTCGCGATGAGCGCATCACCCCAGTTGCACGGCTGCTGGATACGCTCTTCGCCGCCCAGCAGGTCACAGGCGGCGGCCCAAGCAGCCGGGGCAAATGTTTTGCACTCGAAATAGTTCAGCGATGGCATATGGACACGCGGTTCGGTCCAGGTAGACGATTTATCCTTATCATATCCCAGGCGCACGAATGCTTGATCCGTGACTGCTTCGGCAGCTTCCCGAGAAAAGCAGTTGGAGACCCGAAGATAGCCCTGATCCAAAAACTGAGCGATCTGGTCCGGGTGAAGCGTTGTCGGCGTTGTCATGATACTCTCCCTTTGTGTTCGACTGGGAATGCTTTCTACACAGTAACCAATTATTCCTGTTATAAAAGAAAAAGATCTTGTTCTCTTTGGAACTTTTTCTATGCGCCTATCGCTATCGTCTCTGGAGGAACTTAAACCATGACTATTCGCACATGCAAGGCCGCATTGGCCTTTATTCCCGCCGCTCTGGCCCTTTTGGCTCCGGCAACATTCGCACAGTCGCCGATGGCTCATCATCCGAACATTATTCAGCGCCATCCGACCGCGACCGGCTTCGCCGCCGGCATCGCGACCCATCATGCCCTGAAAGTTGCCGCCCGCAACCGCAAGATGCATGGGCAGAAGCTGGATTTCGCTCAGCGTCACCCGACAATGTCCGGTATCGGCGCTGGTCTGTTCACCCGCCACGAGATCAAAGCACACACTGCTCATTAATTGAGTCTGCCGCTTTTCTAACCGCCCGCCACTGTACTTGAATGACAGAGGCGGGCGGTTTTTATTGTGCAATGGCTAAAAAAGACGCTGCTCTATTGGCTTGACAATGGGGTTTACAATAGGTGTTTATCCGAGGTAAGGTCCAGAAAGAAGTTCATGTTAGCGCTGCAGATAGTTTGTTTTTTGATATTTCTGTTGATTTGGTTGGGAGTAAGTCCCTATTTTGGCTGGATGATAGTTTGTATTTTCCGCACGCTCGGTGTTTCTTTTGAGTTGTCTGTAACGACTGCAAATATATTCGTGCTTATTGTTCCCATCAGCATACTCGCATTTGGGATAATACGCCGGATACAGGCTTGGAAAAGTGGCAGGAGGAATTCAGAACCATAACACTCTACCTGTAGTCAGGCACATCATTTTCAAAGCTTTCAACATTATTCCGTGATGGCGACGCCTATTTTGCGCTGGACATCATCGAGCAGGGTCAGACCGGCGCGGACTTTTGCCAACCCGTCGCCGATCATCGGGATCATGCCGTTTTCGATGGCAGCTTCACGGATCACATTGGTTTCCGCAGACTCCATGGTCAAGCGGTTGATGTGGGTGTTTGTCACCAGCACTTCGTGGACTGCTACCCGGCCTCGTGTTCCTTTGCCGTCGCATTTGACGCAGCCAGTTGCTTCCCAAAGGTTCATGCCGGGTTCAGTCGTGCCGCCGAGTGCGCGGTACATCGCCAGCGTGTCTTCGTCGGGGAACGTCTCGCGGCGGCAGTGGGGGCAAAGGCGGCGCACAAGCCGCTGAGCGACTACGCCTGCGACCGTAGACGCAATCAGGAACGGGGCGACTCCCATGTCTAAGAGGCGGCTGACGGCACCGGCGGCTTCGTTGCAGTGAAGTGTGGATAAAACAAGGTGACCGGTCAGAGCAGCTCGGAAGGCGATTTCGGCGGTCTCAGCATCGCGGATTTCACCGACGAGCACAATATCCGGGTCCTGACGCAGTATGGCCCGAAGCTGCCGGGCAAATGTCAGGCCGGAGCGCTCGTTGACATTGGACTGGCTGATACCTTCCAGTTCATATTCGACGGGGTCTTCGCAGGTGATGATATTAGTGGTCGGTGAGCGCAGAGCGTTCAGCGCAGCATACAAAGTTGTGGTTTTGCCGGACCCGGTCGGGCCAGTGACCAGAATAATCCCGTGCGGCTTTCGGATCAGCGAGTTGAACGACAGCAGGTTATGCGGCGAAAAACCCAATTCATCCAGCCCCATGCTGGCCGTGCTGCGGTCTAAGATTCGCATGACTACACGCTCACCGTACTGAGTCGGCAGAGTGGAGACGCGCAGGTCAATGTTCTTGCCTTCGACCCGCATGGAGATCCGGCCATCAAGCGGCAGACGCCGCTCTGCGATGTCCATCTCAGCCAGAATCTTGATGCGCGAGACTGTCGCTGCCAGCAGGTTACGCGGAACAGTCTTGATAGTCTGAAGCTGGCCGTCGACCCGGTAGCGGATTAGGAAGTCTTTTTTACGCGGCTCGATATGGATGTCCGAGGTCCGGCGGCGGACCGCTTCGGAGAAAAGCGTGTTGACAAACCGGATGACAGGAGCCTGTTCGCCCTGACGGACATTGTCGCCTAAATCCAGCTCTTCAGCGTCTGTGACGGCAAGGTCCATCGAATCGAGACTTGCCAGCTCCATCGTTTCCGACATCGCCGTGCTGTGAGCATCGTTCTGCTCGGATTGATACGCCCGCTCCAGTGCGATCATCAGGCCTGTTTCCGAGGCGAGAAGCGGCTCGATCCTGCGGCGGGTCTCGCGCTGCACCCAGTCGGTCGCTTCGACATCCCAGGGGTCGACCATCGCGAGCTGGAGCCTGCCTGGTTTGTTTTCCGAGCCTTCTTCCATCGACAAAGGCAGCATCAGGTAGCGCTGGGCGATCTCGAGAGGCACTAACGCAACTGCGAACGGATCAGGGGTCTGCTGGGTGATATTGATGTATCCGACATCCATCTGGACACTGCGGGCTTCCGTGACCTGCTCTTCCGTCGCCCAGCCGTTGCTGATCAGAATCGTCCCAAGCCGCTGACCCGTGGAAGCCTGCGCTTCGAGAGCGTGTTTGATCTGTTCCGTACTGGCGATTCCCATCTCAATGAGAATGTCACCCATCCGGGGAATAGTTGTGCGCGGGGCGCTGAGTGTCTGCATAGTTCTTTTCTAGAGATGCTTATAAAATCTGATTATAAATGCGTCGCCGTGACGCTGGGCGAGACGCGTCCGCCCGCAGTAACCGTGATCGTTCCCTGAGTATCGGTCCGCCAGACTGCCGCGCCCGCCGCTTGAAGGCTCTGCAGCAGTGCTTGATCCGGCGGATTGTCGGCGCTGTGGGAAAGCACGACAATCGCCGGGGCCGCCCGCCGCAGCATCTCCGGTGACGGTGAGCCTTCCGCATGAGTAGCCGCTTGAAGCACTAAATCCGTGCAGGCTCCTGAGCATTCGAGCTGCGAACCGGCCTGGCTGATCAAATCCCGTTCTGCTTCGGCGGTGGCAGGCGCTTCCAGAAGAAATGCCGTGCTGCCGTAATTGATCCGGCAGAGCAGTGGGTCGCGCCGGGAGGCGTCCCCAGTCTCCGGCGGCCACAATGCCGAGATAAACAGCCGCTGACCGATCTGAATAGTGTCGCCTGCGCCGGCGACACTGGAGGGAATATGCCGCTGACGGATCGCTTCCAGCGCGGCCCGGCGAGCTTCTCCTGTATCCGCCACGGCGTCGTCCCACACCTGAGAAACATAGATGCCGCTTCCGAGCAGGGCAGGGATGCCGCCGACACTGGCCGCTTCCGGCGAAGTCAGGAGAAGCAGATCAATCGTCTTCACGTTCCGGCTCCGCAGAAGAGCCGCAACAGATGGGGCAGCATCCGCGCTGCCGGTATCCACCAAAATCGTCCGGCCTTCCGGCGACTGAACTAGAGTGCAGTCACCGTCGCCGACATCTAAGAATGTCACCACAAGCTGCGGCGTGTCGCGACTGGGATGGCTGCGCCGCCAGGCTGTCCCCAGCAGCGTTCCAACCAGAGTCAGCATGACAAACAGCAGGAATGCGCTGCTGCGCCAGAGAAGCTTGGAAGTCATCTCTGCGCCTCAGTTTCAAGGTTTCGTAGTCTGATTGTCGGCAGTTTCCTGGTATTTTGGAGGGGTAAAAAACGTGGCATGAGGCGATTATAGCATAGGGCCGCTCTTTGTGGCTTGATTCCGTTTTTCGCATACGGTATACTAACAAGACAATGTCGATCTTGCCTCACTGTCCGCTGCGCCTGCATGGCATCTCGATGGCGTATGGGCGGCGTCTGCTGTTTTCGGCCATTGACGCCGAAGTCGCCCCCGGTCAGTGCCTGGTGGTGACCGGGGCGAACGGATCAGGGAAAAGCACGCTGCTCAAGATCATCGCCGGTCTGGTTCGGCCCGAAGCAGGCCGGATTGATTTTGATGGCGTGCGAGGCTATGCTGCCCCGGATGTTCAGCTTTACGGTGAACTCACGGGTGATGAAAATCTCGCGTTTTTCGCCCGGTTTCGCGGTGTTTCCGGTGCCGGCAACGCGGCGCTTCTAAAGCAGGTCGGTCTGCCGCCGGCAAGGGGCCGGGACTTCGTATCTGCGTATTCATCAGGAATGCGTCAGCGCCTGAAGCTTGCCGTCTCGCTGCTCGGCGCTCCGTCCCTCTTGATCTGGGACGAGCCGACGGCGACCCTGGACACTGCCGGTCGAAGTTTGGCCGACGAAATTTTGTCTCAAAGCCGGTCGTCAGGTCAGATCGCCATCGTCGCGACAAACGACCCTGCCGAAGCCAAGCGCTGGGGAGACTTATCGTTAACAATTGGGTAGCCAAGAACTGGATTTCCTGCGCCTGGGCTGTGTTTCGGAAAGACCTGCGAGTCGAGCTTCGGACACGCTATGCAGTCGGCGCGGTGCTTCTCTTTGCGGTCACGACACTGATTGCCGTCTCGGCGGCTTTAAGCGCGGCGACCGTCAAGTCGGAAGTCAAAGCGGCGCTGCTCTGGATCGTTCTGCTGTTCGCCGCGCTTTCCGGCCTGGCGCGAGTGTTCGTGCGTGAAGAAGAAGCAGGAACCGCGCCGCTCCTGCGGCTTTACGCTCCGGCGACGGCGGTTTATGCGGGCAAGTGGCTGTTTAACATTGCGCTGGTTTTTTCCGTAGAGCTAGTGAGTGTGCCGCTCTTTTTAGTTGTTCTGCCGCTTGAGCATGGGAACGTCGGCGTGAACTTTGGTCTCTTGGCAGGTGTTCTGATACTGGGCGGCGTCGGTCTTTCCGGGGCCTCGACTTTTGTGGCTGCGCTGATCGCGCAGGCGTCTTCCGGCAAGAGTGCGCTGTTCTTTGTCGTCGCGTTTCCGATCCTTCTGCCCCTGCTGTTGATCGCCGTGCAGGGGACAATCGGGACGTTTGACGGTCTGCCGAGTCATATTGCTAAGTCGCGCGTAGACATCGAAATTCTGGCGGTTTACAGCTTAGTTATGACGACAGCGTCTTTTTTGCTGTTTGAGTATGTTTGGAATGATTAGCCGAGAGTAAATGACGAGTGAGTGAACTCACTCGCTGGAGGGCGTTCAGAAACGCCGCCTGTCCAGGGGACAGAATACAGATTTTAGATACTGGCATTTGCGTCCCCTTAGTCACATAACATCAGTGAATACTATCCAAAAATCAGGTCGAATTGGACTGCTGCTTCTTGTCTGTACTACGGTAGCGGCAGGTTTTTTGTGGGTGCCGTCGATTTCTACGTTTGCCAGCCCGGCGCTGGCCCGTATCGCCGTGTTCCATATTCCCTGCTCGATTGTCGGCTCTGTGGCGACGGCGGTGGGTGTCTGGTACGCGCTTCGGTATTTGAAGACCCGCGACCTGGCAGACGATATTAAATCTTCGGTGTCGCTTGCGTTGGCCCTGCTGCTCTGGTCTCTGACCACTGTCACAGGCGCGATTTTTGCCAAAGCCGAATGGGGCGCGTACTGGAGCTGGGATATCAAGCAGATCAGTATTGTCATGCTGCTGCTGATTTACTGCGCGTATTTTGCCCTGAGAACTGCCATCGATGACGACCGGAAACGGGCGACGATCAGCGCGGTCTATACGCTGTTCGCACTGGTCTCCGTGCCCTTCCTGACACTCATTCTGCCGAACTCGACTCCAAACACGCTGCATCCCAAGAACACGGTATTCAGCTCAGAGTATTGGATTGTCCTCAGCGCCTTCTCGCTGGGCCTGACTTTGATCTATGTCTGGGCCTTCCGTATCCATGTCGCATTAGATTTTGTGCAGCTTCGACTGAACCGGCTTGCCCGTACCGCGTCACAACGAATGGCCCCTGCTAAAGCTGTGATTATCGAGGGTCTGCGTTAAAATGCAAAGCCTTGTGCCGCTGATGCTGGTGCCTCTGCTGATTTTTGCTGGCTTCTGGGCGTATCTCTGGAACCTGGACAGCAAAGTCAAGCGTCTGGAAGACGAGATGCGTCGTTTAGAGGAACCGGAGAACGAATAAAAATGAAGAACAAAGGCGCTGTCATCGGTCTGGTCATTATTGTCGGTGCGCTGGCGTTCAGCGCGGTTGCGTTCAAGAACAATCTGGTCAACGCCGTGCCGTTCTCCGAAGCGATTCGGGCGACCGATTCGGACGTTCAAGTAATGGGTGCGCCAATCCCCGGAACAATGAACTACGACAGCACTCTTCATGCCCTGCGCTTCACCATGCGCGACTCTTCGGGGCAAACGTTGCCGGTTATCTACAAAGGCCCTAAACCCGACGATCTGGACTCGGCAATGAGCAAAGCAGTCGCGATCAACGCCCAGGGGACTTATGATCCGGCCCAGCACGCATTTGTCGCGGATAACCTGCTGGTCAAATGCCCGTCGAAGTATCAGGGGCAGGGGACGACGGAGCGGAGCTACGGGAAATAGCCACGGAATAAATTCCGAGGCTAAGAAGTGCCCACCGTCCAGGGGACGGAAGAGCTTATAATCACGCACTGTTCCCCATCTTGTGTCGCCGCGACACTGTGTACTTTCCAGCCTCGGGTTTCAACCCGTGGCGTATTTGATCTTTGGCCCTATACTCCTATATGCTCCTTGCACCGGCTATTTAGAACACAACAAACTATGCCACTTTTTGGAACGATTACAATCTGGATTGCCGTAGTCGCGCTCATCATTTCGATGGGAAGTTACCTCACGGCCTGTGTCCGGCGCGGGAAGCCGGATAACGGCGCGGCGTTTGTGCGTCTGGGCCGGGGCGCGTTTATCCTGGCGGCAGGCTCCACATTAGCCACGGCATTCGCGCTGGGAACACTGCTGCTGACCCATCGGTTCGACATTCAATATGTCTACGATCATTCGGCGCGGGCCATGTCGCCACTGTATTATTTCCCATCGTTTTGGGCCGGACAGGAAGGCTCGTTCCTGCTTTGGGGCTTCTGGATCGCGATTTTAGGGGTCGTGCTGGCATTGACATCGGGCGCTACCGAGCGGCGTGTCATGCCGATTTATGGCTCCGTGCTGCTGTTTCTGATGGCTATGCTGGTCATCAAGCCGCCGTTCCTGCCGACCGTCGACTCGTTTGGCATTCAAGTCACACCGACTGAAGGGCTAGGACTCAATCCCAATCTCGAAAACTACTGGATGGTCATCCACCCACCGACGCTTTTTCTCGGCTTCGCGGCGCTGACTGTGCCGTTTGCGTTTGCTCTGTCCGCGCTCTGCTGGCAGGAATGGGAGGGCTGGCTGAAGCGGGCGCTGCCGTGGGGTCTGTTCGGCTTTGCTATTCTCGGCCTCGCCATGATGATGGGCGGCTACTGGGCCTACGAGATGCTGGGGTGGGGCGGTTTCTGGGAATGGGACCCGGTCGAAAATGGCCCGTTCGTGCCGTGGATGCTCCTGCTCGGCTTCCTGCATGCGGCTCAGATCCAGCGTCTGCGCGGCGGCTTTCTAAAGCCGACTTTGCTGCTGGCTCTGCTGCCGTTCTCCGGGGCACTGTATGAAACGTTCCTGACCCGAACAGGCATTCTGGACAAGTTCAGCGTTCATTCGTTCTCGACACTGGGCGGCAACGCCAACAATGTGCTTTTGGGCGTTCTGTTGCTTTCTGTGGCTGCCTCCGTTGGTGCGCTGCTCTGGCGGCTGAAAGCCATCCCGAAGAGTGAGAATACGACTGACGATATTCAGTCCCGTGAGTTTGGATACACGATGGCGATTGTGCTGCTGACTCTCTGTGCGACAATCGCAGCGGTGGGCCTGTCTGCGCCGCTGCTGACCAGCATCGGGGTCAAACTGCACCTTGCTGACTTCCAGGGTGCCGTGCGCGAAGACTACCATAATAAGGCCATGTTCCCGATGGCCGTTCTGCTGGCGCTCGGCATGGGCATCGGGCCGCATCTTGCCTGGCGCGGCAAGGGCGGCATGAACAGTGCGAAGCTGGTCTGGGCCTATGCCATTTCCGTGATCGCAGCGCTTGGATTCGTGCTGGCTGCGAAGCATTTAGGGACGCCGCTGACAGGTGGTAAGCTGATCCCCCAACTGCTGCTCTTTACGGCGTCGGTCTTTGCCATTGTCGCCAATGTCATGCTGCTGACCCGGCTATTCCCGCGTAAGAGCCGACAGCACAGCGTCGTTCGCCCGGTCTGGACCGTAGGTGGAACGCTCTCGCATCTCGGCGCGGCGGTCATGCTGGTAGGCATTGTCTGCTTAATTGTGTTTGTCAAGAAAGACACGGATGTTTTACTGATCCAGAACCGGCCTGCTCCGCTTATGGATGGAGCATATACGGCTGTTTTCCAGGGAATGTCCGGTAATCCTGAAAGAGATAAGGACAATGCACTTCTTGTAGATGTCGCCTCCACAGATGGCCGGGAACGCTTCAAAGCTCGTTTGCCCTATGCCTTACGTGCCCCTGAAGGCGGCGGCAAGAAGATGGTATTTGCTCACCCTGCCATTTTGCACCATGGAACAAGCGATTTGTACTTGTTTATGAGCGATGGAACAGGCTTAGAAGATTTCTATAAAACTCCTGTTTGGAAACCTACTCTGAAATTGGGCGATGTGAAGCGTGTCAATATCACCCAGGACCCTTTGCATCCAAAAGTATACACTGTCGAGTTTATGCGTTTTGACAACCCGATGGGGCCGTTGCTTCGCCAGGGCATCATTCCAGACGTACAGAAAGTCTCTGCGGTCCTACGTGTCACTTACCAGGGTAAGACAACGATGGTCTCGCCGCAGTTTATTCAATACGCCGATAACTCGGCCTCAAAATCACCGGAAATCAAATTACCAGGCGGGGCGCTTATCAGTTTTGCGGGCATGAACGCGGGCAGCAGTGATCAAGCCAATCCTGGTGCGGGCGCGATGAACGAATCCGCCGCGCTCAACTTGCGTGAAGACAGCGGCCCACCGAGCCAGGCATTCTATCTGGAAGCAACGACACGTCCGATGATCAATCTTGTCTGGATCGGGACTCTGCTGCTGGTCTTCGGCGGGCTGATCTCTATGCGCCGCCGGATCCTGGAAAATCGTTTAGAGCCGGTCGCGGATTTGGTCGATCCCACCCCTAAAGAACGGATCGCTTCGCCCTCACCAAAAGCGGTAAAACATCCGCGTCACCGGACTGCAAAGCCTGCGCCATCCATGTTTGCCGGGAAGGGCGGAGGGAGATAACCCTCTATGCGTCTGCGTCAGATACTCAAAAGCAAGATCCACCGTGCGACTGTTACCGAGGCCGATGTCAACTACATCGGTTCCATCACGATTGACCAGGAATTGATCGAGCGGGTCGATCTGGCTCCCAACGAGCTGGTTCACGTCTGGAACGCGACCAACGGCCAGCGTTTAGAGACTTACGTCATCGCCGGGCCGCCTGGGTCCGGCATGATCTGCATGAACGGCCCCGCAGCTCACCTGATTCATGTCGGCGACATCGTGATTATCGCTGCGTTTACATTCACAGATGAGCCGCTTCAGCCGAAGCAGATCCTTGTCGACGAGCGAAACCGTTACCTGAAAGATTTATAAGAAACCGAATACTATGTTTGAAGTCCGCGTCGAAAAAACGATAGCAGCCGCCCATCGGCTGTTTGATTACAATGGCCCCTGCGAGAATTTGCACGGCCACAATTACCGGGTGCAAGTCGCCTATACCGGCACGGAACTGGACCGCTTCGGGATGCTGGTGGATTTCACCGACATCAAGAAAGCATTCAATGCCGTCTTAGAAACGCTGGACCACACGTACCTGAACGATCTGCCTGCGTTCCAGGATTTATCCCCGTCCGCAGAGAATATCGCCGCCCATATCTTCCATGCTTTGGAGCAGACGACGTTTGACCGCGCCACACTCGACCATGTCTCGGTGTGGGAGACGCCGACACAAGTGGCAATTTTCAGGCGTACACTATGAATAACAAAACAGGCCGAAGGCCGGAACAAAAGACTGAAAGAGCGCCGGGCAAAGAAAGACGAGCCGTTAAAAATACGGATGTCCCCGCGGGAAAAGCGCCTCCCTCGCAGGGCGGTTATGGCCGCTACTACGCGCCTGTTGCTGCCCCGGCTCCTGCCCCGGTGAAGTCGCCTGCATTTGATCTGTCAAAAACCCTTGCTCCTATCCTCGCAGAGCTTAATGCCCAGAAGTCTGAGATCGATGCTCTGAAAAAGCGACTGATGCGGGTAGAAGCAAACCAAAAAAACGAGCGCGATGACTCCTGATGTTTTCGTTACCTCGCTGTCAGCGTTCTGTCAGCGGGGTAAAGTCGACGCCGGGGCTGTAAGCAGAGTCGGTTCCGATGACAGTTCCAGTCTGACCGTTCTTGTAGTAATGCCTGCTGCCGCTCTGTACGTTAACCGTTGCTCCTGAGCCGTCGGTGACATCGGTTCGATCA
>JBPBQB010000242.1:0-12344 GCA_050954545.1 Janthinobacterium lividum | reverse complement strand
AATAACGCGGGTTGCTGGCCGAAATACTCTAAATTCAGCCGCGCCAGGGGCAAATCAGACCAAACAAGCCTACAAAGTGCATAACAGGCTCTAAATCCACCTTCCCAACCACCTCGACTACAATCTTTCCCTGATTTCTTCGCATCGTGACATCAAGTGCTGTATTCATACTTTCACTATCTTCCAGCCGCATCACAAAACTCGGTAAAAGTAGCAGTACACCAAAGAAACATTGAAATACACTAATCGATTGTGCCTGCCTGGTTGAGAGTTGGCAATCAGTGGTAGAATACTGTATTCCGAGGTTTGATGATACAGGCTCTGATGCAGAACCTTCACCGTACCAATCGTTCGGGCCGCCTTACTCTTCATGGTATGGGCGAGGAAGCATTGCGTGATTCATCTTGGTTTCCCGACAGCCTGTTCAGTCTTCTAATCCGACTCAGTCACATAGTCTGAATGCCATTAGCAGCAGTTCGGGTTTTGAAAAACCACGGCGCGTGGTCGTCATTGGAGCCTCTGCTGGTGGCCTGAACGCTTTTCGCGTGATTTTAGCGGGTCTGCCTAAAGACTTTCCTGTCCCTATCGTCCTTGTCCAGCATCTATCTCCTGAGTTTCCCAGTAAGTTGGCCCAAATCCTCAGCAACATCACCAAACTGCGTGTCAAGGAAGCCGAGCAAGGAGACCTTCTGCGAGCGGGACACGTTTATATTGCCCCGCCTGGCAGGCACCTGCTGGTCAATGCCAATCTGTCACTATCATTATCCCTCTCATCTAAGGTTCACCACAGCCGTCCTTCTGTCGATGTGCTGTTTCGCTCGGCGGCGGCCAGTTGCGCCACGGGAACTATCGGCGTGGTGCTGACGGGCGGTGATGGGGATGGTTCCGGTGGCATCCAGACAATCAAAGCGGCAGGCGGTGTCACCATTGTTCAAGACCTGCCGAGCAGCCAGCAGCCAAGTATGCCGCTTCATGCCGTGGCAACGGGGGACGTAGATTTTGTTCTGCCTTTAGTTGACATCGCCAATGCACTCATCGCATTAGTAAGTCCGCACTCCGCAAGTACGGAGATGAAAATGGGAGGCGCAGTCCTTAACGCAGTTCTGGCAGACACGGCTCTCGAACGCGTGCAGGCAGCCAGGCAACGTGCCAGGTCATTCAAAAGAAATGGAGCAAGACCTCACGAAATTACTCGGTTAGTGACCAGTGCTATGGCGGAACTCGACGATTGCTTGGAAGCCCTAGCCGTGGCAGAGCAGGCACTCTCCGACCAAAACGATGCCCTGGAAGATTTCCAACTTGCCTTGCGGAAGGAACGTCGCCACTATCAGGCACTGTTGGCTTTCGTTTCAGATGCCATTGTTGGTACAGATGCCCAAGGCATTATCCGGGCCGTCAATCCCGCTGCTGTAAAGCTGATGGGACTGACCGCGAGGTACCTGATTGGCAAACCATTCATCAGCCGCGCCCGCCAAGAGAACATTGTTTTCGAGCAGGTGATGAGGCAGATGTTCGCCACTGGGATTTGGGAGCAGGAGCACGGGCTGGGCTTGAAGGTGCGCGGCGGTTTGGCTCCGGTCAGCGCCACGGCTTCTCGCTTAGAAGATGAGCATGGCAATCCTACGGACCTTCAATGGTCGATTCGCCGCGATGACGCTGAACTGCGAGAAGAAACGATACCTGAAGTGGTAGTGCCTTGAGAAATGCCTCTACGCACTCAGGGTCCCACTGAGTACCCGCTCCTTCTCCCAGGATTGACAGCGCCGTTTCCCTTTCCATGCCCTGACGATACGGGCGATCCGTCGTCATCGCACTGAAGGCGTCCGCCACTGCCATCAGGCGGGCGATCAACGGCGTTTGGCTGCCCTTCAGTCCTGAAGGATAGCCACCCCCATCCCAGCGTTCATGATGATGGCGCACCGCATCCAGGGTACCTTCCAGTCCAGGCACCGCATTGACGAGGATCGCTCCCATCTCAGGATGCTGCTTCACGGCCTCGAACTCAGCCGCTGTCAGTTTCCCAGGCTTGCGTAGCACGGCATCAGGCACCCCGACTTTGCCCACATCATGCAGCAGTGCTGCCACCGCAATCGTGTGCTGCATGACTTCATCTAACTTGAGTTCCTGAGCAATCATCAGGCTATAAGCCATCACGTCTTCTGAATGCTTTCGGGTGTAGCGGTCCTTATTGTCGACGGCTGTCACCAGAGCATCCAGCATCGGAAATCCTGCAATATGGCCCTGCGCCGAAGCACGCACCGCATCCGCTTCCGTCTCAGCTTCCCCACCTGTTTTAGACCGAAGCAAACGCTCGTCAGCCTGCCGCAGCGCCTCATGACAATCCAGGCTCAGCGCAGAAACAAAAGCCACTCCGACGGACACGGTGATCGGAATCACCATGGCTTCCCCTTCAGGACGAAAACGCAGGGTACCCATCTCCGTCCGCAGCCGCGCCTCGATTTCGGCAGGCGTAGTCTGACCGCTTCCTGGCAGCAGCAGGGCAAACTCATCCCCGCCGAACCGAGCGACCGTGTCGTAGGAGCGGCTGATCGCCTGCAATCGCTTTGCAAGTTGCCGCAGCATATCGTCGCCGACAAGATGCCCATAAACGTCGTTGAAGAACTTGAAGCCGTCTAGGTCCAGCATCACGACCGCAAGGCTTGTGCCTTCGCGCTGAGCACGAGCCGTTTCATCCTCCAGCTTCTTTTGGAAAGCACGGTGATTGAGCAGGTTGGTCAGCGGATCGTGGTCGGCTTGTTCGCGGGCTTCCTGTAGTGCTTGCTCCTGCTGGGCTTCCTGCTGCTTGCGCTCTGTGATGTCCTGCGTCACTCCCACCATGCGAGTGGGGGCATCAGCCCCATTTCCTACGAGCCTGCCGCGAGCACTGAGCCAGTGAAGGCTGCGGTCAGGCCAGAGGATGCGGTACTCCGCTTCATAACCATTGCCACTCTCGATAGCCCGAAGGAAAATATCTTGGACCCTGTCACGGTCATCGGGATGGAGCAGGGCAAGAAAATTGGTGCGAGATACCTCTGCACCGGGGGGCAGGGCAAAGTGGGCGCGGCAGGTGTCGGAGAGCACTAAGAACTCCCCTGTCGCGACATCAAGGAGGAACGATTCTAGACCATTGCCTTCGAGCGCAATCCGCAGGTGCTGCTCGCTTTCGTGCAGCGCAATCGCCGCCTGCCTGCGCTCTGTGATGTCTTCCGCAATGGCATAGACACCACTGACAGTACCGTCGATCATGATCGGAATGCCTGTCACAGCGATGGGAACGATGTGTCCCAACTTATGGACGATCATCGTCTCGAACGCGACGGATCGCCCCTGAGAGACGAGAACGAATTGTTTGTAGACGCGCTCGAACTCCTCAGGGAGAACGAGCACCTGGAACGTTACCCCGACAATTTCCGCAGGCACATATCCTGAGAGGGCTTCGCAGGCCGCGTTGATGCTTAGGAATCGGGCTTCCAGGTCAATGCTGAAAACGGTGTGAGGATTGTGGTCGAAAAGAGACTTATAGCGCCGCTCACTGGCCGCTAACCGCTGCTCACTTTCTTTCTGCCGCAATTCTGCTCGTTGCTGTTCTCTTTCTGCCCGTGCTTGCCGCTTCTCGGCTCGTTCTAGTCCCCGCTTTGCTTGTTCTTGCAAAGCAATACTCTGCTGCAATTCAATTCTGGATATGACTTGTCGTGCCAGCGCCGTCAGCATATTCTTTTGTTCGACAGTCAGGGTGCGCGGCACAACGTCAACGACGCAAAGAGTACCCAGCGCAAAGCCGTTGGGATTGATGAGTGGAACCCCTGCGTAGAAACGGATATTGGGTTCTCCCAGCACTAAGGGGTTGTCGGCAAAGCGGGGATCGGCCTGAGCATCCGAGACTTCCAGCAGATCAGGCTGAAGGATTGTGTGAGCACAAAAGGCGATCTCACGCGGCGTTTCCTTGACGTTGAGACCGAGAATGGACTTGAACCACTGCCTGTGAGCGTCAACCAGGGTGACTGCGGCAATCGGCGTGCCGCAAATGAAGGCAGCAAGACGCACGATGTCATCGTAGGCTTCTTCTGGATCAGTATCCAGTAATCGATATTCCTTCAGGGCGGCAAGACGGTCTTGTTCACCGTTGGGCAGGGAAGCGACCATATTCGGTGCCAGACATTTCTACCAATGCAATTCTACCAATGCAATTGATGTCGACGAAGTGCGGAGGCGGACGGCGCTTGGCGTTCCAGTCAGCAATGCGGGGCCGAGTGTCAGTCAAGAAGGACTATGGAGAAAACTGCGGCTGTCCTATATTACTCGGTGTCCTATGTTACCCTGTATTCGTAGGGCAATCAAGACAGATGGCGACATCACGCTCTCATTTAGCATTCAGAAGGCCATCAAAAGCTGAGGGCAGGCGAAAATCTCTTTCAACATTGGTTGGTGCCAGCCCCGGAACTCAGGTTTGCAAGGGTTCACGACTGAGACGCCGTCTATAAGTCCACAATCACCCTCCCCAGCGCCACGGCCTGAACTGTTTCTGCGCCCGCCTCTTGAAGCATCTCTCGGCAGGCAACCAGACTTGCCCCACTCTTGGCAATTGAGTCCTGTGTGCCAAAGAAACAAGAGGATAAACCAGCGAGCATGAAGAACGAGCCATAGAACCGTGCCAGGAGGAATTTCATGCTTGACGCCATCACCCCCTACCCTCTGCCTGAGGCTGTGCAGGAGCAACTGCTTACCCTTGCCGATGAGAGCGACCTGCTCCTCATCGGCGAAACACACGGAACCCAGGAAATCCCACGCCTGATACTTACGCTGCTGCCCCATCTGGCCCGGATCGGTTTCAGCAGCCTTGCACAGGAAATCCCTGCCGACCAGCGCGACCAGCTTTTGCAGTGGACCAACGGAGAGGCCGCCCCACCTCCACTCTTCGGCCCCAGTGATTTCCGCGACGGGCGAGGCAATGTCCAGGCGCTGTCGCTGATAGAGCAAGCCGTGAGTGAGCATTGGCATCTGCTGTGCTTTGATGTGGCAAGCATGAACTTTGGCGACGGCTGGGCGGATCGAGACCGAAGCATGGCCCGAAACCTGCTGGCGCAATGGCAGCAATATTGTCCAGGCAAGAAGGTTCTGGGCGTCTGCGGCAATTATCACTCTCGCCTCGTACCACCGTCCGAAGAGACAGAGTTCTGGCCGTCATTTGCCGCCAGCGTTCAGCAAATGCGCCCGGACCTACGGGTCAACTCCATCAACGTGGTCTTTCAGCGCGGTGGGTTTTTCAACGGAGAAATCAGGAACTTTGACATCGGCCTGGAGCATTTTGCGGTCCAGGCGGAAGTGCGCCCTGCAGGCTGGCTGGGACATACCTTTGACTTGTACCTGCCACGTGCGACGCCTGCGACATTCTTAGAGCAATGAAGATCAGAAAATAATTGCGAATTATTTCGCATAAGCTATTGACTTCTTCTACAAAATATGCGAAGATATTCGCAGTAGAGGAAACCCAATATGCCGAAACCTTTTCCCCACAGCCTCAGTCGACGCGAACGCCAGATCATGGACGCGATCTATGCCCTCGGACAGGCATCCGCCGTTCAGGTGCTCGAAGCCCTGCCTGATCCACCTGGCCTGTCGTCAGTCCGCAAGCTGATCCTCATTCTGGAAGAGAAAGGCCATCTGCGTCATATTCAGGAAGGGCAGCATTACCTCTATCTTCCCACCCATCCACGCCAGGCCGCCGCCAAGTCTGCGATGAAGCAGGTCTTGAAGACGTTCTTCGGCGGCGATCTGGAAACGGCTGTGGCAACGCTTCTGTCCGAGGCAGAGACGGAACTGACCGACCAGCAGGCAGAGCGACTGTCAGCGATGATCGCATCCGCGACAGGCGCGGAAGATGAGCAGTCCGATGTGGAAGAAGAGCAGAAATGATGGAAGTCACGACATTCGCCATGAAGTTTCTCTTTGTTCTGATGGATGCCACGGTGAAAGCAGTCCTGCTTTTGGCAGCGGCGACGGCCATCGCCGTTCTGTCCCGCCGCGCTTCCGCGTCCTTCCGCCATCTGGTGTGGGCGATTGCTCTTGCCTGTGTCTTCTTCCTGCCACTGCTTTCCTGGAACCTCCCCCACTGGCGCGTTTCTGTGACGGTACCAGCGGCGCATTCAGCCCAGGTAACGAACGAAGCGCCCTCTCTTGACCAAGTTGCGCCGCCTGAGCCAAAGGCGGCTGACATTCAGGCAGTGCCCATGAAACCCAGTGTTTCGGCCTCCGCTCCAGGCGCTTCTTCTCCAGCACAGGCAATCGCGCAGGCATCGCCCCCCCCTGCGGCAGAACACCCTTCCCCAATTCCTGCCGCCAACGTGCCTGCTCCGATTGCTCCCTGGACCACTCAAATATTCTGGTTCGCTTTGACATTCCTGGCATGGATCATGGGCACAGCCAGCTTGCTAGTTCAGGTGGCTAGGGGATTGGTGGGAATCAGAGCCATTGTCCAGGGCAGCTTTCTCGTTGAAACTGGTCCCTTGGCAGAGGCGGCTCTGGCCGCAGCCTCTCAGATGCAGATTAGCCGAAGCGTCGGGCTGCGTCAGGCAAGCGCGGCAGGCTTGATCACTGTCCCGCTCACGTTCGGCGCACGCCGACCGGTGGTTGTCCTGCCTGCCGAGGCAGAAGAGTGGCCTGCCGAACGTCTGCGGGCGGCTCTGCTCCATGAGATGGCGCACATCAAACGCCATGACTGGGCGCTGCAAATGCTCGGCAACGTCGCGGGAGCCATGCACTGGTTCAATCCGCTTGTTTGGATGGCGCTCAAACGGATGCGTGGCGAAAGCGAAGCGGCTTGCGATGATCTGGTACTGGCAGCGGGTGTCCCTGCTCAGGACTATGCCCGCCATTTGCTGGACGTCGCGCTGTCTGTGCGAGATAACAAACGCCTTCGTTCCAGCGCGGTGGCGATGGCGCAAGGGCCAAAAGTCGAAGGGCGGCTCCGGGCGATCCTTACTCAAAGCCTCTCAAGGCGACCTGTCACGCGGCGGGCCGCAGCAGGGTTTCTGACGGTGGCACTGCTAGTCGCCCTGCCCCTCGCGGCTCTGCGGCTGGTGGCACAGGAAGCAGTCGTTCCGGTACCTGCCGCCGATAGCTTGCAGCTTAAAGGAGACTTCACACTCCGCTACGCCGTGGACATCTCAGATTTGACGTCAACGGAAGCACAGTTTCGCCAGTACCAGCGGCTTCGGGCTGATTATACAGCGCTTCTCAAGAAAGACCCGTACTATCAGCCCGTGCCTGCCGAATATTATGCTCCTTTCTCCTATTTCCAGGCCCGGAGGCCACGAACACGTCACGCGATCCTCACGGTCTCTTCGCAGAACGGGCAGCTTCTGTGGCGAAAAGAGGAAGATGGAGAAACGTTTGCCCTCGTTTATAATGGCAGGAACGGCACTCAGTTATTCAGCAACGGGCACAATGGGAGAGTGGAACCGGGCCTGAGTTTCGCAGAGATGGAGAACTGTCCTCTTCCTGCCGTGGGCTTGCCACATATCCCGCTCTTCAAGCCTGGCACGACTGTTCTTGTGGGAACCTCCGGTAAAAGCCAGACATGGCGGGCACTCTGCCCTATTCAAGGCGCAGCCACTGTGCGCGGCGAAATATTTTACCTGCCTGATGTCGCTCATATGGTCAATGATGACGGGACATGGAAGACACTGGACGTTGACAGCACCGACCAGCATTTCCAGTTCTTTCAACATCAACGGTTTCAAGGATTGTGGATTGCTTCCCAAATGCGTCTGATCAAGTACACACTGGACCCGACGCCTGCGAACGTAATCCCCAGCCATTTCGGCAATCTTCGTGATTTCGACACCTGGTTCGATGCACGGCGGCGACCGACCGAGTCTTGCGAGTACCATTTGCTTTCTACCAGCGACACGCCGCTCGACCTGAGCGCAAACGGAATGCGGACAGTGAGTGCCGCGCCTGGTTCTCCCAGCAGATTGGCATCTTCGGGCCTGCAACTCGATGACTATGACGTCCAGCAAGCCCTGCACCTGCGTTACCATCTTCAGGACTGGGCCAGGAGTAATGAAGCCCTTCTCCAGCAGATGACGCAGAGCCAGATCACTGCACGACAAGTCTTGCCGCTTGTCGCTGCCTCATTGAAGATGCTGCCATTCCCGCTTTGGCAAGGAGACCCTCGCCCGAACCACTACTGGGACGGCGATCCGCGCACAAGCCATCGCGGCGAAAAACCAGCCTTCGCGGCGGAGAACTATGCCCGAGTTGGGAACGGCACGGCCAGCGACTTCGAGATTGCACGCTCGCGCAACCCTGGCTCCTCTCATGTCATTCTCTGGGCCAGCGGACGCATTACTCGGGCCACGGCTGATGCAAAAAGTCAGCAGGAGATCACGCCTGCATTCTTCACTCCTGGCGGCATGAGCAATCTGGCAGGAGATGCTTCACCTGCGGCTTTGGTCGGCCCAGCGACTGCGCCAGCCGAACCTCGGAATACCACTGAGGCCGCTACTCTGGTTGCTCTCGGCCAGAAGCTGCAGCAAAACGGCCAACCTCGCGATGGCATTCCCGCGTTCCGCCGCGCCGTCCAAATCGACCCGAACAATGCCGACGCGCAGTTCTGGCTGGCAAATGCGCTGTACGAGAGCAAATCAAAACGGTTTGGTACATCAAACCGTACCACAATAGTTTCTATCCCTGTGCCTGCTGCCGTTCTGGATGAAGCCATTCTGCATCTGCGGAAAGCTGTGGCATTGCGCCCCAATGACGCACAATGGCACTCAGCTTTGGGAACATATCTCTCCAACCGTGGCCGAGATGCAGAAGCAGTTTCTGAGTATCGGAAGGCACTTCACCTTCTTCCTAAAATCAGCCCTCCCAGCATCCCGCGTGGTGGGGGAGAGGCTCTTCCAGACAATGCTGAACGCATCGACGATGCACATTGGTTGATGGGAGACTCGCTGCTCAAATTGAGAGAATATTCATCTGCGGCTGACCAGTATCAGCAAGCGCTACGGTATCGCCGAACGGATGACGCATTACTGGGCTTAGGAGATGCTCTGAGCGGGGAAGGACGCCGAGCAGAAGCAAAAGTGGCGTGGAAGGCGGTATTCAGTGTTAGTCTGCATAATCCATATTATCAACGGTTGGCGAGGGAAAGGCTCGCAAATCACTAGCGATCAGTTTGGTTTGAGGAAGCATGACGAGTGCCAAAGGTAACAGCAGCGGCCTGGGAAGGTTTTCCCAGGCCGCTGCTGCATTTCGGAGGTCACTCCGACTTGTTAATTCGCGGAGTCGGCTTGCTATCAATGCTACGAAAGGCCAGGCACCCCTACATCCAGAAGGCAATGGCAATGACGGCATTCGATGATTGCGGGCTTGCCCATGAGCACATCCCTACAGACCAGGCAGACGCAGTGCCCAATACCGAAATCAGACGCTACTCCTGCAATTTCATCTTCCGACGGGAGTGCCTCCCGCAGGGACTTTTCGAGCGGGCGATCCGGGCAGACTTTCAGCAGCGCCGTGATCTTGAAGTGGCTCAGTCCTACAACGTAGGTCAGCCGAACATGACCGTGTGGGCGAGTGGGCGCATTACTCAAGGAGCAGGCAAGAAGGAACTCGCACCTGCCTTTTTTCAGGTGACAACGAAGATTGAGTACGGCTTCACCGAAGCGGCAATGTTTTCTTACACTCCGGGTACCGGGAGCACCCCAAGAACGGCCCTGTCCCCCCAGACTTAACCAGCATCGGACTGTCGCAGACCTTGCACACGGTTTGGACCATCACTCGGCTCCGGGGCGTAATGTTCCTCTTGCCCGCACACTCACGGTCTGTGCAGGAAAGGAATGCGCCATGTTCGCTGACACGCACAACCAGCTTCCCGCTGCAAACTGGGCACGGATCGACAGCGAAAACCTGCGGAGACACTGCCGCAGGTTTCGTTCTGACGGCGGAAACTTCGTCCAAGTCTAAGACCCGGATCAACTCATTGACTGCCGTTATGTAAGGCAAACGCCGCATTTGCTCCCCAGTGTCTTTATGGCTCAAAATGTTCAGACTGCCTTCCCAGGCGACAGCCCGGTCGAGGATTGCCGCCTTCTGGTGCATCTTCGGACGCTCTGTTACTTCCACCCCCGCTGTTCGTAACTGGTCCATAACAACGCTGGCATTGAGCGCCATGCCGCCTGTTTGTTCAATCGTGGGTTTAGTGAAGACGCGCACTTTCACACCCCGCTGGACTAGGGCACGCAGCAGGTCCGCTACTGTAGCCGACCGTTTCGTAGACAGAAACGGCGACAGCAAAATCACTTCCCGCTCGGCCTGCTGCAAGTCGGCCTTAAAAGCAGAATAGAAGTTATGCTCGGTGAACAGCGAGCCATCCATCGGTTCTGCCATTCCTGAAGCCGTCATGCGGCCAGCTAAGTCGCCGAAGCTGCGTGTGAAGTACGAATCCACAAGCGACTGACTTTCGATCCTCTCACCGCATTCGCCGAACCGCGCCAGGATGTGTGCAAGCGAACTCTCCGGGGAAAGCTGGCGGCTGAGATAACCTAAGTTTGCCAGCACCATCACTTGGCTCTTCGCACGGGTGAGAGCCACGTTCAGCAGCAGCTTCGCCTCTGATCCTTCTTGCGTGTCATCCAGCATCGGGGCTACCCTTAGTCCAACGCTCTCCACCGTGTCAAAGAGGATGACATCTTCTTCTCCGCCCTGGAACCGATGCACCGTTGCAGCCCGCACGGCCTTTTCCAAGCCGAGATCACCTAGGATTTTTGTAATGAGCCGAGCCTGGGCCGCATATGGGCTGATGATGCCGACGCTGGCTCCAGATGTCTGAACGATCTTCTGAGCGGCGTGTGCGGCCAGCACGGCATGATACAGATTGAAGCGTCCTCCCCCACTCAAGCGGCTACACCACGGAGCGGCCTCTGACGTATCCAAAATAGCAAGAGGCGATTGCGCCAGGCTGCTTGCAGCGTTTCGCCGACCAGTCGAAGCATGGCTTTTCAGGAGGCCGCCGTAGAATAAGTCGTTGGCTGCGGCGGCAATGTCAGGGTGCATTCGGTACTGCGTATCCAGCAGGCACACGGCAGGATTGGCTTTCGCCCGCTCCACGGTGTCAACGCCTACTTGCTGGTAGATGCTGCGACCAAGCCATTTTTGTGCGACAGGAGTTTTGGCGATGCAGATCGGCGGAAGCTGCAAAAAGTCCCCTGCAATCACCGCAAACTGGCGACAGCGGCCCAATGCCCAGTAGAGGTACGGCATGGGAGCCATGCTCGCCTCATCCACGATCAGAACATCGAATGGATCGTCGGGCAATTTTTTTGCCGCGAATGTTTTGGCAAGTGTTGTACAGACGACACGGGCTTCTGTCAGAACACGTTTTGGCAGATCGTCCAAGCGCTTCTGGATGTCTTCAAGCCGCGTGCCGATCCTTGTGGTCTCAGCTTTGAGATGCTCTTCGCGCTCCCATAATCCAGCCTCGGTCACGCTCAGAGGCCGCAATACTTGGGCTAACGCTCGCCGTGCGACAGAGAGGCAAGCCTGAACTTCCGTCCTTCGCCTTTGGGTTTCTTCCTGGCGCTGACCCATCTCTGTGAGTTGACGCCGCAGGGCATCACGCTCAAAAGTCGCCCGCTCCCAATTCTGGCGCAGACGCTCAAGGCTGGTGCCGAGCAGAAGTCGCTTCAGAGTTCCCGCCGTGCCTGTCGTCATTTTCTCTTCAAGTTCTGTCACCTCTTTGTTCTTCTGAACCAGTTGAACCTGAACTTTTCCCAAGCTGTGGCTCCCCGCAGCCAGCATGGCAGCGAGTTCAGACTGCTGCTTTTCTAAAGCCAGGCATTCGACCACCGCTTTGCCTGCCACGGCAAACTCGGCCAGTTGATGATCCATCCGGGCGCGGTCTTCCATAAGTGCTGCTTGTTCTTCAAGCAGGCTGGCCCCGAGCCGCTGAACCACGGTGTCGATCAGCACCATATCATAGCTTTCGGCAAGCGACGCCTTCTGAGGGTTGCCAAGACGCAGAATTTGCCCCTGATTGTAAAAGGAGGTAGCTGTGAGCGTCTCGGCAATGTCTTCCGTCACTTCATCCACGGCGGCATTCGCATGAACGGCTACCAGTACCCGCAGGCCCCGGTTGACATAAGCCTCAACGATGCGCCCGAGAGTGGAGGTTTTTCCCGTGCCTGGTGGCCCCCAGACATAGGTGAGCGACGATGCCTGCGAATGTTCGATGGCGTGCTGCTGGCTATCATTCGGTATTCGTCCGGGCGCAAGCGGCGGCAGTGCAACCTTAAGAGGGCGGGTACGAGACTGCCCTGCGAAAACTTGTTCCGCAAGCGAGA
>JBPBQB010000092.1:0-12494 GCA_050954545.1 Janthinobacterium lividum | reverse complement strand
GACCAGAGCCATTGCAGGGCGGCTTGGCCGAGGGTGCGGCCTGTGCCTTTAATGAGGAAACCGAGCTTTTCGATCTTTTGGAGGCCGTCTTCGAGCCAAGCTTTGCGCTTCTCATTGGTCGACACGCGGAAGTTGCGGTGGTCGCCGGGGGCGAACTCGGTCTCGCTGGTGTAGGAGCCTTCGAGCAGGCCGGAGGCGTGGGGGACGCGGCACATGACGCCGCCGCCGGAAGCGCGGGCGGCGGCGAAGACGTCGGGCCCGAGCATCTGTTCCAGGAGATTGTAGATGATCTGAACGGAGGTCATATGGCGAGTGCGGAAGGCGGTCGCGCCTTCTTCGGCTTGACGGATGTCGATGGCCGGGCCGAGGGCTGCGCCGTAGTGGCGAATTTTGCCTTCTGCTTTGAGTTCGTCTAACACCGCAAAAAGATCGTCGTTCTGGAGGGCATCGACGCGGGAGTTGTGGAGCTGATACAAATCGATATAGTCCGTATTCAGGCGCTTTAAGCTCTCTTCGCAGGCACGTTTGACAAAGGCTGGGGACCAGTCGTGAGGGCGTTCTTTCTGGCCGGGCTGTTCGCCGGGGGCGGTGTACCAGTCGTAGCCGAACTTGGTGGCGATGGTCATCTCGCTCCGGTGTGCGCCGAGGGCTTCGACTAAGATCGTCTCGCCGAGGCCGTCACCGTAGACATCGGCAGTGTCGTAAAACGTGACCCCCAGCTCGAACGCGCGGCGCAGGAGGCGCAGGCGAACGGCTTCATCGGTGACGCCCCACATACGGGTGCTGACGGTCCAAACGCCGAAGCCGACGACGGATGCCTTAAGGTCGGTGGTGCCAAAATTTCGGTACTGCATTTTCTACTCCATCTCAAATAGGTCGCTAACCCGGCAGGAAAAGCCGGGCAGAATGCCGCCGGCATCTAAAATATCAGCGCCTTTCATTGTCTGTCTCTTTGTCGGGGACGTAAACACAGTGACCTCCTGCCGCTCGGGAAATGCTTGCCAGACCTGTACTGCACCTCTCTCAAAGTATTCCGCGACCTTCCTTGCCATGTCAGCTTTTTTCTCAGAGGGCGAGACAATTTCGACGCACAAATCCGGCGCAAGGTTGCCGAAACCTTCCGGGGCACGGATGTTACCGTCCGTCATGCGGAAGCTCCCCTGTCCGAACGTAACAAGTCCGTGCCCGCGCACGAATGGTCCTAGGCGAAAAGTTAAATTGAAGATAATTTCTTCATGCTTGATACTTGTCGGCACTTCCGTGAGCCTCCCATCCACGAGTTCCCATTTGCGCCCGTCTTTCGGCAGGCGCATCAGCTCGTCTTCCGTGATCTTCATTCCAGGCTGAATTTCTGTTGCTTGGATTTCTGCTTCTAAGATCGCCATCGGGGTTCCTCCTGAATCGGCTGGATTTAGTATACCCGGCCAATCGCAGGGAGAGTGCTGCGGGAGCATCGGGTATACTGGAAGCAATGATTATACTTCTCAGCGGCTCGATCAATGCTGGCAAGACGACGGTCTCCAAGCTGCTTGTCCAGATGCTGCCGCGCCTGGCGCATGTGGAAGTCGATAGGCTGCATGATTTCGTGGAGTGGATGACGCTCGACGAAGCCATCCCGCTGAACCTGCAAACGGCGGTCGCCGTGACCCGCTGCTTTGTCCGGTTCGGCCTCAGCGTGGTCATCAGCTACCCCCTGCCCGATGAAGATTACGACTATCTCCTGCGTGAGCTTCAGCCGCTGGGTGTCCCTATGTTTGCCGTGACGCTCAGCCCGACGCTTGCCGCCGCGCTGACCAATCGGGGGGAACGGGAGCTGACTCAGTGGGAGCGGCAGCGCATTCCGTACCATTACCGCACGGGGATCCATAAGCCGTCGTTCGGTATCACCATCGACAATACGCACCAGACGCCGGAAGAAACGGCGCGGCAGATCGTGGCGCTGCTGGAGGATAGCAAGAATGCTGCAAAATGAACTAACGACAGCGCTGAAAGAGTGGGCGGTGGTCCAGCGGTCGCTGCTGGAAGGGCATCAAATCATTCTGCTCCGCAAAGGCGGCTTGATCGAAGACACGGGCGACTTTGATCTTAAAGCGAGGCAGTTTCTGATTTATCCGACCTACGCTCATGAGACTGAGCGGGCAGGGGACTTGCAGCCGTGCTTCGGGCAGTGGCTTCAGGAAGAAGAGGCGCGAAAACTGAACCCGAACGAAATCCGTATCGAGGCGGCGGCGGAAGTGACCGATGTCGTGCGTGTCGATGACCGGGCGAAACTGTTCAATTTAGCGCCGCAGCATATCTGGAGTCCGCAGTTTATCGATGGGCGTTATGACTGGGAGCCGTACAAGCCGATCTTTGTCCTGCTGCTCCGGGCGTATGCCCTGCCGAAGCCTCTGGTAGTGCCAGTGCTGAACGCCTACGGCGGCTGCCGGTCTTGGATCGAGCTTGCGGAACCGGTCTCGATAGTAGGTGCGGTGCCTGCTGTTTCGGATGAGCGTTATGAACGGCGTCGTGAACTGACGCTGACACTGCTGAACGAGTAATTTAAAAAATTAGGAGAGTAGACAAATGGCGATCTGCGAATTTCACCTAAACCAGAACACGGTGCTGGAAAAGATGACGTCTTTCATGGCGATTGTGCCGGATAACAAGCCCGGCCCGTTCCCTGTCATGTACCTGCTGCATGGCCTGTCTGATGACCACACTGCGTGGGCACGGCGCACGAGCTTGGAACGGTATGTCGATGGCCTCCCGCTGATCGTAGTCATGCCGAACGGCGAGCGCAGCTTCTATACCGACTCGCAGGCAAATTCCAAGGCGGCATTTGAGACTTACATGACGCACGATTTGATTGGCTTCGTCGACCGCACGTTCCAGACGATCCCGGCCCGTGATGGCCGCGTCATTGCCGGGCTGTCCATGGGTGGCTACGGCGCATTCAAGCTGGCTTTGAAGCATCCTGATCTGTACTGTGCCGCCGTCAGCCATTCCGGCGCGGTCGATTTCGGTGGCCGGACATTTGATCCTAACAGTGAGTGGGCCTTAATCTTTGGCGAGAACCCCTCTGGTGGCTTAAATGACATCTCCGCCGTGGCTGAGACGATCAATCCTGCCGATCTGCCGGCTCTGCGGATCGACTGCGGTGTCGACGATTTTCTGATTGAAGAGAACCGCGCTTTCCACGCGCACCTAATGACTCTCGGCATTCCGCATGAATATGAAGAGCACCCCGGCGACCACAACTGGGCATATTGGGACAAACATATCCAAGACACGCTGAAGTTCTTTGGGAACGTGCTGAGACTGAAAGGTAGCTAGTTACCAAGAGTTCCCTGCATATGATTAGACGCAAATAATTGTTGAGCCAATGGCGATAAGGAATTCACTCGCAGCATTTGATTCTCTAGCGACAGTAAATCGGTATCCATGTATGTATTCAAAAATGGAACACACCATGCGTCTTGAGGTACTTTTGTTGTTACTGCAATAACTTTGCGACGTGAAAAGGAGGTCTGTAAAGCCCGCAGATAATCGTACTGCAATACCTGTCCTAACGCCAAGCGTAATCGATTAACGAAGTTGCGTGGAGTGACAGTTTTAACTTCTACGAGAAACTCAGAGTTGCTGAACAACACGAGCAAATCGACTGTATTTGGGTCATCATAAACTTCTGCGCCATTGCTAGCGCAGATTTGCGCGATATAAACAACCATCAAGTTATGCAGGCGGTGACGTTCGCCTGCAAGCGAAGCATTGTAAGATGAGACAATAGTTCCGTCTCTATCACGAGGCTCTCCTTGATCAATACCCATCGTTGTTGAATCAAAAGTGCGAAGCTTTATCTCAGTTATGGATCCATTAATGCTTCCATCATCACTATTTTCACTTTCTCTGCCCACCACATACTCTTCCTCTACGGATATATCAACTGGTGCAATGGCTTCTGGCACGAGAGGAACACTAATGTTATATGAACCATATGCATGGAACCAAGAACTACGATCATTAGCGTCAAGAGCACCCGGTGCCCAAAACGTGTCGGCTAGTTCGAGTCTGTGACAAATAGCTTCTATCTCTTCAGTATTGGCAAGACTATATTGGGACAATGCCACAAATGCGTTGGTTCCAGGTGACCCGTCAAAAAGAGGCGTCGCTAGCAAGAGCTTGATCCAGTCTTGTACATTTCGCCTTTCTCGATTATGTCCCACTAGAGCCTGTTATGCACTTTTTTAGAACAGCAGGCAGCTATTACGGATATTGTTTATCAGCCTACTTGCTTAGCCGAACCCGAATAACGCGGGTTGCTGGCCGAAATACTCTAAATTCAGCCGCGCCAGGGGCAAATCAGACCAAACAAGCCTACAAAGTGCATAACAGGCTCTAGCGGCAAAGAAGCCCCACCGCCCCTCGCTCTTATGATAGCACCTACACAATCTGCTAAATCATTGTGTGTACTACAACGCAACAGATAGCTTTGTATCTCATTTATGGTGAGTACCGGCGTTTCTGACTGCGTGTTAAGCTCTTGTAAGACCCGCCATGTTAGTACTGCTGGCCTTAACTGAACACCTGTTAGCCTCTGTAACTCGGCTAGCTTCCGAGCGGTCGCGTAGGGGGTCTGAGCAAGTTCAAGTCGAAGAGTTCTGCTAATATCCGTCTTATAGCCATTTGGATATTGATAGCGCAGAGCTTGCATTGTAACAACATCGGAAAAACCTATTGCTCCATCAAGATATGAAAGCCCTATGGATGTTGGAGTAATAGCCCGTTGAACCTCAGTTGAGAACATGAGGCCAAGCTCAGGCAGTATTTGTTGATAATCTCGCCAAGTGTCCGGCTGCCCGTCCCTTATATTAGACGTGAGTAACCTGTGCGTGTTAAGATAATTATTAATCTCTTGAGCCGGATCGAGGGAATTTGAGTAAGTTGCTGCTGCGTAAAGGGTTTGGTAAAGGTAGATTGGGTGGATCGCTACCATATGGTGTGTTAACGACCAAGAAAAACCGGGATAAGGAAGATCAGGAAACATAAGCAAACCTTCTCAGCTACTTTAAGCGTTCAATGCCTCAGCAATTCGCTTGCCGATCTCATAGGCCAACAAAACCGGAACGGCGTTTCCAATCTGGCGATATTGCGCGGTGCCGGGTCCTTGGAACTCGTACCAGTCGGGAAAACTCTGGAGTCTCGCTGCCTCGCGAACAGTAATCACTCGCGACTCGAATGGGTGAATATGTGGTCTTCCCCCCCTGCACTTGAGCCTACTAGAACTGTACCTGAAGGTCGCAATGGGTGAATACGATCTGTGTGATCTGTAGCGTCACGCCCTCCTTGCGGAATAATATTATATCGCTTGGTAACTCTATCGCCATGCAAGCGTATATTGTGGTTTGGCAAGCCATCTAAGGCTTCAAGTGCCCATGCGCTAGGAGTAGCAAGTTGGCCCTCAATCATTAGCTCGGTCGCACCAGGGCCAGTCGGAACCGTTGGAAACTCAAATGGTGTATCTTCTCTAAATCCAACCAGGACAACCCGTTCGCGATATTGGGGAATTCCAAATGACGCTGAATTGAGCTTCTTCCAGTGTAAATGATAGCCTGTGACCTGCCGCGCATATTCGCGCAACCTCGTCCAGTCCGCCCCCCCATTTACGGTAAGAAGCCCCGGTACGTTCTCAAACAAGAAGGCACGCGGCTTGATTTCAGCGACTAGCTCCATATACTTCAAAGCAAGCATCCCGCGTGGGTCATCAAGTGCGCCTCGACGTCCCAATATACTGAATGCTTGACATGGGGGACCCGCCGCCACTAGATCGAGCGTTTCTGTGCCTGCTGCTGCGACCAACTGTGCCCCAGTCAAATCCATTGCATTGCCTGGAAGACCAACAGCATGGGGGACGTTATGAACGACAGTATCGACAAAAACTGGGGCAACATCGCTACATACCCGCGTACCAAATCCTGCGAAGCTCAAACCCAGATCTAACCCGCCGCCCCCGCAAAACAGGCTGGCCAGTGTGTGAACGGGGTTCTGCAGGGCCTCGCGTGTGAAAGCATCAAGACGTCGCAGATAAGGATTTCGGACTAGAGGGGGCAAGGGGGCCTTGCTATCGTATGCTGCTACGGTCGCCATCATCTGCTCATCAAATAATGCCGTCTGGTCGATGATCGTATTGGTATAAGCCGCCAAATTATTTGCCTCCCTTGCAAAACGTCCGGTATTATGCCTAGTCCATTATTATAGCCGAATCAACATAATCACGCAAGAGGCTGTTGATAAGCTGCCTCTAATGTAGAAATACAGTAAAGACACGCTGAAGTTTCTTGGCAACGTACTGGAGCTAACGAAATTCGTGCCTGAACGCGCTTTATGAAGCTGGGTAGCCTTCGCAGTGTATACTAATGGGTATGAGTTCTTCTTTGCCCTCGGTTACAGTTCAATCGATCCAGGACGCTTACCGGCGGCTTCAGCCTGTGGTGACACGTACTCCTCTTCAGTTCCATGCGCGTCTGTCGGAGCGGTTTGGGGCGAATGTCTATTTGAAGCGGGAAGACCTTCAAGTGGTGCGCTCTTACAAGCTGAGAGGCGCATATAATCTGATGAGCACACTGACGGCTGAGGAACGAGCGCAGGGAGTGGTCTGCGCGAGTGCGGGCAACCATGCTCAGGGGGTGGCGTTTACCTGCCGACGTCTGGAGATCGAGGGGCATATTTATATGCCTCAGAATACGCCCCGCCAGAAGGTTCAGCGGGTCAGTCAGCTCGGAGGGACCTGGATCAAGATCGAGCTGGCAGGGGACACGTTTGACGATACGTATCGTTCAGCGGATGAGTATGCTCGGCAGAACGATAAAGTCTTTGTGCATCCGTTTGACGATCCGCGTATTATCTCAGGTCAGGGCACGGTTGGCGTCGAGCTTTTCGAGCAGCTTGAGGGGGCGCCGGACTTTTTGATTGCCCCGGTCGGCGGGGGCGGACTGATCAGCAGTCTGGCGGTTTATGGAGAAGAGTATTTTCCGCAGACGGCGCTGATCGGCGCGGAGCCTGCCGGGGCGGCGTGTCTGCGGGCGGCGCTGGAAGCGGGGCATCCGGTGACGCTGCCTCGGATCGATACGTTTGTGGATGGAGCCGCCGTCAAAACGGTGGGACGGCATAATTTTGAGATCTGCCGGGACCGAATCAAAGAGATCATGCTGGTGGACGAGGGAAAAGTCTGCACGGAGATGATCGACTTGTACCAGAACGAAGGCATTATCGCCGAGCCTGCCGGGGCGCTGAGCCTCGCCGCGCTGGATTCGCTGGGGGAGCGTCTGCGGGGCAAAACGGTGGTCTGCATCTTGAGCGGCGGCAACAACGACATCAGCCGCTACCCGGAGATCATCGAGCGCAGCTTGATCGACCAGGGCCTCAAACATTATTTTTTGATTGAGTTCTCCCAGCGTCCTGGTGCCCTGCGCCGCTATTTAGACGATGCTCTCGGGCCATACGACGACATTACGCTGTTTGAGTATATCAAGAAGAGCAACCGGGAATATGGTCCGGCGCTGGTTGGGATCGAGCTGACTCGGAAAGACGATTACACGCCGCTGCTGGCCCGGATGGACGGGATCGGCCTGCGCTACGAGAGCATCGGACGCGACAGTGCGCTGTTTCGGTTTGTGCTTTAATACCCTGCCCTGAACGGCAGGGCTTTAAAAGTGCAAATCCCCGCCTTCGCGGGCATAGGATTGTGCTGAAATTTGATATTAGCCTCGTTTGCTTAGCTGCGAACGGGGCTTTTTTGCGTCTGACTGCAATCTTTATACAATCTTTATACGGCGGCTCTCATCTTTACATGTTCTTTATACGGGATCGGATACGATGGGAGTGTGCCGAACTGAGGCAAATGCTGAGCTGAAGAATGTTAAGTTGAAGGAGGCAGTCATGCCGGACTTTTTGTTTTTGGGAACGGTGCTGGTCTTTTTCGTGATCGCCATCGGCTATACCTATGGGTGCGACAGGCTGTAAGGAGAAAAGTATGGAACTGTGGCTTGCGGGAATTTCCGCGTTGGGCCTGACGGTCTATTTGATGTTCGCGCTGCTGAGACCGGAGCGGTTTTAAGAGATCACAGAGACCTCACCCGGCAGCAAGCTGCCACCCTCTCCTTGTTAAGGAGAGGGTCGGAACAAAGTTCCGGGGTGAGGTTCCTAATAGCGATTTTCAAGGAGATTTTGACATGACTTTTATTGGATGGTTTCAGATCATCCTCTTCTTAGCGTTGATTTTGGCGCTGACCAAGCCATTTGGAACATTTATGTACCATGTCTTCGAGGGCAAGCGAACCTGGATCTCTCCAGTGTTTCGGCCTTTGGAGCGCTTGATCTACAAAATCAGCGGCGTCAACGAAGAAGAGGAGATGCCGTGGACGACTTACACGCTGGCGATGCTGCTGTTCAGCGTCGTAACGCTGGGGGTGACTTATGCGGTCCTGCGCTGGCAGGCATTTCTGCCGCTGAACCCGATGCACTTCGGGGACGCCAAGAATGCGCCGTCGTATGGCACGGCGATGACGCCGGATTTGGCGTTTAACACGGCGATCTCGTTTACGACCAACACGAACTGGCAGTCGTACTCAGGTGAGAATACGATGTCGTACTTCTCGCAGATGGTCGCGCTGACGTCGCATAACTTTTTCTCGGCGGCCACGGGTATCGCCATTGCGATTGCGCTGGTGCGTGGGTTGGGACGACGCTCGGCGGCGAGTATCGGCAACTTCTGGGTGGACCTGACACGGGCGACTGTCTACGTGCTGCTGCCTCTGTGTATCGTCTACGCGCTGGTCTTGTGCCAGCAGGGGGTGATTCAGAACTTCCATGCGTACCGGACGGTGACGGGCATCGAAGGCGGATCGCAGATCATTCCCGGCGGGCCGTTTGCGTCGCAGGAAGCGATCAAAATGCTGGGTACCAATGGAGGCGGGCCGTTCAATGCGAACTCCGCGCATCCGTTTGAGAACCCGACGGCGCTGACGGACTTTTTGCAGGTGCTGTCTATCTTCCTGATCGGCGCGGGCATCGTCTATACGTTCGGCCTGTATGTCGGCAACGTGAAGCAGGGCTGGGCGCTCTGGGGGGCAATGGGTTTCCTGTTTCTCGTGGGCGTTTCGGTGGTTTACACCCAGGAAGCGCGAGGTAATCCCCTGATCGCGGCGCAGGGGGTCGAGACCCGTGCCGGGGTGCTGGGTGACAGCGGCGGCAACATGGAGGGCAAGGAAACGCGGTTTGGGATCGCCCGCTCGGCCCTGTTTGCCACGGTGACTACTGATGCGTCGTGCGGCGCGGTCAACTCCATGCATGACTCGTACACGCCGCTCGGCGGTCTGGTTCCGATGGCGAACATGATGAGCGGCGAAGTGATCTTCGGCGGTGTCGGGGCAGGCCTTTACGGAATGCTGATGTACGCCATTCTGGCTGTGTTTATCGCGGGCCTGATGGTCGGACGGACGCCGGAGTATCTCGGCAAGAAAGTGGAGGCGTTCGAGATCAAGATGGCGATGCTGGCGGCGCTCGTGCTGGCGGCTGATGTCCTGCTGTTCACGGCAGTTTCGAGTGTGGCGCATGTGCCGCATCCGTCGACGTACTGGAACACAGTCGGCACCAGTGTGAATGCGCTGGCATCGGCGAACACGAATAATAGCGGCCCGCACGGGTTCTCGGAGATGCTGTACGCGTACACGTCGGCAACCGCCAATAACGGCAGCGCGTTTGCGGGTATCTCGGCGAACACGCCGTATTGGAACACGACGCTGGGGCTTTCGATGCTTGTAGGCCGGTTCCTGATGATCGTGCCGCTGCTGGCGATTGCGGGCAGCATGGTCAAAAAGAAGCGGGTGACGGCCAGTGCGGGAACATTCCCGACTGACACGCCCCTATTCGCGGGCCTGCTGGTCGGTGTCGTCGTGATTGTCGGCGCATTGACCTACTTCCCCGGCGTCTCGCTCGGGCCGGTTGTCGAACACTTCTTGATGCACGGTGGAAAGACGTTTTAAGGGAGAGCCCCCACCCCCGCCGCTCCGCGTCGACCCCTGCCCCCACTGCGTGGGAGAGGGGTGAGGATAAGAGAGTCAGAACGGCAGTCTCTAATCTGCTTCTTGTCCTAACCCCTCTCCCACGCAGTGGGGGCAGGGGTCGACGCGGAGCGGCGGGGGTGGGGGCTCACGGAATAAATATTATGGCAACAACACTTAACAACACAAAACCTGTGCTGGAGCCGATGGGCAGTGCGCCCTCGGTTCCCCCGACAGGGAAGCGGGCTAGACCGCTGTTTGACCCGCCTATTGTCAAGCGGGCTATCGGGGATGCGTTTGTCAAGCTTAACCCACGGCTGATGGCGAAAAACCCCGTCATGTTCGTGGTCTGGGTCGGCAGCGTCATCACGACCATTATCTTCGCTCGGGACCTGGCAACAGGGATCGGCGGCTGGGAGCGGGCCTTTGTCGGCCAGATCGCCCTCTGGCTTTGGTTCACGGTGCTCTTCGCGAACTTTGCCGAAGCCATCGCCGAAGGCCGGGGCAAGGCGCAGGCGGATGAGCTTCGCAAGACCCGGACCACGACGAAAGCGAAGCGGATCGGGAAAAACGGCCAGATCGAGATGGTGTCCGCCTCGGATCTGCGTAAAGGCGACATCGTTATCTGCGATGTCGGCGATACGATCCCGAGCGACGGCACGATTATCGAGGGCATTGCAAGTGTCGATGAATCCGCCATCACCGGCGAAAGCGCTCCGGTCATCCGGGAAGCAGGCGGCGACCGTTCCGCAGTCACCGGCGGCACGAAAGTGATCTCGGACGGGATAAAAGTCGAGATCACGGCGAACCCCGGCGAGACTTTTATCGACCGGATGATCAGTTTGGTCGAAGGAGCCTCCCGGCAGAAGACGCCGAACGAGATTGCCCTGAATATTCTGATTGCCGGGCTGACCATTATCTTCCTGCTGGCGACGGTGACGCTGCTGCCGTTCGCGCAGTACAATGTCGGTCAGGCTCAGAGCGCGGGAATGGGCGGGATGGCTCCGAGTATCACCATTCTGATTGCCCTGCTGGTGTGTTTGATCCCGACTACCATTGGCGGCCTGCTGTCCGCTATTGGTATCGCGGGCATGGACCGGGTCATGCAGTATAACGTGTTGGCAATGTCCGGCAAGGCTGTGGAAGCGGCAGGCGATGTCGATGTCCTGCTGCTGGACAAGACCGGCACGATCACGCTGGGAAACCGGCAGGCGGCGGAGTTCCTGCCGCTGCCCGGTGTCGATATCAATGAGCTTGCCGACGCCGCGCAGCTTTCCAGCCTGGCCGATGAGACCCCGGAAGGCCGGTCGATTGTCGTGCTGGCGAAAGAAAAGTACAACCTGCGCGGACGGGAATTATCGGAGAAAGACGCCGAGTTTATCCCGTTCACGGCTCAGACCCGCATGTCCGGAGTCAACATGAGCGGCATGCGTGTCCGCAAGGGCGCGGTTCAGGCGGTCATCGATTACGTCAAAGGCAGCGGCGGGACCGTTCCAGCCGAGCTTCAGAACATCGCCGACGAGATCTCTCGCAAAGGCGGCACACCGCTGGCGGTTGTCCTGAATGAGAAGCCTCTGGGGATCATCTACCTCAAAGACATTGTCAAGGGCGGAATGCGGGAGCGGTTCGATCACCTGCGGGCGATGGGCATCAAGACGATCATGATCACGGGTGACAACCCGCTCACGGCGGCTGCGATCGCTCAGGAAGCAGGAGTCGACGACTTCTTAGCACAGGCCAAGCCGGAAGACAAGATGGCGCTGATCAAGAAAGAGCAGGCCGAAGGCAAGCTGGTCGCGATGACCGGCGACGGCACGAACGATGCGCCCGCACTGGCACAGGCCGATGTCGGTGTCGCGATGAACTCAGGGACTCAGGCCGCCAAAGAAGCCGGGAACATGGTGGATTTGGACTCGAACCCCACCAAGCTGATCGAGATTGTCGAGATCGGCAAGCAGCTCCTGATGACACGCGGCGCACTGACGACGTTCTCGATTGCAAACGATGTCGCCAAGTATTTCGCGATCATCCCGGCCATGTTCTCGACGCTCTACTTGGTAGCAGGAGCCAATCACGGCCCCCTCTGGGCGCTGAACATCATGCATTTGCATTCGCCGTATTCGGCGACACTGGCCGCGATCATCTTCAACGCGCTGATTATCATCGCGCTGATCCCTGTGGCTCTGCGGGGAGTCTCGTACCGTCCGATGGGGGCGGCGGCGCTGCTGCGTCGTAACCTGGCGGTTTGGGGCCTCGGCGGCATTCTGCTGCCCTTCCCCTGCATTTACGCACTGGACTGGATCGTGGTTGCCCTGCACTGTGCGCCGGGGAATTAGGGGGGAAGCCCCCACCCCCGCCGCTCCGCGTCGACCCCTGCCCCCACTGCGTGGGAGAGGGGTGAATAAAGAGGCAGAAGGCCATCTCCTAAATCGAAACCCCTCTCCCGCTTGCGGG
>JBPBQB010000273.1:0-12504 GCA_050954545.1 Janthinobacterium lividum | reverse complement strand
CCTCCCCGGATGCCAGCAAAGCCCGCGCTGCCGCTTCCGACGCCGGCACGATCCGGCCCTGCATCTTGAACGCCGCGACCTGCGACTCGACTTCCCGTGCCGTCAATGCTGCCCGAAGACGCACAATCTCCGAGTTCAGATTTTCCGTGCCCATCAAAGCGGCCGAGGCAACGCGCGGCTTCAGCACCAGCGAGACTTCCAGCAGCGCCAGCGGCTCCCGCGACAACCCTACCGAAAGCTTGCCGGCCCCGCGCCGCCGCAGGAACCCGGCAAGATCATCCGGGAACGCCAGCATTCCCAGCAGCGCGTTTCCCTCGCGCCACACACGCTGCACCCGGCCCAGCGGGTCCAGAGGCGAGTCGACATGCTCCACTTTGACCGGCAGTCCCGCCGTGAACCGAGAGACGATCCCATCGAGATCACTCTCCGTCAGGGTCAAACTCTTGTCCGGGTACTCTCCGGCTTCCAGCAGCCGGGCCGGGCGTTCACTGGGCATCTCTTCCTGAGTAAATGTCAAAGGCGCATCGAAGATCAATGGTTCAGACATGGCTAATTCACCTTTCCATCGATGCGGATCTGCACCGATGTCCCTGAAGCCCCGACAACAGTTCCGCAGGCAATGTTGTCCGTGGTCGCGGCGGTCGAGACCGTTGCATCGTCCACGGCAAACGCCGTTTTACCGACATCCGTCTGCACAGCTCCCGCTTTCGCGTAAGTGAAGACACCGGACTTCAGGACCCGAATAGATTTCGCTCCTGCCGTGCCTCCTGTGTTGTCCGCACCTTCGTAGGCAACCCCGACAAAAATCAGCCCCGCGCTGTCTGACGCCGGCTGCACCAGACCGGTTGCCGGTGCGGCTGTCACCAGCCCGCCTTTATAGATATGCACTCCCGCGCCCAGTGGGTACAAAACCAGCGCACCGTCTTTGCGCCGGGCATCGAACGAATTCGTCAAAGCAGTCATCAGCGTTTTCCTTCCGTGCTGCCCCACCAGATTAAGTAGTACGCCCTGATCAGCAGCCTGGGAGAGCAGGAGAATGCTGCCGATCAGGAGCAAAATTAGTATACATTTGTTTCTAAGGCTTTGTCAAGCAAATTGTAGATACTTGTCTACTTATTTTCGATAAACTTTGAGAAGTGGGTTGAGGCCGGAATTTGCCGATGGATAGGAGAAGGATAAAAAGCGGGATAAAGCGCCGGCAAGCAAGGCAAGCCGGCGACCGGAGAGGAAGCGTCAGTTGAAATCCGTATGCTTGAAAAGCAGCGTTTTACCTTGATAAAGCGCGACCGCCTGCACCCGGTAGTCAGTGCCTGTCATATCGGTACGGACCAGAAAGACCTGGACACGCTGCTTGGGATAGTCATAGGAAAGCAGAAGAGTGCTCGGGTCAGGCCGATGAATGACCCGTCCCGTGCCGCCGGCGGCCTGATCCAGGTCATACAAAGACATCGCCATCCCGATCCGGTTGTAGAGATGGAGTGCCTGATCGGGCAAAGTAACCGGCACTGCGGGCATGGGACGTGATTTGGCGGGCGAATGCTTGGCACTCCAGAGGAGCCAGAACAAACCGCCCGCACACGCGACCAGCACAAAGCTGCTCAGAAAGGCCAGATGAAATGTCCGGGTCGCGCTAGGACGACGCGAAAGCTGCGCTTCCGCCTGTGGCAGTAGCACAAACTCGACAGCCTGTGTCCGTTCTACAGTTTCCTCAAAGTGGGTCCGAAACTGATGTCCGCAATTGCTGCATAGGGCAGCTTTGAGAGGCATCGCTTTGCCGCATTCGGGGCATCGTTTGGCCCTGGCAGACGTCTTCATAGCTTCATTATAGCCTGTAAAAACGCATTTACAGCACCCCTCGAACTACCAGCCTTCATTTTTCGCCTGCTAAGTTACCGATTGCCGGTATAACTGACCCGCCAGATACTGTTGGAGCCGTCATCCGTTACCAGCAGCGAACCGTCATGCGCCACAGTCACTCCCACAGGTCGGCCCCAGACATCTCCGCTCGGCGTCACGAAACCCGTCAGGAAATCGTCAAACTCGCCGGATGCCTGCCCGTTCTTCTGAATGGGAACAGCCACCACCTTATAGCCTGTCCGATGTGACCGATTCCAGGAGCCATGCTCGGCGGCAAAGATCATTCCCCGGTACCGATAGGGAAACTGCCTGCCCTCGTAGAATGTCAGTGCCAGCGACGCCATATGCGGCTGAAGCAGGACATCCGGCGTGATCACTCGCGCCTTTAGCTCAGGATGAGAATTCGGGAGGTCCGGATCCTGGTTCTTGCCCATGTAATACCAGGGCCAGCCGTAAAACCCGCCGTCCTGAACATGCGTAATATAATCGGGAACCAAAAAGTCTCCCAGCGTATCCCGCTCGTTCACCGAGGCCCAGAGCTGACCTGTCCCCGGCTGAACCGCGATGCCGACAGGATTACGGATACCGGACGCATACACGCGGCCACTGCTGCCATCCGGGTTGTACTGCAAAATATCCGCCCGGTGAAACTCTTCCGGGTGCGTGTCGGCATCGTCATGATTTGAGTGCGAGCCGACAGAAACGAACATCTTCTGATCGTTTGCCGAGAACGCAATATCCCGGGTCCAATGCCCCCCGCCGCGCAGACGTCCCCCGCCCGGAATGTCCGGCACGATTACCTGCGATGCGCCGGAAGCTTTCAGATCACCGTTCTGATAGGGATAACGCACCACTGAGTCTGTATTGGCAATATAGACAAACTTCGGATTCGGACCGCTCGGATAAAACGCGATCCCGAACGGCTGCCTTAGACCCTCGGCAAAAGTCGAGACTGTCTGCGGGCTGCTCGACCCATCCGAAGCCCGCAGGATCTTGACCCGGTTCGCGCCGCTTTCCACCACGAAAATATCGCCGTTCGGCGCAGTGACGATCTTTCGCGGGTTTTCCATATCTCCCTGAAACAGCGTTACCTGAAACCCTGGAGGTGCCTGCGGAACTACCCCATCAGGCCGGGGAACCATGTGCGCCCCGTTGTCCACTGAAGGGGTGTCATGCGGCGGCGGCAAAGAAGCCACCGAGAGCTGACGACGTACCCCCGGCGCATCCGTCGCAAAATCTCCCAGCGCCGCTTGACCCGTCAGCAGCGGACCGATCGAAGCTTGAGACAGACGCACCTGCGGTGCAGGCACATGATGCGCGACATAAACTGATCCTGCCGAAGCCAGCGCCGCAGCCGCTGGAATTAATAAAAGTGCTTTCATAGTGCTTCAAACGCTAAGAATGGAGAGTGAGGTTCCCGAAATCCTCTGAAAAATTGGGAGATATTTTGAAGACAAAAAAGGCGAAAGCCGCTGACTGGCTTTCGCTTTCGCTCGTTGTCCCCTCGGGATTTCGAACGTGAATACAGTATATCACGAAATAGGCCTGACGTCAACCTCACGATAAAATATGGAGACTTAAAAAAAAGCCGCGTAATTACATTTGCGGCACCCAGGATCTTTCGATTCGCTGCTCTACATATTACTCGATTCAGTACACCTGTATATTCTTGTCTTTTGATTGTCTCGCAATAAACTTACCCCCTCCGCGTCGGGGCAGGTTCCAAATCTTGACAAACTCAACACAATATCTTAGAATATGATGCAGAGATCCGCACCAAGACCCACATCCTTGAAAGTAACTTTATGCCAACGCTGCTGATTCTGGGATTAACCCTGAGCTGTCAGATTGCCGCCATCGCACTCGCTCTTAGCCTCGGCCGCCGTTCAGGTCGCCGGCCTGTCTGGCTGCTCCTGACAACAGCGCTCACCTTGCTGGCATTCCAGAGTACGCTGGCGATAAAACACGTCATGGAGATGGCCCACCCTCCTGTCTGGCACCTGCTGGGCGCTCAGGCGCTGACTGCCCTGTCCCTGTCTGTCCTGCTTGTCTGGGGCCTGAGCATGGTCGGCAGCATGGTCGCCGATAATGCAAAGACTGAGGAAAGCCTCCGCAGCGAAAAGCGGCAGCTTGCGATGCTCGTTGATAGACGCGTCGCCGATCTGGAAGCCGAAGTCACCGAGCGCAGCCGGGCAGAGACTGCCCTGCGCGAAGATGCCGACCGTTTCAACGCGATCATCTCTACTCAGCGGGACATCGCGACGGCGGCGCTGGACATGGCAGCCGTTCTAAACCTGATTGCAGCCCGTACCCAGGAGCTGACTCATGCCAGCGGAGCGGTCATTGAGCTGGCCGAAGGCGACGAAATGGTCTACCAGGCAGCCAGCGGGCGAGCGGAGCCCTATATCGGCCTGCGGACATCCCTGGCAACCAGCCTCTCCGGCGAGTGTGTCCGCACCGGCCAGATCCTGCGCTGCGACGATGCCGAGCGCGATACGCGCGTCGACCTGACTGAATGCCGCCGAGTCGGCGCACGCTCCATGATCGTTGTTCCATTGCTTTATGCCCAGCAAGTCATCGGCGTTCTTCAAGTACTCTCGCCTGAGCTGTACGCGTTTGGTCCCGTCGATGTCCACACGCTCCAGCTTATGGCAGGCTTAATCGGGGCCGCCATGAGCCACGCCGCTGAGTTCGAGGCTAAACAGGCTGCCCTCAACGAGCTGCAAGCGGCCAAAGAAGTCGCCGAAGCGGCCACCCAGGCCAAATCCGAGTTCCTCGCCAACATGAGTCATGAGATTCGCACTCCCATGAACGGCATTCTCGGCATGACTGAGCTGGCACTGGACACTCAGTTAGATGCCGAGCAGCAAGAGTATCTGACGCTCGTCAAATCGTCTGCCGATTCGCTGCTGACTTTGATCAACGATATTCTGGACTTTTCCAAGATCGAAGCCGGGCGACTGGATTTGGAACCAATTGCATTTGATCTGCGTGACGCTCTCGGGGATACCGTCAAGACAATGGCTCTGCGGGCCCATTCGAAGGGCCTGGAGCTGCTCTGCGATATTCGCCCCGAAGTCCCGGAGACTTTGATCGGCGATCCAGGCCGCCTGCGTCAGATTTTGGTCAACCTCGCCGGCAACGCCATTAAATTCACCGAAACCGGCGAGGTCGTCATCTCGGTTGATGTCACTTCCCGGACAGCCGAAACGATTGATCTGCATTTTGCCGTTCGTGATACCGGCATCGGCATCCCGCCAGACCGCCAGCAGAAGATCTTTGAAGCATTCTCCCAGGCGGACAGCTCTACGACGCGCAAATACGGCGGAACCGGGCTTGGTCTCTCGATCTCGACTCGCCTGGTAGCACTGATGGGCGGGCGCATCTGGATCGAAAGCAAAGTGGGGCAGGGCAGCACGTTCCATTTCACAGTTCAGATGGAAATCGGGCAGGCTCCCGCCAGGCCCACGTTGACCAGCATAAGCTTAATGGGTTTGCGTGTACTGGTCGTCGACGACAACGCGACCAATCGGCGCATTCTGGAAGAAGTGCTCACTCGCTGGGAAATGGTGCCGACACTGACCGAAAATGGCCCGGATGCCCTGACTGCGATGACTCAAGCCGCATCAGAAAATCAGCCGTTTTCTCTCATACTGCTCGATGCGATGATGCCGGAGATGGACGGTTTCATGCTGGCCGAGCGTATCGGGCAGCAGCCCGCGCTGGCTCAGTCAGTCCTCATGATGCTGTCATCCGCCGACAAGCCTGGCGACGCTGCTCACTGCCGGCAGATGGGACTCTCGGCATATCTGAGCAAGCCGTTCAAGCAATCGGAGCTTCTGGACATGATCGTGACGACACTCGACAAAAACTCTCTGCCGTCTCTTCATTCCGACCTGCCCGAGTCTCATGCCATTGAAGCCACGGGCGGGCGCAGGCTGCGTCTGCTGCTGGCAGAAGATAATGCCGTCAATCAGCGGCTCGCGGTTCGCCTGCTGGAAAAGCAGGGGCATCAAGTCACCGTTGCCGCCAATGGACGCCGGGCTGTTGAAGCCTGGCAGGAAAGCGAAACCAAAAATTCGCCGTTCGATCTGATCTTAATGGACATCCAGATGCCGGAAATGGACGGATTTGAAGCGACTTATGCCATTCGGGAACAGCAGGCAGGCAAATCGCATATTCCTATTGTCGCTATGACCGCGCACGCCATGACCGGCGACAAAGAGCGATGCCTGGAGGTGGGTATGGATGACTATCTTGCAAAGCCGCTGCAAGTCGGTAAGATGCTGGAAACAATCGACCGCCTGGTCTTGAACATGCCCGACGGCGAAGCTGCTGCCGAGGCTGGCCCGGCAGTCGGCAGCGCAGTCTTCGACACCGAAACCGCGCTTGAGCGTACCGGCGACGACCCGGAGCTGCTTCAGGAGATACTCGAACTATTTCGAGAGCAGCTTCCCCCCGTGCAGAAAGAAATCCGAACAGCACTCCTGCGCTGCGACGGTCCGGCGCTGGAACGGGCCGCCCATTCACTCAAAGGAGCCGCTGCAAATATCAGCGCCGAAGAAGTCCGTGCGTCTGCATGGGCACTCGAAGAGGCGGCAAGACGTATGAATTGGAACGAAGCCGCCGCCGCGCAGGCCCGTCTCGAAACAGCTTTGCCATCCCTGCTGACAGCCCTCGATACCTACACCGCGCCATCGATAGGAGAAAACCCGTGAAGATACTAATTGCCGACGATGACTCGATTACGCGACGCCTGCTGGAAACGATTCTCTCGAAATGGGGCTACCAGGTCATGATCGCCCAGGATGGCGACGAAGCCTGGCGCATTCTCCAGGGCGAAGGCGCTCCCAAGCTCGCGATTTTGGACTGGATGATGCCGGGAATCGATGGAATCGAAATCTGCCGCCGTGCCCGTCAGCGCCTGGATGCACCTTACATCTACATTATGCTGCTGACTTCGAAGATCCGCAAAGAAGACATTATCGAAGGCATGGACGCCGGCGCAGACGATTATCTGACCAAGCCGTTCAACCGTCATGAGCTGGAAGTGCGCCTCGGGGCGGGCCTTAGAATACTCGATTTACAGGAAGCCTTGCTGGCCTCCACCGAAGAGCTGGCTGATGCCCGTATCCGCGAGAATCGGGCCGCCCATCACCTGCGCGAAGCGCTTCTGCTCGGTCAGCCGCCTGCAGGGCATCCCGGCTTAGAAGTCGCGGCCTGCTCCGTGCCGGGAACGATCATGGAAGGGGACTTTTACGACTTTTTCCCGTGCGGCCCACAGGGCCTGGACATTGTCTTGGGCGATGTCCAGGGGCAGGGACTGCCTGCGGCACTCATTGCCGCCGCCACGCGCACCCATTTCCTGCGGGTCCTGCATCGCGCCGGAGACATCACCCCCGCCCAGGTCGTCACCCAGGTAGCTGATTTAATCGGCGGCGAGTTTCTCGGCAATAAAAGCTTTGAGACACTCTGCTATGCCCGCTTCGATCCCGCTGCCGGAGCTCTCGATTACGTCGACTGCGGCCACGCCCCGACCCTGCATTTCCAGAAGCTGACCCAGACTTGCCACACCCTGCGCGGCGACAACATGCCGCTCGGTATCACCCAAAGCGACCAGTATCGTGCCGCTTCTTTAGCATTCCAATCGGGCGATCATTTTCTATTCTCATCCGAAGGGATCACCAGCGCCCAGAACGAAGACGGCGAAGCGTATGGCCCCGACCGCCTCTCCGCCTTCGTGACCGAGCACGGCAGTACCGGACCTACCGAGCTTTTGGACCGCCTCATCAAATCCGTCCAGGCCTTCGCCGCCGCGCCGATCTCTGCACCGCTGACCGCCGTTGCCGTGCGGGTGATGGAATGAGAAGAGGCCGGCAAGGCCAGTGCCGGCCTCTTTTCTCTACTCCCCCCGAATCGTCGTTACCATCGCTTCCGAACAGATCCCGACTCCAGGGATATACCTGACACGCGGGTCAGCCGCCAGGCGTATCCATTCGATCAGCGGCGAATCATCGAGCAGATGGAGTGTCCGCCGCGCATCCGCCGCTTTGACCATGCCTTCACTCGCTGCCCGATCACACAGCGCGAGCACGTCACGGGGCACAGTAGGCGGAGCCGCAGCAGGCAAAGCGAACAGACTGCCGGACGCTGCTTCCGCCCAAGCCAGCACATCCACCGCGCAGAGCGGCTTTCGGCCCAGCGGCAATGTGATTTTCAGCTCATCGCTGGCTCGCCCTGCGTCTGTGCCCAGCGTGAGAGAAACTTGTGTCCCGCCGCGACGCAGCACAAAGTCTGGCAGATCGATCCCCAGCGCCGTCACAGTCGGCTCCGGCAGACGCTTGACCCGCCAGCCACTGATTTCCCCTTGCACCCGCCGCTTTGTCGTTTCTTTCAGAAGTTCTTTATGCAGCCCCAGCCCCGCTTCAAACCGCTTCTTGAAGGCAGGCTTTTCTTGTTCTACAGACTTGGAAGGCATCCCCAACGTCTTCAGCATCTCCGTCGTCAGTGTCATTCGAAAGGCTTTCGCGCCCAGACGCGCTTCCACGAAGCCGCCCGACAAACGGGTCGCATATGCGGAAACCAGATGCAGCAGACAGCGGCCCAATCGCCCGGCCCTGCGCGGCAGGATAGAGACCAGATCGGTGTCTGCCAGCGAGACCGTCCCTGCCTCTGCGCTCACCACCGCTTTGACGCCCAGTGCTTTGGCGAGTGCTCGGACTTCGGCAGCATCGGCAGTAGTCAGCGACAGACCCATCAGCATAATCTGGGAAGCCCGGCGCAGCACCGTATCCAGTGAGTGAAAGTTATAAAGCGCCACAATATCCGCAGGCGTCGGCACCGTGCCCAGACGCGTCAATATCTGGTTGTCTTCCGAATCCGAATGCAGCAGAGTATCCCACTGATGCGCCGTCAAACAAAACTCCTGCGCCAGCGCCTCATAGCACTCGGCCCGCTCTGCTTCGCCCAGAAACCCATTGTGCCATTCATTGACATAGGCATACGTGAACGCCCGGACATCTATCGGCTTAGCTAATTCCGCCGCCCGGAGCCGCACCGCACCGTCACGCCCGACAATCTGGCTGAAGTCCGGCGTCTCATAGCGATAAAACTGACCCAAGCAAGCGACAATGCCACGTGCCAGTCGCGGGTCGCCAAAGAAATCCGTCATTGCCTGAGCATCCATATCCCGACGCCGCTTGCCTGCCGCCGCATCAAAAGTCCGGATAGCGATCTCCAGCCGCGCAATGGCCTTCTTGTCTTTGAGCTGATGCGGATACACGGACGCAGACATCCCAGCCGCGCTGCTTTTCCGGCTTGTCTTCTTGAAATCTTCCTGACGAAACGCCATATGCTTATTCCTAACTAACACTACGCAGAGAGTGCCACGGAATAAATTCCGAGGCTTAGAAAAGCCCAACGTCCCAGGGACGCAAGAGCGGACTAGTGATTCATCTTGTGTCGCCTCGACACTGGGCACTTTCCAGCCTCGGAATTTATTCCGTGGCTCCGGCGGGCACTTCGTCCGCTTACACTTCCGCCTTCTCCACCGGCTTCCGACGCCGGGCGGTCTTGACTTCACTCGTGCCCCGCGAAATGATCTCATACAGGTACGCATGACCCGGTTTCGGACGCAGCACCCGGCCTAGCCTCTGAATATACTCACGGGTCGTCGACGATCCCGAAACGACAATCGCGACATTCGCGTCAGGGACATCTACGCCTTCGTTCAGAACACGCCCCGTCACCAGCTTCGAGTACCGCTGCTGCCGGAACTTATCGAGAATATCACGGCGTTCATCGGCATGAGTCCGGTACGTGATCGCGGGCAGGCACAGACGCCGGGACAGATCGTTCACCAACACGTTCCATTCGGAAAACACAATCACTTTATCGTCTTTGTGCTTCCCTAACAGTTCCTCCACTGCCTTGACTTTACGCTCCGCATTCATCGCCAGCATCCGGGCCTCCCGATGAGACCGCAAGGCAAGACGGGCGGAAGAATCGTGCCCGGCGCTCCGTATCAAAGCCTCAAACAAGTTGGCCGCGCCGGTCATCATCAGCTTCGTTCGGTTTGCCGCCATGTACCAGGAAAACTCCGCTGTCAGCCGGTCGTAACGCGCCTGCTCATCGTCGGTCAAATCGACCGAGACTCGCTCCACTTTATAATCGGCGATGTGCTTTTCCCGCGCCAGGGTCGCCGGCTGACGCTCAAACACGGTCGGCCCGATCAGTGCCGCCAGATCGTCATGCCGCCCATCAGAGCGCTCCAAAGTCGCCGATAATCCCAGACGGAACGGTGCATCCGCACGGGTCGCGATTGTTCGGTAAGACGCCGACGGCAGATGATGCGCTTCATCGAACACCAGCAGCCCGAACTTTGACAAATCCCGCTTCGGCATCGCCGCCGAGTCATACGTAATGACCGTGATCGCACACTCGCTCTTGAACCCACCACCAACCATGCCGACTTCGGCGGCGCTCAGCCCGAACTTCGTACAGATCGTATCGTGCCACTGATGCATCAGATCGATTGTCGGCACGACTACCAGAGTTGCCACCCGCATCGCTTCCATCACCATCAGCGCGACCACTGTTTTGCCTGCACCCGTCGGCAGCACGACCACGCCCCGCCCCTGTGCCTTTCCCCAAGCCGTCAGGGCTTCTTTCTGGTAGGGCCTTGGAGTGACAGCCAGCGCAGGCAGCTCAAACGGCAGCATATACTCATCTGCTCCCGCTTCCAGCCAGGCCGTTTCGGCCCCCTCGCCGTCTATTTCTTCGTCATCCCGCTCCAAATCGGCGGCAAACAGATCCAGCTCAATCTCAGTCAGTTCAGGCATAATCGACTTCCATATTTCTATTTCCTCCGCACACCGTGCGGTTGGCGTCCGCGCCTCCAGACCTGCCCTTCAGGGCGGGGATTAATCCCCAAACAGCGACAACTGCTGCTGCCACTGCGCCGTCCGCTTCGGCCCGACCCCATACACGCCTTGAATACGCCCCGCTCTTGCCGCCAGTGCAAGCTCTTCCGCAGTCTCGACCCCCAGCGTCTCATGCAGGCGCTGAGCCAGGCGCGGCCCTACCCCCGGAGCCGCCATCAATGCCACGATATAGGGCGGCAGATCGGCGCAGAGTTCGGCGAAGTAGTCCATGCGGCCTGTCCGGGCCAGCTCCTGCAGCTTACGCTGGAGACGCTCTCCCAGCACACCTTTTCGGCGGCGCAGCTTCTGGGCATCATCACGCAGTACGGCCACCGCATCATCCCGGCGGCCCATGAGAGCACGTGCGCCGTTCTCATACGCACGGACCCGATAGGGGTTGTCTTCCCGGTCCCGCAGCAGGGTCGCGATCTTGAACAGTGTCTGCGCCATCTCTTTATTTGTTAAATTTTGATTGGAGTTTTGGGCGATCATTGGGTGTTTCCTATCATCGAACAGATGTTTTTATTATACCCATTTTAGACCCTCTGCGTCTACTCTTTGTTCCAAATGAGCGGCTTGACAGACTCTTAATTTTGACGGTATGATACTAGGGAAAACGTGGGGGGAGAAACGCTCAGATGGCAGCCCGATTTTGTTCGCAATGCGGCCAGGAAGTCTCATCGGCAGCGAAGTTCTGCCCGAACTGCGCGGCCCCGCTTGGCATTCCTGTGACTGGTCCGGCAGCACCCTCCGGCCTCACGACACACCCCCTCGACACCGCCGCCCGTAAGTCCCGTTCCCTGCTTCTGCCCGCCGCCATCGTCGCCGTGATCGTGCTTGCCATCGCTGTGGCCGTACTTGCCGGAAAAAGCCGTCAGCAGGCTTCTCTCCTGGTCAGCCCAACGGCAGCATCGACTTCGGGAGCCGCCGTGACCAACGCCCCGACTCTGCCGCCGTCGTCAGGAGCACCGCTGACCGATGCGCCTTCACTCGCACCGACAACCGGGACGCCGCTGACCAATGCACCTACTCAGGCACCACTTAATGGCTCAGGACTTACCAATGCGCCCGACAAACTTGCGGCGACATTGCCGCCGGATGTCGCCGCCTATTTAAGTTTCTTGCAGAGAATTGAAGAGAAACGGGTCGCCATGAACAATGACGTCTCCGGGGCGATGGCAATGATGTCCGTCGCTCAGGGAATGCAGGGCCAGCAGACACAAGCCACCGATTCTGAGGCTGATCCTGACAAGCCGGACTCAGACGGCGGGCAGGGTGCCGCCAAACAAAGCACCCAGAAGCTCAGCCAGGGCTACAGTGATTACGCCGTAAAATGGCAGGCGCTGGTCCGCGAGTTCCGTGCTACGCCCGCCCCGGCGTCCTGTGCCCTGCTGGCAAACCGCTATCAGCTTTTTCTGAGCGACTACACGACTGTTATCACCAAGATGCAGGTAGCTCTTCTGAACCATGACTCCAGCAGCCTGCCCGATCTCAGCGCCGTTACGCAGGTACAAGGGCAAGTCGACACTGACGGCACCCAGGCCGACAGCGCTCTCACCGACCTCTGCGCCCGTTACGGCGTGTCCAAGCCGTTCGTGATCTCGCCTGAAGGTGCAGCACCTTCGCTGCTGGGGCATTAATCCACCGGTCTTAGGAACCCCTCCCGTCTCGCTAGGGCTCGCTTCCCTCCCCTGTTAGGGAAGGGCTATAGAGAAGAGAAAAGCCC
>JBPBQB010000266.1:0-12525 GCA_050954545.1 Janthinobacterium lividum | reverse complement strand
TTTTATTTTATCCCACCCCCTGTGGGCGTCGCAATTTCCGGGCGGTTGTTTAAACCCCCACGGCCCCACAGCCATAGCCCAGAGACTCCCCCATGCAATTTGACAATATCGTTCTTCTCACCGGCGCAGGTGTCTCGGTCGGTTCCGGTCTGCCGACTTACCGGGGCCCCGGTGGCCTCTGGGAAAGCGCGGACATCGCCTGGATCGTCGAGGCGCGTCACCTGCCCGGCAGCCTGCCTGACCTATGGCGGCTTTACAGCGAGCGTCGCCAAGTCGCGCTTGCCGCACACCCAAACCCAGCCCATGCAGCAATTGCCGAGATGCAGAAGTCTCGGCCCGACGCTGTGACCCTATTCACTCAAAACGTCGACGGGCTGCATCAGCGGGCGGGCAGCCCGCAAGTAATAGAGCTGCACGGCTCCGCATTTCGCACCCGCTGCACCAATCCCCTCTGCGATCTGCCACCTTTTGCCGACACGCGAAGCTATGAAGCAGTTCCTACCTGCCCCCGCTGCGCCTCACCCCTGCGGCCTGACGTCGTGCTGTTCGGGGAAAATCTTTTGGAAACGGCCCTCATTCAGGCCCAAACTGCTCTCAGCCAGTGCGATTTGTTCATGGCGATTGGGACTTCAGGAATGGTCTGGCCCGCCGCCGCGTTCGTGCGGATCGCCGCTCAGGCAGGGGCACGGACGATACTGGTCAATCTGGATGCCGGAGCAGGAGAGTTTGATGAAGTAATATTAGGCAGAGCAGAGGATATTCTGCCGGGGCTGCTGAGTTAGGAACCGGCACTGGAAGTGCCGATTCATGCTTCCCCGGTGATCTTCAGCACATCGACGCCGTATTTTTCCAGCTTGCTTGGCCCCACTCCGCTGACATCCAGCAGGGCAGACTCGGTCTGCGGACGGGCACGAGCGATCTCCATCAGGGTCTTGTCACTGAACACGACGTATGGTGGCACGGCATCACGAGAGGCCTGAGAAGTCCGCCACAGTTTCAGCTCTGCGAGGACATCATCGCTGCCGTTGTCTCCGGCTTGCCACTGCGTTGGGTTACGCGGAGGAGCCGTGCCGATCGGCAGACGGTCCTGCCAGGCGGCGCGGCCTTTAGCGGTCACGGTGCAGACAAAGTAAGCGTCTTCGTCGCCTTGATGCATCAAGCCTTCGGAGAAAAGCGATTCCAAGAACTTGTCGACGGCGGCTACCGTACTGCCCCGGAGCAGGCCGCTGAGAGTGTTGCCGGGCGCGGCGGCCTTGTCGCCAAGCTGGCCTGCGCCGCGCAGAAGCTTGTTCAAGCGGGCTTTGCCGACAGCGGGACGCAAAGCGTCGAGGCCGTGCAGGACCGAGTGGATGTCTGAAGGGTCGATTTGCAGGGGCATGGGAATCTGTGGCAGCCGCTCTCCTGAGACCGATGCCTCCGCAGGGGGCGCATCGCAGTTGTCGCAGCAGAACGTCGTAGGCGCGGGTTCCTGACGGTCGCCGAAGTAGTCCAGCACTGTCCGGCGGCGGCAGTAGGGTGTTTTGCAGTAGTCGACGATCTCATCCAGGCGGCGCAGGCGCTCGGCCCGCTGCTTGGCAAGGTCTGCGGCGATCTGGCGGCGGGCCTCCGGCGGGAAATCGGTGCGGGCGAGTGTCAGCACGACCGAGTCACCAGTCTGGGCGACACGCTTGATCAAGTCACTTCGTTCCAGCTCCCCCAGTGCCAGACGGCCTTTCATCTCGCTCCAGTCCAGGGCCATCCCCCACCCTTTCGGCAATCGTGCCGTCTTTTCGTCATCGGCATGACGGCGGATTTGGCCGAAGGCCCGTTCGACATCACCGACCGTCATGGCTTCGTTGTCGATAAACCATTCCCGGGTACGGCGGTCAGCGAAATGGTACAAGATGACGCAGCGGCTTTTGCGCCCGTCCCGCCCGGCGCGGCCCGCTTCCTGATAATAGCTTTCAAGACTGTCCGGGCAGGCGCAGTGAACAACGAACCGGACATCGGGCTTATCAATGCCCATGCCGAACGCGTTTGTCGCGACCAGCACCTGACGTTCGCCGTCCAGCCATTCGCGCTGCATCTGGTTCCGAACATCAGCATCCAGCCCTGCATGGTACATTCCGGCGGTCTGACCGACTTTCGCCAGTGCCTCCCCGGCCAGCTCAAAGACCTGTTCGCACTGCTTGCGGGTCGCGACATAGATCAGGCCGCTGCCGCCCATCGCGGAGAGCTTAGGCAGGGCGCGGGTCAGCTTGTCTTCCCGCTCCGAGTCGCTTTTGCAGCGATGCACTGAGAAATGGAGATTAGGCCGGTCGAAGCCGCCGACCAGAACCAGAGGGTCACGCATTCCCAAATTGGCAACAATGGACTGCTGAACCCGCTTGGTCGCAGTCGCAGTCGCGGCCAGCAGGGGCGGATTGCCAAGCGTTTCCACCACTTCACGCAGGCTCAAGTAGTCAGGCCGGAAATCGTGGCCCCACTCCGAGATGCAGTGGGCTTCGTCGACCACAAACCGGGCAATCTTGACACTTTTGAGTGCGTCCATGAACGCACCCGACCGAAACCGCTCCGGCGCGACATAAACCAGCTTCAAGTGACCTTGACGCATCTTCCGAAGCAGATCATACTGCTCTTCCGGCGACTGCAAAGAAGTCAGACACGCGCAGCCGATCTCCGCGAAGGCCGGCCGCCGGTTCAGCGCGTCGACTTGATCACGCATCAGTGCGATCAGCGGAGAGACCACCAGAGTCACCCCTTCAGACAGCGCGGCAGGCAACTGAAAGCACAGCGATTTGCCCGCCCCCGTCGGCATGACCACCAGCACGTCACGGCCTTCCATCGCCGCCTCGACAGCATCTTCCTGCTGAGGCCGAAACTCGCCATATCCAAAATAAGTTTGCAGAGACTCTTCTAGCACACTGTTATTATACCCGGTGGTATGTAACTCAGATGTAGCTGGAAATATATCTGATGCGATCAGCTTTGTAATGTCTGTCGTATCGTTTCAACCGGCAGACAAAGGTGATTTGGATCATCCTGCAATGTTTCAAAACCGAATGGAAGCCGAAGATACCAAGAGCGGGCATCTTCGTCTAAAGCGTTCAAGACCAGGGCATAGATGCCGATCTCCTGCGCGGCTCGTTCTACCTGCGTCATCGCTCGCAGGAGGCAGAATTTGCCAATACCTTGGCCCTGTGCACTTTGATCTACTGCGAGACGGCCCAAAAGCACGACACCAATTTCGCCCTGCGGTAGTTTTTTGTTCGGCACAATGCCTGCATCTACAACACGGGTCAGCAACGTGTAATAGGCCAGAACTTTTGTATCACCCGTTTCGGCAACGGCGACATGAGTGATACCGACATTGCGATCTGCATTTTGACGCGCCTGTCGCTGTAAAAATTGGTTGAGAGCAGGTTTTCCGCAGTCAAAGCTCAGCCGGTCGTGATGTGCCTGGAGACGTTCGAAAACAGGGGGCTTTGTCACAGATTAGATTCCGGAAACTGGGCTTTGAGCCGCTGGTATTCCGCCATCGCATCACGCAGTTCTGGAGTTGGAGGCCGTGGGTTTTCAATCATGGCTACAAATTGAGCGAAGTCACGCTCAGAAAGCACAATACGCTCGTGCCGCTCCAAGACCCCTTGCGCTTTTTCTTCTAAAGCCGCCTCCGTGAAGTCAGTAATAGACTGCCCAAGAATTGAAGCTGCATCTTCGGCTCGCTTTTTAATACGTGCGCTCACACGACAATTTAGCCTTGCTTGCTTGGATAACTTCGTTGTGGCTGCCATAAGTTCACCTTTGCTTGTCATCAATCATGTGTCATTATGCCACATCAGATCCGGGATGTCAATCTGTAATATCTTAGGCAACCGGGTCATTTCCGATAGATATTGACTAGCATCTGCTCGAAGTTTTCGGGATCAATGCCGAAGACTTCTTTGACGGCGAGGCTTGTGGTGATGTTGTCGACACCTAAGTTTTTGAGCTGGTCGCGTGTGACCGGCGGCTTGGCGATGATCTTTTCCATGATGGTCGCAGCCGCGTACAGCAGTGGGATCGGAGCATGAAGGAGCGGCTTTTTAGGCTTGCCGAGGGACCGGGCAAACCCTTTCAAAAGCTCGTTGAACGAAAGCTGTGTCCCGCCGCCGACTTCGTAGAGATGGTTGATGGTTTCGCCTTTGGTCAGCGACTGGGTGACGCAGTCAACAAGATCATCGATCCAAATCGGCTGGAACAGGTTGAAGCCGCTGCCGGGCACGGGAATGAATGGAAACGGAGCACTAATCGGCAGGCCACCGTGAAGGACAAGGTCCTGCATTTGGGCCACAAACTCGCCATCAGCGCCAATAATCAGTGAAGGCCGGAAAATCGTGTAGGGCAGATTGCTGCCGATGACGATCCGCTCCGCCTGATACTTTGTCTGCGAGTATTCGGACGGTGAGCTCATGGAGGAGCCGATGGCGCTCATGTAGACAATGCGCCCGTCGAAGCCTGCTCTCAAAGCTTCGTCGACGACATTGCGTGTGCCTTCGACATGGACACGCTGAAATGTTTGCCCCTTGCTTCGGACTTCCTGAATGATCCCGACCAGATGTATGATGGCTTCAACGCCGACAAACATTTCGGAGGTCAGCGTGACAGCGTCCGCGACATCGACGCCCCGAATATACTCCACCCCATCGACTCGGTTCTTGCGAACCGGCACCTGGCGCACCAAACCCCGGACCGGATGCCCGATTTTGACCAGCCCTTCGCAAATATGCCGCCCGACAAACCCGGATGCCCCGGTGACCAGTACCGTCATGTACGCTCCTGCCTTCTCTATAAAATAAATGACTGCTTTGCCGCTATGATACCCTACTGTATGTCTAAAGGAAAAACTATCTTGCGGAAGCGGCAATGGAGGAGAGCGAGTACGCAGCAGGGAAGCATTGAATAAAGGTAACATAGAAAAGACAGCCTCAGCGAAGGCTGTCTTTCCCAATTGGGCAGAAAGGAGGTGATTCCTATGTCCAAGAACCTGCGGCGGGCGTTAATTCGAATGCGTCCCGTCGCTCAAACCATCGCAGCGGTTGTGTCAACAATCGCAGCGATTTTGCGAATTCTTAAGAGCCTCAGCTTCTAAGAATCGCTAAGAAGAAGGGGGCCGCTACCAGGCGGTTCCCTTCTTTTTGCTGTGTTAGCAGCAAAGCAGGCAAAAAAGGTACAGTAGGAAAGACAGCCGTCTCAGGGCTGTCTTTCCTACAAGGACAGAAAGGAGGTGCATCTCCCATGTCCAAGAAAGTGCGGCGGGCCTTTAACCGGGTCCGACCCATCGCACAGACTATCGCCGCGATTGCTTCAACAATCGCAGCGATTGCACGGATCTTGAAAAGCCTCGGCTTCTAAAGTCCGCTGAGAAGAAGGGGGCCGCTGCCAGGCGGTTCCCTTCTTTTTGCTGCTCGGCCCAGCAAACCATACACTTGCATTTCTATCTTGACATATCGGCAGGACGTTGTCAAGACTTGACCTGTGCTGCTCACCCCTACCCCTTTTCTACTGCATCCCTGTTGCCAGCGGCGCAGGAACCGTCATAGCCCAATCAGAGCATAGATGCGGTAGCGGCGTTACATGCAGCGCATTGTTAGGCCGCTCATGCAGCGCCTTCCTTGACTGGGGCAGATGCCTTCGGTGAGCGCTGGGCGAAGACAAGCCGCCGTATGAAAGTGAAAACTACGGCAACCTCAAACCCTGCCAACAACTCCCCCACCAAAAGTGAGCGGTAGCCGTAGGTCCGGCCAGCGAAAAAGTAAAGCTGGATAAGGACATACGTAAGTGTACCACTGACTACCCCAAAGATCAGGTTCCTGGGCAGACCATAACATCCAAGCCGGTTCGCCAACTTGTGCAAAGTGATTGCAAACAGCACTGTTCCTATTATAGCCAGTGGGTACGTAACAAGATCGGACCAAAAGGTAGCTAATGCTGTTAGGGCATATGGCAAGGTATTCATGTTCGGATCGTCTCCCGCAAGTAGTACTGACTATATTGAGCTGGCTAAAGCCAAAGTTCACCAGCGATACCTGCCAAGTAAATTAACCAACACGTTGAGACAATCGCGCCGCTGGCGTCAGGTACAGCACATTGCTGAACCGCAGGCTGTGAATTTTACCAGTCTATGAATAACAGCAATGCTAAGCTAATTAACCCACCTATCAAAACATGAGTAATCAATGCCGCTGTAGCAAAATAGGTGACACGAGACCATCTTCTTAGACCTAACAAACACAAGAGCAAAGCGATGAAGACAAAACAGGCCAATGCTCTCTGAAGGCCCGGATGGCTGTAATCGCCTTCAAAGGCGTCAGTTAGAGAGATAACCTGAGACCGAATGAGAATTTCTCTGGCACAGAAATATGCACAGTAATCGGAAATAACACCCACCACAGAACCAATTAACACCTGAACTACCAACCAACCTTTGGATGAATGGATTGTAGATGGGCTTTCCTGCGTAGGCGGCCCGACTTGTCGAGGCTCCATTTTCTAAGGTTCCTTTGCTTGCCTACGCCAAACGAGATGCCCCTCATCCTGCCGTCCGACAAATATTTTACCTCGTTACATCGCATGCCGCTTACGGTATAGCACAGACATTTCGCGGCAATTACCGCCCTTCGCAGAATAACAATGAAAGGGCATCATTTACTGCATAGGCGCATTACAATTCTGATTACCTGCTTCTGACTGATTATATCACAATTCTTAACTGTAATTGCACCAAGTTGGTTATAAGAGAGAATGCCCTCCTTGCCGGTATTCACTCTGCCAAAGAACTTTTCCTGGTAATTTTATATAAAAGGTTGAACTTCGGGGTATTGATATGGCACAATAGCTATACCACCCTATACAAACAGCTTTCGCGACCGGCATTTGCCGCGAAGACACCAGGCCCGGTACTAATCACGGGATAGGAGACGAATCCATGCAAGTCACACTCGAAAAACTCCTGAAACACAAGCCGCACGGACGAAAAAATAGACGCCGCGATTCAGTTGCGGAGATCCGAATGCGGGCGGCGGATGATGCTGTTCGCAACCCAGCCAAAGAGCGGCAGGCTATGATCCGGTTCCTGTCCTACCTCACTCCCTACCTGCCATTGTTTATCACGGCGACGATCTGCGGCATTGTCAACTACACAGTCGGAGCGGTAGTCCCGAGCGTGACTGGCTTCGTGATCGACCGGATCATCATGTCGAACGGTGTCCAGCATGCTGGGCGCGTGAACCGGCTGTATCCCGTGCTAGATAATTTGCTGCACCGGTTTGCACCGGGAGCGGGTCCGGTGGGACAGGCCAATTTTCTGCTGGGACTGGTCATCGCGATCCTGCTGCTGATGGGCATTGTCATGTTCATGCGCGGCTACCTTGTCGGCATCGGTGGGCAGCGGGTCATCTTCAAGCTGCGTAATGACCTTTACGAGCACATTCAGGGTCTATCGCTGTCGTTCTTCCAGCAGAACCGCTCCGGCAGCATCGTCTCTCGCCTGACTTCGGATATTGCGCTGGCACAGAACTTTATCGGCAACGCCTGTACGCTGCTCTGGATGGACTCGATCTCGGTGATCGGCATCGCCATCTGGCTGTTTATGCTGTCGCCGCGTATGGCAGCGGTTTCCCTGGTTGTCCTGCCCTTCTGGGTCTTCAGTGTCCGCTTCTTCGGCCAGCGTATCCGCAAGGCTTCTCACGCGGTTCAGGAAGGACTGTCTGAGCTTTCAGGGCAGGTGCAGGAAAAAGTGGCCGGCGCGACTGTTGTCCAGGCGTTCGCACGAGAGAAGCGGGAAACACGTCTGTTCCATAGAATGCACCGTTCGCTGTATGACCGCCAGATCACGACCGTGCGGTACCAGGCCCTTAATATGGCGGCGTCGAATGTCCTGACCAGCGTCGCCCCCATCACGGTCGTTTTGTTCGGAGCGCATGAAGTGCTTGCCGGACGTATGACTACCGGCATGATGATCACGTTCTGGACCACGCTCGGCATGTTCTATATGCCCCTGCAGCGCCTGACCGACATGGCCGCAGTCATTGCAAACGCCGGGGCGGCAATCGACCGCATCTTTGACATCTTCGACATCGCACCGGACATTGCCGACGCCGAAGGCGCTCTTGCCCTGCCCGCCAAGATCGAAGGCCATGTGGAGCTTCGGAATGTTTCGTTCGGCTACGATCCTGACGTTCCCATTCTCAAAGGCCTGAACCTCGACATCAAGCCCGGTGAAGTAATCGCGTTTGTCGGTCCGTCCGGCGCAGGCAAGTCGACTCTGGTCAATTTGGTCCCCCGATTCTACGATGTCACCGGCGGCCAGATTCTCGTGGACGGCCAAAACATCGCCGATGTCAAAGTCAAGTCACTTCGTAACAATATCGGCATGGTGCTTCAGGACAATATCCTGTTTACCGGCACGATCAAAGAGAACATTCTTTACGGTCGCCCTGGTGCATCCGACGCCGAGATTGTCGAAGCTGCTGTCGCAGCCAATGCCCACCACTTTATCGAGAACCTGCCGGATGGGTACGAGACAGAGATCGGCGAGCGTGGTACCAAGCTTTCCGGTGGTCAGAAGCAGCGGCTTGCAATCACCCGCGCGTTCCTGCGCGATCCGCGCATCCTAATTCTGGATGAAGCGACGTCAGCCCTGGACAGCGAAAGCGAAAAGCTGATCCAGAATGCCCTCAATCGCCTGATGATCGGTCGGACGACTCTCATTATTGCTCACCGGCTTTCGACGATCATGCACGCCGATAAGATTGTCGCCATGCAGGATGGACGGATCATCGAAGTCGGAAGCCATACGGACCTGCTGGCGAACCGCAGCCTGTACTACCATCTCTACAAAGCCCAGTTCGAGCACGCGCTCTCCATGCCCATGCCGGAAGAATGGGCTCAGGGTGAGGGTATGACCACTGATGCAAGTCAGGATCGGCTGGCACGAGCGATCCAGTAAACTTCCGGGACCGTAACCGTGTTAAGACTGAAAGCGCAAGGATTTCCTTGCGCTTTTCCTTGTTCTAAGCTGGCTGCGGGGAGTCAGCCATACTAGTACAATTAAGAGCAGACGTGTAGAAAACGAGGAAAGATCATGTGGATACGAAGAAGTTTTATTGTCATCTTGACTTTACTTGCTCTCTTACTTCCTTTGCATTCAATCGCCCAAAGCAAGAAGCCCATCGGCAGCCTGGGCATCGCAGAAACTCACCCCTATTCCTCAAGCCAGCCCCTGCCCTCGCCAAAGCGCGAGACATTCAATAACGGGCACTCAGCTAGCCATCATTTTGTTTAAAAGTTGACAATTTAATGGTATAGTTTTGTATCACAAGATTTTTTGGTTCAGGCTCTGACGCAGAACCTTTACCGCCATCGCCTATTGAGGCTACTCCCGACATAGGAGGCACTGCGTGAATTATGCTGGTTCCACTTCAGACTGAGCCATTCCTCTACCCCAGGGTTCTCCCTGATTCTCCCATCGGCTCCGCCAAGATTCTGGAAAGCATCAGCGATGCCTTTTTCGACCTCGACCGTCAATGGCGGTTTACTTACCTGAACGCCCATGCCGAACGTCTGCTTTCACGGAGCAGAGAAGCCCTACTGGGCCGTAGCATCTGGGCAGAATTTCCGGATGCACTCGGAACTGCCTTCGAGCGTGAGTACCGACAGGCAGAGAGTCAGCAGACCCCCGTTACGTTCGAACAGTTTTTTTCTCCTCTCAATGCCTGGTTCGAGATACGCGCCTACCCCTCCGTAGAGGGTCTTTCCGTTTACTTCACAGACATCAGCAGCCGCATCCAATCAGAGAAGTTTCTCAAAGAAAGCGAGGAGCGGCTTCGACTGGCCACTGAAGGCGCAGGCATCGGTATCTGGCACTTTGTCGCCAAAACCAGCGAAGTCACCCTCTCGAAGCGCTGTTACGAGATCTTCGGTCTTCCGACAGACAGTGCCATCCCCATTCCCTACGACCTGTTCTGGTCCATGATCCACTTCGACGATGTGCCTCGAATAAAAGCCGCGCTCGAAGGATCGGTAAGAAACAACACGCAGTTTGACGGTGAATACCGCATTCTCACTCCGAGTGGCATAACTTGCTGGGTTCAGTCCCGCGGCAAGCCTTATGACGATGAAACAGGGACAGTTCAGCGGGTCGAAGGTGTTCTTATGGACATCACCCCTCAGCGCGAGGCTCTGGATCGCCTGGAAACGGCCTACACGAAAGTAATGCACGACGAGACCGAGCGGAAAGCACTCGCGGATGAGCGGGAACGGCTGGCAACCGCCAACCGCCTGCTGCTGGAATCTACAAGTGAGGGTATCTACGGCATCGATTTAGAGGGCCGCTTCACTTTCGTCAACCGCGCGGCGGCGCGGACGCTTGGCTTCACACAGGAGCAGATGATTGGCCTCCAGGGACATCAGTTGATCCACCACTCCCGGCCTGACGGAAAGGATTATCCTGCGGATCAATGTCCGATATATTGTGTTCTTCATAGCGGTGAGGGCATTCATGTTGAAGACGACGTATTTTGGCGTGCTGATGGTACGTCCTTCCCGGTCGCTTACAGCGCTGCGCCTATTCTCGAGCAAGGGGAACTGCGCGGAGCAGTGGTGACTTTTTACGACATCAGCGTGCAGAAGGCTCTGGATGCTGAGCGGGACCGGCTGGCTCAAAGAGAGCACAACATCGCCATGCAGCTCCAGGCAGCGCTGATGCCTACGTTGCCGGCACAGATAGGCGGAATGGTCCTTGCGAAATACTACGAAGCGGCTTTGAGTGAGGCGGGGGTCGGGGGAGATTTCTACGATGCTTTCGCCGTTGAAAAAGGCTGTATGACACTTGTCGTTGGGGATGTCTCGGGCAAAGGATTGGCTGCGGCGAGTCAGGTGGCAACAGTGCGAAACATGCTTCGCTACGCAGTCTACCACTCGCCGACGCTTGTCGGAGCACTGACAAATCTCAATTCGCTTCTGGTTGAACAAGACTTTTTGTCGGGCTTCGCTACCCTATTCGTCGCGACCTACGACAGCGGCGCTGGAACGCTGACATATGTCAACTGCGGCCAGGAGCCGGCATTAATAAGGCGATCAACCGGAACTCTGGAGCAGCTTGAACCCACTGGCCCCATACTGGGATCATTTGAAAATTCAGTTTTCGAAGAGGAAACAGTGCAGCTCGGTCCGGGAGATGCCATAGTGGTATTCACAGATGGCTTGACGGAAGTCGGTAGAAACCGTGCGGAAATGATCGGTATCGAGGGTGTGGCGGAGCTTTTAGCAGGGGTGACCATTCCAAAGGAAAGTGACGGCTCAGACACTATTGCAGAATGCTTAGCATTGGGTCTGATTGCAGGGATAGACGCAGCCGCACAGCATGGTGTCACGCGCGACGACGTTTGTCTCCTGATCGGTGTCGTGCAGTAGCCGTGAGCGGTCCCTAAGATATTTGGGTATGGGTTGATATGAAAATCATCACGCTTGAAGAGCATTTTACAACTCCCCTGTACCGACACGCAACGGCGTCTCTCGGAATGGGGCAGCCTGCCAATGATCGCCTGCAGGAGATCCAGCGCAAGCAGTCTGACCTCGGCGAAGGCCGGCTTGCAGACATGGATGAAGCCGGTATCGATGTCCAGGTGCTGTCTCTCTCAGGCATTTTGCTGGACGCGCTTGATCCTGAGACGGCAACGGCAGTCGCCCATGACGCCAACAATATCGCAGCAGAAACAGCGAAAACGTACCCGGATCGATTTGCGGCGTTTGCGGCGCTCGGTCTGAAAGAGCCTGAAAAAGCCGCGGATGAGCTTCGTCGCTGCGTTCTGGAACACGGTTTCAAGGGAGCGATCGTCAATGGAACGACCGATGGCCTATTCTTAGACGATCCCCGATTCCTGCCGGTCTTTCAGGCCGCGCAGGAACTTGATGTTCCCATTTATCTCCACCCCGCCCCGCCGCCGAAAGCTGTCCAGGACGCCTACTACAATGGCCTGCCGGATGGCTACGGGCAGGCGCTGTCTATCGCGGCCTGGGGTTGGCACGTAGAAACAGGCCTGCACGCCCTGCGTTTGATCGTTTCAGGACTGTTCGACCGCTGTCCTCAGCTTCAGATCATAATCGGACATATGGGCGAGAACCTGCCGTTCTCCATCGCCCGAGCGGAGTCCGTGCTGACGAATTCCGCGAGGCCGCTGGAAAAGCCCGTAACTGAGTATTTTCGCTCAAATTTCCATGTGACCACCAGCGGCTACTTCACCCTGCCGCCGTTTCTCTGCGCTATGATGGTAGTCGGCCCGGACCATCTGATGTTCTCCGTGGACTATCCATTCAGCACGAATACGCAGGGCCGAGAGTTTCTTGATTCCCTGCCAGTCAGTCCGAAAGACAAAGAAAAGATCGCGCATGGGAACGCGGAACGGCTGCTTAGACTCTAAGTAACAAGTCATAAGTCCTTGCAGATTATAAGTTTTTGCGGGCGACTGAAGTCGCGGCAACAAAGGCACAAAGTCCACCTGCGTG
>JBPBQB010000224.1:0-12596 GCA_050954545.1 Janthinobacterium lividum | reverse complement strand
CGGCGTGGTCGGTATCCTGCACGGGCAAAAAGACGGTCCCATGCTGGCCCTGCGAGCGGACATGGACGCCCTTCCAATTCAAGAGGCAAGCGGATTAGAATATCAATCCTGCAAGTCCGGCATCATGCACGCCTGCGGGCATGACGGCCATACGGCGACGCTTCTTGGAACAGCCCTCGTCCTGTCCGAGATGCGCGAATACCTGCCAGGCCCCGTCAAATTCCTCTTCCAGCCTGCCGAAGAGACCATCGGCGGCGCGGACGCCATGATCACAGCAGGCGCACTGGACGGCGTCGAATCGATTGTTGCCCTGCACGGATGGCCGAATATCGAGGTCGGCCAGATCGGCTACCGTCCCGGCCCGATGATGGCAAGCGCGGATATGTTCAACCTCACGGTCAAAGGCAAAGGAGGCCATGCAGCCTATCCCCATACCACTGTCGATCCCATCATGATCGGCAGCCAGATCGTCACCGCCTGGCAGACCCTCGCGTCCCGCGAAGTCTCGCCGCTCGACTCGGTCGTCCTCACCGTCACCCAGTTCCACGCTGGGAACGCCTACAATGTCATCCCCGGTGTTGCCGAGCTCAAAGGCACGGTCCGCACTCTCAGCAACGCCGTCCGCAATGAGATCCCGGCCAAGATGGAGCGGATCGCATCCGGCCTCTGCGCCGCATTCCGAACCGACTACGAGTTTTCCTACGAGCTAGGCCCGCCCGTAGTCGTCAACGATCCTGCCCTGACAGCACTGGTAGAATCCGTCGGCCACGACATTCTCGCTCCCGGCGGTGTGACGTTCCTGGAGACCCCGACCATGGGCGCGGAAGATTTCGCCTACTATCTGCTCCAAGTCCCCGGCGTCATGTTCCGTCTCGGAGTCGGCACCGATGTCACGGCTCTGCACACACCCACCTACAACTTCTCCGACGGCGCACTCCCCTACGGCATCGGAATGCTCGCCAACATCGCCCTGCGGTATGAGGGATGAAGGAACCCACCCCTGCTCGTCCCTCGCTTTCCCCTCCCGAAACGGGAAGGGTCGGAGTTGGGGCAGAGCTTGCGTCTGTGGGCGCAGCAAGCAGCGCCCCTACTGTTTTTTCTGAAACTGCTTGTCCTCCCGTTTCGGGAGGACCCCTGCGAAGTGACTTGTCACAAAGCAAGGAGGTGGGTTCCGCCGTCCTATTCGACCTCGACGACACTCTCTACAGCCGCCGCGCCGCATTTAGCAGTTGGCTCGACACTTACCTGCGCGACACGCTCCGTTTGACGGACCCCACCGAGATTGAGCGTGTCCGAGATTTGATCGCCTCGCTTGACCGGAACGGCTACGGCTCCAAGCAGGCGATCTTCGAGCGCCTGCACATGCTGTACCCCACCCTGCCCGGCGAGGCATCCCGCTCCCTGGACACATTCTTTATCGAATTCCTCACTCACGTCAAGCCTGAAGCAGAAACAGAAACCCTGCTGGACACACTTGCCGCCGCCGGGATACCCTTCGGCGTCGTCACCAACGGCTCCGCCCGCCAGTGGCGCAAGATCGAAGCGTTGGGTTTGGACAAGCGCACACCCTGCCTCTTCGTCTCCGAGACATTCGGCCTGAAAAAGCCTGACCCTGCCATCTTCCACGCCGCCGCCGACTGCCTCAGTCTCCCGCCTTCAGGCATCTTATTTGTCGGCGACAACCCCACCGCCGACATCCTCGGAGCTCACGCCGCCGGAATGCCCGCCGCCTGGCTGCACCGGGGCCAAACCTGGCCGACCGAGCTAGAAGATAAGCCCGAATTCGCCATTGACAGCCTGAATGAGCTAGTGGGCATTTTGAGGCTCAATCTCTTCAAGCACGGTATAATCTCTGTTGCCAGGTCATCCTAAAACAAAAGGAATACCATATGGGATTGCGTGAGGATGAAGAAAAACGCCGAAGCCAGCGGCAGCTTCAACTACAAAGAGTTACTTCAACCGCGTTCAAGGCAATATATATTTTGACATTGCTGGTCGTTCTTTGCCTGCTGATAATGCTTCTCGCCCTTGAGATAGGCGGTTTCAAGTTTTTGACATGGGTCAATCAGCATCCAACATTCTCGGCCAAGTACAATGCACATCATTGGCAGACAAGAACACTCGCTTAGATAATCATAATCTTGTTTGTGAGTAAAATATGGAGTTCATATCATTTTCAGTCAATCGTATCATTTTGTGGTGGGAATTGTGGCGCAGACCTGGTATTGAATTGGAATGAAACCATGACAATGACAATTGATCTAACATCGGAAGCGGCATGGCTTTAGAGGCGCAGATGAAAGCATTCTGAACCATGTCCTGAAGGATACGGCTATTGGGCGAAGACGCCGTGAACCCACCGCTTCGCGGGGCTAAGACAATTCCGATTCCCAGTGCCGCGAAGCGGTACTTCTTGGCGTCCTCGCCGAGTAGCCGTGCGTTTCAACGCATGGTTCAGAAAACAACCCTAGAAAGCCTTTAGCAAATAGAAAAGAAACTCACTTATGCCCGTTGAAACACCGAACAAGCCGATTTTGTCGCCGGATGAGATAGAAGCGGAGATTTGCCGCCATATGCGCTATGCCCTGGGGCGGGACTGCGAGACGCTGTCCGAGCGGGAGCTGTTCTGGACCATCGCCCTCGCAGCGCGGGACAAGATGGTGGACGGGATGCTTGCCACGGAGAAACGGTACACCGGCGCGAAAGCTAAACGGCTGTATTATTTGTCGATGGAGTTTCTGATGGGCCGGACCCTCGGCAACACGCTGATCAATCTGGGGCTGTGGGAGTCCTGCCGGGTGGCGCTGGAGAAGCGGGGCATGGACATCGATGAAGTGCGGGAAAGTGAGCCGGATGCGGCGCTGGGAAACGGCGGCCTGGGGCGACTGGCGGCGTGCTTCTTGGATTCGCTGGCGGCGCTGGGAATGCCGGGCTTCGGGTATGGGATCAACTATGAGTACGGGCTATTCAAGCAGGAGATCCAGTTGGGGTATCAGGTCGAGAAGCCCGACAACTGGCTTTCCTACGGCACACCCTGGCAGATCGAGCGGCCTGATGAAGCAGTTCTCGTGCCGGCCTACGGGCATGTTGAGACGCGCGAGATCAACGGCAGGTACACGCCCATCTGGGTAGATACGAAGCCGCTGATCGGGGTCCCTCACGATATGCCCGTGCCCGGCTACGGCGGCACGACTGTCAACTATTTGCGGCTGTATTCGGCCCGGTCGGCGCAGGAGTTCGATATGCAGGTCTTCAACGCAGGAGATTATCAGGAGGCTGTCGCCCAGCAGATCGCGACCCAGACGATCTCGAAAGTCCTGTACCCGTCGGATATTCAGGCGGCGGGCAAAGAGCTGCGGCTGCTCCAGGAATACTTCTTGGTCGCCTGCGCCTTGCATGATATTGTCCGGCGTTACCGCTTGGAGTTCGAGACCTGGGATGAGTTCCCAAATCAAGTCGCGATGCAGATGAACGACACGCACCCGGCTATCTCGGTGGCCGAGCTGATGCGGGTCTTTGTCGACGTCCATGGGCTGGATTGGGACAAAGCCTGGGAGCTGACCACTGGCACCCTGGGGTACACGAACCACACGCTGCTTTCGGAAGCGCTGGAAAGATGGTCGGTGGGGTTGTTTGAGTATGTCCTGCCGCGTCATTTACAGATCATTTTTGAGATCAACCGGCGGTTCTTAGAAAGCGTTGCCGTGAAGTGGCCGAACGACGGCGGGCATCAGATACGGATGTCGATTATTGAAGAGGGCGCGGATAAAAAGGTCCGCATGGCTCATCTCGCGATTGTCGGCAGCCACTCGGTCAACGGCGTCTCGGCCCTGCATTCGGAGCTGATCAAAAGCTCGTTGGTTCCTGATTTCTATCAGCTCTGGCCCGAGAAGTTCAACAACAAGACAAACGGTGTGACGCCCCGTCGCTGGCTGCTGAAAGCCAATCCCGGCCTGGCATCGCTGATTACCGAGACTATCGGTGATGGCTGGATCACGGATTTAGAAAAACTGCATGGTTTGGAACCGTTCGCCGAAGACGCTTCGTTCCAGACCGAGTTCAATAAAATCAAGTCCGCCAACAAAACCGACCTTGCGGCTTTTATACAAGAGACTCAGGGCATTACGCTCAATCCCGACTCGCTGTTCGATGTTCAGGTGAAGCGCATTCACGAGTACAAGCGGCAGCTTCTCAGCGTCATGCATGTCATCCATGAGTATTTGAGCCTCATTCAAGGCGGCATCGACCCGACTGTCCCGCGCACTTATGTCTTTGCCGGCAAGGCCGCGCCGGGCTACTGGGCCGCGAAGCAGATCATCAAGCTTATCAACAGCGTTTCCTATGTCGTCAACAGCGACCCGCGCACTGCCGGCAAGCTTGCGGTTGTCTTCGTCCCGGATTACCGGGTATCTGTCGCCGAAAAGATCATCCCGGCCGCCAATCTGAGCGAGCAGATTTCGACGGCAGGAAAAGAAGCGTCCGGCACCGGCTGCATGAAGCTTGCGATGAACGGAGCGCTGACTATGGGCACGCTGGACGGCGCAAATATCGAGATCAAAGAAGAAGTCGGCGACGACAACATCTTCATCTTCGGTCTGACCGCCGACCAGATCCAGACCATGCGCTCACGCGGCACGTACCACCCCTGGGACTACTACAGCGACCCGGCCACCAAGCGCGTTTTAGACGCTCTGAACTCCGACCTCTTCTGCCCCAACGAGCCAGGCCTTTTCCGCTGGATCTTCGAGTCCCTGCTGAACGGCGGCGACGAGTATTTCCATCTCGCCGACTTCCCCTCATACCTCAAAGCCCAGCGCGAAGCGGGATCAGAATACCAAAACGCGCCGATCTGGACCCGCAAGGCGATCCTCAACGTCGCCCGCACCGGCAAGTTCTCCAGCGACCGCACAATTGCCGAGTATGCCAAAGATATTTGGGGCATAAAAACCCATTAGGAACCCACCTCCTTGCTTCGTAACAAGTTACTTCGCAGGGGTCTTCCCGAAACGGGAGGACGAGGAGTTTTAGGTTTGTGGTGGGTCAGGGGTTTTGTTCGCTAAATGCTGGCGGAGACGGGAAAGCACGTAGCTGATTCTCGTGGAGACGTCGTTGTTCGTGAAGCGAAGAACCGTGATGCCGCGTATTCCAAAGATGCGATCCCTTTCAGCGTCGTACTCTGGGTCGTGTGTTGGACCGTCTACTTCTATGACAAGTGCTGCGGAATGGCAGTAAAAGTCGGCAATGAAGCCATCGATGATTTGCTGGCGGCGGAAGTTAATCCCTAATCCATTGCGGCGCAGACGTGTCCACAAAATCGCTTCAGAAGTCGTCATTTCCCGACGCATATTCTGAGCCAGGATAACTTTTGCTTCCTGCACTTGCTGACCGACAACCACATTTTGCGGCTTGATTTGCTCTTCCATAAGCGCTGCTCCTAAAAAGAACCCACCCCTGCTCGTTCCTCGCTTTCCCCTCCCGAAACGGGAAGGGTCGGAGTTTGGGCATATTTATATTTGCAAGTCTGTATTCTTCATCTTGCACTTACTCTTCGTCCTCCCGTTTCGGGAGGACCCCGGCGAAGTAACTTGTCACAAAGCAAGGAGGTGGGTCACTCCGCGTCTGGATGCCACAGCCGGAAATTTGCCGCTGCTACACCAGGGGGGGGCGTAATTACCGTCTCATACCGGAGCCACTTCACATGGCCGTCGAAGAACCCTACGTTCAGGCCCCCATTGTGCCGCCCGTCAGGAGCTGCGAAGTTATAGAACTGGCACGGCGCAGGGTCTGCAAGTGGGAAATTTTCGCGCACTGAGGCGTACCAAGTGTCCGTGAACCCGAATGGCTGAGACTGCCAGCCAGTGCCGCCTCCGCACCCATGTATGCCAAAGCTCTGGCCGGGAACATACGCCGCTGTCTCTTCGACTAGAAGCCCCAACTCGCTAGGATACCGCACGTCCGCAAGAGCAATGCCACCTTGTGTGCTGCTTGTCGTTGCCACGTTCATGCCATAAGAAGTGTACTGACCGAGGCCGCTTACTGTGTTCGTATTCGCACCATAGTCTGGAAAATCCGGGCAGGTAAAAATGTCTTTAGACGTGACGTAATGCGTTTGATATAAGATTGCCGACCACCACCTCGGCGGTATCTCCGTGTAGCGCACGATGTTGCGCTCATCGAAGTCTTGCTGGTACTGCATGGCCGCCAGCCCAAGCTGTTTGAGATTGCTCTGGCAGGAGGCGCGGCGGGCGTTCTCGCGTACTTTCTGGAAGACGGGGAATAAAATCGCTGCAACAATGGCGATTATCGCGATGACGACAAGCAGCTCAATCAAAGTAAAGCCGCGAAGTTTATGTTTCATTGCTCTATCTCATTCTCGGTTCGCACACACTTTTCCTGCGTCTCTTGCCAATGGGCAGGCGATATGCTATAATTGCGCGTGGCTGAACTGTATGCGGCGGCAGAGCGTCAAAAGCTAAGGGCGAAGGTAGCGCGGGTCGAAGCGAAGCTGACCGAAACCTACGGAGCGCGGGTCTGGCGGGTGGAGAACTATTCGAGCGATCTTATCGGCGGATTAGTGGCGACCGTGCTGTCCCAGAACACGAGCGATCTGAACTCGGGTCGGGCCTATGCATCACTAAAGCAGGCGTTTCCAGGGAGCTGGGACGATGTCCGAACGGCATCTGTGACCGCAGTCGCCAATGCGATCCGCTCGGGCGGCATGGCGAACATGAAAGCGCCGCGCATTCAGGCGATCTTACAGGACATCTTTGACAGCACCGGGCAGACGAGCCTGGAACAGATACGCGGGTGGGACGATGCGAAAATCGTGGCTTATCTGCGGTCGTTCCACGGGGTCGGAGCCAAAACGGCGGCGTGTATTCTGATGTTCAACTTGGGCCGCCCCGTGCTGGCTGTCGACACGCATGTCCATAGAGTATCGAAGCGTTTGGGTCTGATTCCACCAAAGGCGACTGCGGATCAGGCCCACGATCTGCTTCAGGCAATTTTGGATGACGATCAAGTCTACGCGTTTCATGTCCATTTTATCGAGCATGGACGGCACATCTGCCATTCGCAGAACCCGGGATGCGCGATCTGCCCGCTGCAAGACGACTGCGATTTCTATCAGCAGCAGGTGTGGGCAAAGACAGCGGCATGAGCAGCGTTTTAGAGAACGATAATCACTGTTTCGGATGCGGGATGCAGAACCCAATTGGTCTGAAGCTGACATTCGAGTGGGACAGCGCAGTTTACCAGACGCGCTGGACACCGGAAAAAGAGCATCAAGGCTGGACAAACCGGGTGCATGGCGGCCTGCTGGCACTGGTTCTGGATGAAGCTCTTTCGCGGGCCGCACTGGAAAAGCACGGAATGCACTGGGTGACTGCTGAGCTGACGACGCGGCTCCGGTCTCCGGCAGCAGTCGGTGAGACGCTGAGTATCACGGCGCAGATTGTCTCAGTGCGGCCTCGCTTGATTGTCTGCAAGGGCGAAGTGCGAGCAGAATTCGAAAATCGCCTGATCGCGACTGGGCTGGCAAAGATGATGCGGCCCATCTAATTATTTGAGGAGAAACTTATGGCGGAACCAGCGGCCTCGCAAACTCCGTATTTGAAAGAAGTAGAAACGCCTCTGGAAACTGCCGCGCGGGCAGATGCCCAGGCAGACCGAAGTGGCACACAAGCGCGGCGCGAGGAGCAGGAAGCCGACCGTGTGGTCGCAGACATCGATGCCTACGTCGCACAGACCGATCCCGCCTCATTGCCGGAGGCAGAGCAAGCATTGGAGGCATGGGAGATCCCGAGCAGCCCGCTGGACGGTGTTCCAGCGGATGTCGTATTCGAGCCCAATGTCGAGGGAGAGCCGCTGGTGACCATCTTCGAGGCACAGTCGGAGCCGGAAGCGAACATCGTTCGCGGACTGCTGGAGGCTTCGGGGATCCCGGTTTTCATAAACAGCCTTTCCGGCCCGGCACTCGGCGGTATCTTTCAGCCCGACGAAACGCGGTGGGGCGACATCCTTGTCTCCGCGCCCCTCGCCGAGGCGGCCCGTACCGCGATTCAAGAGGCGACTCAAAGCGCCGCTGTCACCAGCAGCCCAGACATTCTTATTTAGATTCTTAGTCCAAAAGTTAGTAGTTCTGAAGCTTAAGAGGCTCTTTAATGCGTAATCCAGTGTCGGTCATGCTTTCTCTTCTCGCACTCAGCGGGGCAGTAGTGCTCAGTGCCGGCAGTCCCGTGTGGAGTGATACGGCAGCGGTTGCTCCTGCGGGAGCAATCCAAATCGCCCAGCCTTTCAACAAGGCAGTCGTGCGCGAGTCTGTGTCCGTTAAGCTGCGTGATTTTCCCCAATCGGGCTATGTGTCCATCAGCATCGACGGTAAGTTCATCACGGCGCAGGCACTGCCAAAAAGCCGGGCACTGCCGGTCTATGTCTGGGACACAAAGGCGACTTATACCGACCCGGATAGCCCTGACACGCCCAAGACCTACAGCGACGGTGCCCATGCGATCACGATTGCAGTTTACAGTGCCCAGAATAAAGTTGTCGGTCAGGACTCAGTCTCGGTTCAGCTTGCTAACAAGATCAACCTGCCGGCATCGCAGGGTATCAAGCTGGTCTATCCCTGGAAGACCGGGCTGACACTGCGTTATCAGCGCCGAACAACGCTGACCGCCGCGCCGACGGAAGCCGCCGCATCGGCATCCGTTCAGGTGCTGCAGGAGTCCCTGCTGCGGTTTGGGCGGAGTGTCGAGAATGTCAGCGGCGGTACTTCTTTGATCCGGGATGAAGTGATTTCGGTGGACAAATCGGCGAAGCCGAAAGCCTTTGTTTCTTATGTCGCAACGCATGGTCAATCCCAGGCGCTCTCCGACGGCATTCATGCCAAGTATCGGGAAGTGGATGCCCGAGGCCGGGTACTCTCCATGCTGGCCGCACAAAACACGGCAAATTCGGTCGGTTTTTCTATTCCCGTGCTGCCGCCTCGGCGGGTCTCGATGGGCGCTCACTGGGAATCTCCGGTTCAGATCACGCTGGACTGGACTTCACCCTACCCTGCGACCGTAACCGCGACCAGTACGCTGGAAGACTTCGAGTGGCAGGACCGGTACCCGACCGCTAAGATCCGCGAGACTTACGCGGGCCCGGCGACATTTTATCCTGGCCCCGGTTCGGCTCTGCCGACTATCGCCAGCCAGGACATCAAGTTTGAGCGTATCATTTATTTTGCGTACAATGCCGGACGGGTAGTCCGAACGCAGACAACATTGACCCTGACTTCCACAGAACCTGGCCTGCTGAACTCGGTTGCCAGTCCGGGCGGGTCGCCTGGCATGTTCGGCGGACGCGGTGGTCAGCAGGGCGGCGGCTTCGGAGGCAGACGCAGAGGCGGCTTTGGCCAGCAAGGTGGTTTCGGCCAGCAGGGCGGATACCCAGCGGGTATTCCACAGAACAATTATCCCGGTAGCCCTGGTGGGATGCAGGGCGGATACCCAGGTGGCCCCGGCGGCGCAAGTGGTTATCCCGGCGGGATACCGCAGGGTGTCTACCCTGGAACTGATGACGCCACGGGTGGCACCGGACTCGATCCTACTGATGGTTCGAGGATGACACCAGGCTATCCAGGAGGCGGAATGCCAGGCAGTCTCGGCGGCTATCCAGGCGGGCTTGGACAGGGCGGACAGCAGGGAGCCCCCGTGAAGCTGTCCTACTCTGAAACTGCGGTATTACTTACCTAGAATGCCGCACTCGTAGACTTGATCAAGAACATATGGCACTGAAACTGACCGGGCTGGACCCGGATCCCAATTCAAGACGAGATGAAGAACGCAAAGCCGAGCTGACCGAGCATCTGGCCGAACTGCGGACACGCTTGATCCGAGCCTGCCTTTATGTGGTTGTTGGAATGGGTGTCATGTGGGTGTTAAGCGGGCGTGTTCAGATGCTGGTGATGGCTCCAATCAACAACATCGTTCATCACCTGGCTTCTCAGCCCTCCCCGCAGGGTCAACTGCCTAATGGCGGCTTTATCATCACGAACTTTACGGATGGTTTTTTTCTGAAGCTGCAAATTGCCACGGTCGGCGGTCTCATCTTAGCTCTTCCGTTCGCCTTGCTGGAGCTTTGGGGCTTTGTTGCACCGGCGCTGACACCCGCAGAGAAAAAAGGCATCCATTTTGTCGCGCCGATGTCGATCCTTCTCTTCTTCATGGGAGCAGCCTGCGCGTATTTCATTCTGCCTCGGGCTGCCGGCTGGTTCCTCAGCTATATGCCGCCCGGTGCGATCCTGCTGCAAAACCCGCTGACCTGGACTGTCTTCTTTGTCAAAATTCTGCTCGTCTTCGGCCTGATGTTCGAGCTCCCCGTCGTGCTGATGTTTCTCGGAAAGATCGGCATCATCAACTCCGCGCTGATGGTTCGCTATTGGCGTCAGATCGCTGTCGGTCTGTTCACAATCGCTATGGTGGTCGCACCGTCCAATGACCCCGGCACGATGCTGGCTCTTGCCATTCCCCTCACACTGCTCTTTTTCGGCAGCATCGGCTTGGTCAAACTGGTCGAGCCGAAGCCGATTGCTTAGAGGCGATTTCCTGGTATAAATACGGGAGTTATGGTTTGCACAGCAAATCCTGGTATATTCAAGGGTGAAGTTCAGCCTAGTTGGCCCGGTTTGTGGATAAACTCACACTAGAGGAGTTTGCAATGACAATCGGACGCTCGTGGCTGGCCTGGGACAGCCTGCTTTTATTCTTGATCTGCACCGCCGACATGAGCTCGACCCTCTACTGGGTCCATGCTGGAGCGGCCACCGAAGCGAACCCCTGGATGGCCTTCTGCCTCCTGCATGGACCGCTGGCTTTCTGCGCCGTCAAGATGCTCAGCTTCCTGCCTCTACTGGCGTTCGCCGCCTACTATCGTGCCCGTCGTCCCCGATTGATCGCGATCTCGCTGCGCGGGACCTGCCTGCTCTATGTAGGAATATATGCGCTGGCTGTCGGGACACAATGGCTCCATTGAAGCAGGAAAGGCAGATCACGCGGCATGGATATTTCGGACGGCCCCATAACTTCTCCGGTATCCCGCCGCAGGCTCCGGCTGCCGGGCCTTGCTGTTTTGATTGCCCTGGCTTTGATTGGCCTGAAGGCATCGCATCAGACACATATATTACGGCAAAAGATGCAGGAGTTCCAGGGTGACACCGTAAGTGAGCCTGGCCCGGACCACTCTATGGCATCTGCGCTGAAAGCGCGTCAATCCCTCTTATCGCATCCCACCTTAAAATTGAGCACGACACAAATCAGTCAAATGGTCACACTTGTCAACAGCCCCGTCGATGATGTCTCCCAAAGCGAGGCGTTGGACGTCCTGAGCTTAGCACAGCGGGCAAACGAGCTGTCTTCGGCACAGATACGCACTGCTCAGGACGCGACACTGCTTGTCCTCACCCACAGCCCTGGCATGATGGTTCGTCTGGAAAGTGCCCGCTTCCTAGGGCATTTAGGCGGTACACGCGGCGTGTTCGCACTGACAGCACTGCAATCCGACCTTGATCCGAGAGTACGACAAGCAGCCCACGACTCACTCACACAGATTACCCATTAAAAGACCATATGTTGAAACACACGGCCACACGGCGAGGACGCCAAGAAGCACCGCTTCGCGGCACTGAGAACCGGAATTGTCTTATCCCCGCGCCCTCCGGGTCTGCCAGTGCAGAAACGGTGGATTCGAGGCGTTTGCGCCGTGTAGACGTGTGTTTCAAAACACGGTTTCCACAGGGTTCGGGAATTATGCAATTAAGCTATTTAAATGTAATACATGAGGGCTTCGACGGCTTCGTCGGTGCGCTTGGCATCAACTTTGCCGCCTTCGGCGAGGACTTCGATAGAGGTGCTTTCGAGGATGTCACGGATGGAGTCCCGGACTCGGCGCAGGACACGGGCCAGCTCAGACGAATCGCTTGCGCTGTCGTCTGCCCACTTGGGGATGGGCATGAGCAGGCCTTCCAAATGACGCAGAGCTTCGGCTAGGGAAACTTCGTGAGGAGCACGGTTCAAGCGGTAGCCGCCATGCTGGCCGCGCTTGCTTTCCAGAATGCCGGCATGAGACAGCGGCAGCAAGACCTGTTCCAAGTACTTTTGGGACGTTTCGCAGCGAACTGCTAGTTCCCCGACTTGCAGGTAGCCATTGCCGTTTTCGCGCCAGTTCTGAATAAGGTCGCCGAGGACTCGCAGACCGTACTGGCTTTTCGTGGTTAGTCGCATAGGGTTGAGGAAACGAAAAGGGCGGGGTTTGCCCCCGCCCTGCTAACGCCGTTAGGGAGGGCAGACTTTGCCGTCGCCACCCGTGCCGGCAACAGTCGCGACTTCACGCTCGATGGGAGCGCCAATGATCGAGCCCCATTCTGTCCAGGAGCCATCGTAGTTCTTGGCGTTCTCGTAGCCGAGCAGGTTATACAGCGCGAACCAGGTGTGCGATGACCGCTCACCGATGCGGCAGTAAGCAATCACGTCTTTGCCTTCAGAAACGCCTTTGCCCGCATAGAACTCTTTCAGATCAGCCGCTGACTTGAATGTGCCGTCTTCTTTGACCGC
>JBPBQB010000212.1:0-12624 GCA_050954545.1 Janthinobacterium lividum | reverse complement strand
GAACTGACACTCTGCACTTACGACGATCCGAAGCCCGGCCTTCTTGCTAAGATCACCGGTGTCCTGTACGCCCACGATGTCAACCTGCACACAGCTCAAGTGTTTACTCGCGAAGCCAGTGTCCGCATTGCGATCGACACTCTCTGGATCGACTACCGGGGCAAGCCGCTGACCACGCACAAGCGGGCGGAGCTTCAAGAGAGCCTGCGCCGTGTTCTGCTGGGCGAAATCGGTGTCGGAGAGCTTTTGCAGAAGCATAAAAAGCCGCTGAAAGAGCAGACGATCTATACAGCGAAGATCGACGAAAACGCATCCGAACGCTTCAGCCTGCTCGAAGTCAGCGCCCCTGACGAGACTGGGGTCGTCTACCGTCTTTCCCGCGCCATATCCGCGCTCGGCTGGAACATTCATGCTGCCCGCTTGTCCGTGTGGGGCAGCCGTGCTCGTGACGCGTTTTATATCACCGGGCAAGATGGGAATAAAGTTCCCAGTGCCGACGTTTCCCGTCTGTTGTCCGTTCTGCCGCAGGAAGCCTTCAGCAAAAAGAAGCGGTCCGGCACGCCAAGACTGAATTAAGTCATGGCGCGTTTTTCACCTCAATTTCATCTCAACAATTTATACTGAACGTATGAGAACCCCGCAGGAACAGATCGAAGTCGGCGATGACGGCGTAAGCCCGGCCCTGATGCAGCATCTTCGGTTTCCGTCTCCTCTGGAGCAGGAGTTCCGCGAGGACTACATTAAAAAAGTCTTGCCGGGGCTTCGCGGCGGTTTGATCCTGCTGATGGGAATCCTTCTTCTTCAAGGCGTGAGTATTCTTATCAGCATTAAATCCGTACCCCCGTCGCTTACTGGGTGCGCCGTGATTTTTGTCCTTCTGCTCACTTCACTGCACCCCCGATTCCCCCGAATCTGGCAGCCCTGCATCGTGATTACTTTCTGCGCCATGGATTTTCTGCTGCTCGTCACCGGCCATCCTCACGCCAACGGTGATGCTAAGTCTCAAAGTAATGCAGTGCTGCTAACGGAGCTCACCATTGTCATCCTCGGGTTTGTGCTGACACGTCTTTGCTTTGTCTGGTTTGTGCTGGGATGCTTCACCGTTGCCGCTTTGCAGACCATGTTTGCCGCAACACTGGGAGGGCTGCCAATGAACCAGTTCATGCTGGGCACCGGTATATTCATCGCTCCCTCTTTTGCCGCTTTGATGTATGTCACCTATTCGTGGGAGCGCGGCGCACGAGGAGAGTTTCTAGCGAACTACCGATTGGCCCAGTTAAACGCAGCGGAGCGGCAGAAGCGGGAGCAGACGGAGGGAATGCTACATATTCTCAACCAGGCAATCGGCGGCATCGTTCACGACCTCGGCAATCCTCTGACCTCAGTCCGAACCGGGGCAGAAACGCTCCGTTCTCTTCTCTCGGATGCAGACGATGAGTCCAAACTGAAGATAGAGATGCTGGACATTGTTTCTGAGGGCGCACAGATGCTGGATTATCTTCGGCTGTCCCTGCTGGAACAGACACGTGCTTTAGAAGGCAAAGAAATTCCGCTTGAGCTTGGGCCGACATCGATGCGGTATATCATTGAAGCCGGCATCCATTTCCAGCAGCCTAAGTTCAGCAGTGACCGGCGGGTATTTGCACCGCACGAAGAATTGGAGCTGCAAGCGGACTCGATGAAGCTGATTGCGGTCTTTATGAACCTGATTGGCAATGCTTTAAAGTATAGCGACGGCGAAATCAAGATCACCTGGCGCAGAAGCGAAACCAGTGTTCTGATCGCGGTTCAAGACCAGGGACGTAAGTCTTCGGGGATCTCGAACGCGCAGGCAAAGGAGCTCTTTTTCGCATTCAGCCGGCTGGCGGGACACGCGCAGACAGAAGGAACAGGCCTGGGACTTCTTTCCGCCCGGAATATCGTGGAGGCGCATGGCGGCGAAGCTTTTATTGAAGGCTTCGCTGACGGGACGCCGACTACTCCTCTTTTTACGACCGCTCGGGGCCGCTATCCCTCCATGCTGACAGAGACATTCTGCACTGCCTTTGTTGTCGTTCTGCCGCATACAAGCTCTCGTCTGCCTTCATTCGATGAAAATCATCGAGAGAGTACTACGGTCGACTTGGGTCGGGGTTTTGTGCCATACTAACCAGCAAAACTTATATTTGGAAGGCCAAACACAATGCCGAGCGATACCAATAACGCGACAGAATACAGCGAAAAATATCTGCATGTGAAGCAAAAAGCCGTTGAGCGGGCCCAGGCACGCGGCAAGACCGGAACACGTGTCGCCGCCCCGCGTTCACAGCGCCTGCCGCCCGGTCAATATCTTACCGACAAGTTTCCTGTGCTGGATCTCGGCGTTCAGCCTCTGTTTCTCCCCGACAAGTTCCGCCTAACTATCGACGGCGCAGTCAAAAACCCCGTCAGCCTGAGTCTCGACGACCTCGCGGCTCTCCCCAGCATCGAGCTGACCGCCGATTTCCACTGCGTCACTCACTGGAGCCGGTACGATCTGCACTGGACCGGCATCCCCTTCGAAAGCTTGGTCGATCTCGTCGAGCCGATGCCCGGCGTCAGCCACGTCATGCAGTACGGCAAAGACGGCTACACGACCAACAACTCACTCAATGAGCTTATGCACCCCGACGTCATCCTCGCCTACGCATTGGATGGCAAGCCGATCCCTCGCGAACACGGCGCTCCAATCCGCATCATCACTCCCCATCTGTACGCCTGGAAAGGAGCCAAGTTCCTTAACCGCATCGAGTTCCTGAGCGCCGACAAACTCGGCTTCTGGGAAGTGCGCGGCTACCACAACCACGCCGACCCCTGGACCGAAGAGCGGTTCTCTTAAACGCTTGTTTTTGTTGATGAGTCAGGGGATACAGGCTTCAAGCTTGGACAGGGAGCAAGCGATCAGTTTACCATCACGCTAATTACCTTTTCAACGAATGAAGAAGCGGAAGCAGCTTCACATCGCATTGAGAAGCTGCGGGCCGATCTGGGATTACCTGAAGACAGCAGAGAAAGCGAGTTCCATTTCACCGACAACAGCAACGCGCAACGTGAGGCATTTCTCAACGCCGTTAGAAACTACGAATTCTCTATCTTTTCCGTTGTCGTAAATAAAGCGGGACTTATTCTCGAAGGCATCAGCAGCAAAAACGCATTTTATAATCTTGTCTGCGGGTTAGTCTTTGACAGTGCCAAGAACTATCTTATGGATGCAAGTATAGTCATTGATTCTACAGGGGGAAGAGAATTTAAAAAGCAGCTTGAAAAGTATTTGCGGCAGAGGATGAACGAGGTAGACGGCACCCAGCGCATCAAGCAAATCCGCATGAAACCCTCACACACAGACAACTTGCTTCAACTCGCAGACATGGTTTGCGGCGTGATTGTCCGAGACTGCCACAAAGATAAACGAACTACGTCACAGTTCCGAAAAATCATTCAGCACCGCGAAGTCTCAGTGTTAATCTGGCCGCAATAAAAAACGCCGCGCCATCAGGCTCGACGTTTTCAGTAAATAAGTGATCTGCTTCCTAGAGAAATATCTGTCCCACGCACACACCCATACTAAGCCCCGTTTGGTTAGGGAGGCGACAATTCGGCAAGCAGACCTCTTCTAAAAATATTATGGCATAAATGCAGGAAAAATTTCATCATAGCGCAAAATTTTTGTAGAGAGTGCTGCGGGTTCACCACCAAAAGAAAACATTTATGGATACTATCACGGTCAGCCTTATTCCAACCAGCCATCTCAGTCAAATTCTGCTCCTGGTCAAGATACTCAACCCCAGCATCGAAGAAGACATACTGGCGCGACGATTAGAAGAAATGGTAGGGCAGGGGTATCGATGCGCCGGTGCCTATCAAGGGGGAATGCTCGTCGGCATCTGCGGTCTGTGGATTGCGACACGCTTCTACTGCGGCAAATATATCGAGCCGGACAACGTTGTCGTTCACCCTGACTACCGTTCGCTCGGCGTCGGTCAAAAACTCATGGCCTGGGTCTACGACTACGCCCAATCGCTGAACTGCAATGTAGTCGAGCTGAACTCTTATGTCAGTAGCCTGCGAGCGCACAAGTTCTACTTCAACGAGGGATTTCAAATTCTCGGCTTCCATTTTCAGAAGCGATTAGGCGAAGAGTAGTTTTCGGAAACTTTCATCTGCATGGTACAATCAACCTATGGCAACATTAACGCTGACGATAAACGAAACCACAGAAGCTGATTTGCAGCGCCTTTCCGCACAAGAGGGAAGCCAAGCCAGTGAGTACGCTTCCCGGCTTTTTGCCCGCGCTGTGCGTGCCGCTCGGCCCCGCCCGGCCCTTGACCCGGAACTACTCAAAGCATACACGGAAGAAAATAGAGTAGAGGAAGAAGCTTTAGCTGACTCCGGCAGTGCCCACCGCGCCCAGTTGTTGGCGCAAGAGGAGCAGGGTTGAGACAAGGTGAAGTCTGGATGGTGGACTTTGAAGACCCTTCCGGCCCCGAGCAGGCAGGAATTCGGCCTGCTATTGTTCTTCAAAACAATGCTCTCAATCACGATCTGGTCACAAGCATCGTCGTTCCCTTGACTACCAAGACAAAGCGGCTAGCGATTCCTACGACAGTTTTCTTTCCTGCGGGTGAGGCAGGCCTAACGCGTGACTCAGTCGCTCTTTGCCATCAAGTTCAAGTCCGTGGGAGAGCGCGGTTTCTGTCTTTGCTTGGTGTTCTCTCCCCAACAAGACTTGCCGAAGTCCAGACGGCTCTACTGGATGCCCTCGATCTTTAAGATAGCTCTGGCAAGACCTGAGCGGCGTTTCTGTCTTGCTTGTTTCAGGCCGTGGTTGACCAATAGAAAGATAGGTATTCTTCGCTGAACTCCGCCAAGAGAGCGATGTCGTCCCATTCATCGTACATCTGCATTGCGGAAATGAATGCCCCTTTTGAGGGCAGATCCAAGGGCGACCTCAAATAGTACGCGTGTTGTTCCACCAAGAGGCAGAACTCAGCCGCTGGAAGACTTACAAACTTACCGGCTTGAGCATAGATCAATAGATGCTCCAGACCTAGATCCTGTTCCTGCACTGAATATATTGAATGTATCCAGAATTGCAGGGCGCTCTCAAAATCCGTTTTCGTTCCACGGTGGATAACAATGCTTTCCTCAGAGTCAGGGTGTACAAAATCAAATTGAGTGTACTCAACTTGATTCATGGCAGGCGATTTTTGCGTGATTAACTCTGGAAGCTGCTCTAACAATTCTGCAAGCGTAAACATCTTAAAGCCTTCAAGCGATTACCTCACCAATCACGTTTAATTCCCACATAAACTTCTGAATGACCCTGCGTTGAAACGCACGGCTAGACGGCGCAGACGCCAGGAAGTGCCGCTTCGCGGCACTAGGATCATATTCTTTGTGTTAGCCCCGCGAAGCCGTATGTTCAAGGTGTCTGCGCCCATTAACCATGTCCTTCAGGACATGGTTTCTTTCAATATAGCCAGCCGTAGTACCAGTGATACCGCTCTTTTTCATACTTGAAGAACAAGTAAAACTGCCCATCCCCGAAGGGCCAATTCCCCGCAACAGTGGCATCCTCTGGTCCAGGAAAAGTTAGCTGCAACAACTGACGGTATCCCTGCTGCTCAATCTCTTGAATCGCGTCAACTAACGTGGCTTTATAACGCACAAAATAAGGCTGCCCGCCGAGCTTGTGTCGCTGTAATGGTGCGTTTGGTTCGTCGGACTCTTCTCCTTGAACATCCTGTTCCTGCGGTTCAAGAAGAAGGGGGTGAGGTGGCAGAATGGGTTCATAATTATCTCGTGAGTTGCGTATAGATAGCCCGTGAACGACGAATTCGATCCATAGGCCCTCTTGACTGTAGAGTGTCCGGGAGTAATTGAATATCACATCCTCCCAATCAGGATGAAAAAATATTGACAACTCGGATTTGGATTCATCTTCCAGCACCAGTGTCATTAGGTATAGGGCGTCTTCCGACTGCTCTGGAAAATGCCCTCCGGTGGTGGGCCGCCGATTCGGGATCCTGAAAAGCTGGGGCCTTCGCCAATAACAATCGGAATACAATATCCAGGATCAAGGTTGTCTAAAATCATGGTCAATCCTCTTGAAATTCCCTCGGTATCGCCTTCATAGCCTGTGTCCTATTGCCTCACCAATAACATTCAATTCCCGCATAAGAGTTTGGAAGGCTGGGATGGTGATGCTTTGAGCACCGTCTTTCAAGGCTTTCTCGGGGTTCGGGTGGACTTCTACTAAGAGGCCATCAGCGCCGACAGCCAGCGAGGCTTTGCACATGGCCGGGACCATGGAAGAGCGGCCTGTGCCCTGGCTGGGGTCGATAATGATCGGCAGATGAGACAGCTCATGGACGGCGAGGACTGCCGAGAGGTCAAGCGTGTTGCGGGTATAAGTCTCGAAGGTGCGGACGCCGCGCTCGCAGAGCATGACCGCTTCGTTGCCGCCTTTGATGATATATTCGGCGGCTTGCAGCCATTCCTCGATCTTGGCGGACATGCCGCGCTTCAGCATAACCGGCTTTTTGAGCTTGCCGACTTCGATCAGCAGGTCGTAGTTCTGCATGTTGCGGGTACCGATTTGCAGGATGTCGGCGTACTGGCAGACCATGTCGATATTCTTAATGTGCATCACTTCCGTGATGATCGGCAGGCCTGTTTCTTCTCGGGCCTGGGCCAGCAGCTTGAGACCGTCCTCGCCCATGCCCTGAAACGAGTAGGGGGACGTGCTGGGCTTGAACGCGCCGCCGCGCAGGACAGTCGCCCCGGCGGCTTTGACCGCATGAGCAGTCTCCATGAGCTGGGCTTCCGATTCGACCGTGCAGGGGCCGGCCATCATCACGAAGCCGTCGCCGCCGATGACCACATCACCGACTTTGACCGTGCTTTTCTCAGTGCGAAACTCCCGGCTGGCAAAGCGATACGGCTTCAGGATCAAGACTGCCCGATCTACTGCCGGCAGGGATTCGACCTGCTCAGCGACCCGAGCTTCATCCTGTGTCGGCGCACCCACGGCGGCGATCACGGTACGTTCGACGCCGTAGATTGGGTGGATTTCATAGCCCCATTCCTGTAAAGCGCCTTCGACTTCAGAAATCTGTGATGGCGTGGCGTCCGCCTGCATGACAATAATCATTCTGTTTTCTTCCTTATGGCATCTGCGAGGTCCTGCATCAATGCATGGTCGCGTTCGGGGTCAAACGGTCTTAACGAGCGCTGCTCCCGTGGATAATGGTGAACAACGCCTTTCAAATACTCGTCGGGTTCGTACTTGTAGCGTGGGAAAATATGCGTGTGCAGGGCCGGATCGAGATTGCCCAGAATCTCATAGTTGATCCGGTAGGCCTCCGTTACTTCCAGAAGAGCGTCACCAATCAGCGTTGCATCATAGAGATACTGACGCCTCGCGTCGGCATCAAGCGCGTTCAGGTCAGGGACAACCGGGTCCGGCAGCAGCAGGCAATATCCACTCAGAAACTGCGCGTCTCCTAGCACAGCCCAGCCGGACACCATTCGGCAGATGACCGTAGGATTTGTCCCTGCGCGTGCTTGCTCTACGCGCTCATCAATCAGAGTTTTCATTGTTTAAGATGCTTGTCCAGCCAGCCTAAATTGCGCTGAAGCCGGTCTAAACGCAGATCGGGCGGGCCGTTGCGGGATAGACCATGGGACGTCTCTGCCGGGTAGCGCACAAACTCGACAGGCTTTTGCTGAAGGCGTAGGGCGGCAAACAGCTCCTCAGCCTGGCTGACCGGGCAGCGCAGGTCGCCATCGGAATGGATCAGCAGCAAAGGCGTATTGATCTTCCCGGCGTAGGCCATCGGCGAGTGATGCCACAGATCGGATGGATCATCCCAGGCGTTGCCTTTGTAGTAGGTGCCATGGGACCAGGGAAAGTCGCAGGTTCCCGACATAGACGGCAGGCTGTTGACAAGTCGATCAGCAATCGCGCAGGCAAATCGGTCCGTATGTCCCACCGCCCACGCTGTCATGTAGCCGCCGTAAGAGCCGCCCATAATGGCGGTCTTGTTTGGATTGACATACCCACGCTGAATAGCTTCGTCTACGACGAATTCTAAATCGGCCAGCGCCGGACCGCCCCAGTCGCCGGTAATCGCTTTAGTGTGCGCTTCTCCGTAACCTTTCGATCCGCGCGGATTGGCATAGGCCACCACATAGCCCTGAGCCGCCAGCCACTGAAGCTCATGAAAAAGCGCATTGCCGTACTGCAAATGCGGGCCGCCGTGAACATAGAGTACCAGCGGCGCTGTGCTGTTTGCCGTGAAGTCCGGCGGTGTCAGGAACCAGCCCGGCACGGTCCCGCCGCTGCCGTTTGGGATAGCAAACAGTTCCGGTATCTGAAGCGCGATCTCGTCTAGCCAGGGCTGATTGAGCTGCGTAATTTGCGCCTCTCCGACAAACACCTCGCCTGGCATGGTCCGCTTCGCTACCGATGCCGCGAACGTATCACCTGCGATGCTGAAGCTGCCGACAACCTGGCTTGGGGCTGTCAAAGGCTCCAGTTCGCCGCTTCCCAGCGTGAACTTATAAAGACGGACATCACCATTGACGCTGATCGGAAAATAAAGCGACTGGCCGTCACTGCTCCAGACCAGGTCCTCGCCGCCCCCGCCGCCGACATCGGAAATCGCGAGATTACCGACCGCGAGGTCTGTGTGACCTGTCAAATCCAGTGCGTCGCTGCCGCCAGAGGCGGGCAGTACAAAGACACGGTCATTATTCGTGCCCCATTGATCCAGCACATCCGGGTTCCCGGTGTACGCAAATGAATTGCCGTCCGGGGACCAGGTAAGGCTGCCCTTGCTGCTCTGCGGCGCAGCGATCCGGCTGAGCTCGCCGCCGGCTGGAACTGTCCATATCTGCGTATCTGCCTCGGTCAGTGCGTCTCCATCAGGACGTCGATCAGACAAAAACGCCAGCGTCTTGCCGTCAGGTGACCAGGTGACACTACCGCAATTGAAATCGCCGTTTGTCAGTATTTTGGTTTCGCCTGACGGCATAGTTGTGACCGCAGCCTGCCAGTAAGAACCATCAAAATACCCGAAGCCGTCCAAACGATAGAACAGGTGCGTATGGACACGAGGCGGGGATGACAGCCCCTTTTCTTTCCGCTCTTCCACCGCTTTCTTCGTGTAAGCCGCTGGCGTTGCCCGGTACGAAAACGCGATCTGAGACCCGTCCGGTGACCAGTGCAGTCCTTGTATACCGCCCTGTTCGAGAGTGGTCAGGGCCTGTGCCTCGCCGCCGTCTGCTGCGATCAGGAATATCTGCGCGGCTTCGTCTTTTCGGTCAGAGACAAAAGCGATCTGCGAGCCGTCCGGCGACCAGCGCGGACTGGAATCGTTCCACTGCCCGCCGGTAAACTGACGTAGCGGACGGCTACCATCAGCCGGTACCATCCAGAGGGCGCTTCGATATTTATTCTTGTCTTTGTCAGTGATTGTTCGGACAAACGCCACTCGCATTCCATCCGGCGAAAGCTGCACATCCCCAACATTCTGCAGGGTCAGCAGATCGTCAGCAGTAATAAGTCGTTTCGTATCAGTCACTCAAATTTCTCCCACCACTAAGTGTCTGGCTGTCATCTTTTCTGTTGTTTTCTGTTACTCAGATTTTTGCTGCCGGTTCGCTTGAACACGCTCGTAAATCTCATCCAGCGACATCGAATCGAGCCACTGATGCCGTTCCGCCGTATAATCACCGTGTCCTGTCTCAAACAGTTGTAGGAATCGAACCATACCGACAACGCCAAGCTCACGCCTGAGAACTTTGATGCCGGCGCTACGTATCTGCTCCGCTGTCATTTTACCTGTGGTCACTTTTCATCACTTATCAAACGGACGATTAAGACAGCAAACGTCAAGATATACTTTAATCATTTGAGTGCAGCACTTCTCGAAGTGCTGCAATAAATCGCTTGTTCTGAGCCATCGTGCCTGTCGTGACGCGGATATGCTGGGGAAGGCCCATGCCATGAGCGGCGCGGACAATGACGCCTTTTTGCTGAAGCTGCTCGAAGACTTCGCGGCTGTCCCGGCCAACGTCGACTAAAACAAAGTTGCCTTCACTGGGGACGTAAGCAAGGCCCATCTTCTCGAACTCCGCATAAAAGTAGCGCAGGCCTTCGGCGTTTAACGCCACTGCTTGTTTGACATGTTTGGGGTCTGCCAGCGCAGCAGTCGCGGCGGCCTGGGCGACCAAGTTGACATTGAACGGAGAACGGACACGGTTCAGGATTTCGGCGATCTCGGGACGTGTAATCCCATAGCCCACCCGGAGACCGGCCAGACCGTAAGCTTTTGAGAACGTATGCAGGATCACGACATTCCGGCCTGCCAGGACATAAGGGCGCAGATCGGGTTTGTCTGCATCGCTGACGTATTCATCGTAGGCTTCGTCGAAAACAACTAGTATGTTCTCAGGAATACGAGCCAGAAAACGCTCGACTTCCGCTTGGCGAACCAGCGTCCCCGTCGGATTATTCGGATTCGCGATGAAGATGATGCGCGTCTTTTCAGTGACGGCGTCGGCCATCGCGCCTAAATCGTGCGTGTAATTTTTGAGCGGGACTTTGACGGGAACGGAATCACACTGAGTTGCGTATATCTCATACATACTGAATGAGGGATCGCCCTGGATGATCTCGTCGCCGGGCCGCAGGAATGTCATTGCCAGCAGATGCAGTACTTCGTCGCTGCCGTTCCCGAAGATCAGCGAGTTCTCCGGCATATCCTGAGCGGCAGCAACAGCCTGACGCAAAGCGGGCGCACTGCCTTCCGGGTAAAGCGCCACTCCGGCTGCCGCAGACGTGAGAGCGTTCAGAGCATGGGGCGAAGGCCCCAGCGGATTTTCGTTGGAAGCGAGCTTGATGACATCTGTTAAGCCAAGTTCGCGCTGCACTTCTTCAATCGGTTTGCCCGGCACATAAGGCCGCAGGCGGGCAATATGGTCGGCGACCGCAATTGTCTGCATAGTTTTCCCTTTCAAGATAGTCTCAGTGTAGCATAAAATTTAATCAAAACTTAACAAAACTTTTATATAAAAATGTTGACCTTTAGGATTTTACCTAGTATAATATCTTTATCGCCACCGTAGCGATAAAACACAAAACTGCTCATTCCGCTTCGCCGGTCCGAGTACCGGAAAAGCTTAACTCGCGACGTGACAGTGCTGTGCGCGCGGCGCTCTCTGAGCCACCTAGAAATTAAAGACTACAGGAGAAAACCGTTTCATGCATCGCAAATGGAATAAAGACGCTATCGCTTTAGAAGTTCTCAGTATGTACGAGTCCGGCGAGAACTTGAACTATTCAAGCGTTGCCAGCAACAACTTATCCCTGCTCCGCGCAGCCACCCGGTACTTTGGATCCTGGGAAGATGCCGTTCGCTACGCCGGCTTAGACTATGACCTGATTCGCCGCTACAAGTCCTGGACCCGTGACCGCATCATTGCCCGGATCAAAGAGCTACATGCTCAGGAAGCCGATCTGTCCTGGCGCAATGTCTGCCTGAACATCGATCCACAGCTTGCCGCTGCCGCGACAAAAAAGAGCCACTTCGGCTCCTGGCGCGAAGCCCTCGAAGCCTCGGGCCTCGACTACGATGCGATCCGCCGCTACCGCGAATGGGATGACGAGCGTATCTTAGAAATGGTGCGCGAGTTCCACCGCGACGGCAAAGAGCTGAACGCGAAGAACATGGAGATCGAAGACATCACTTTAATCACCGCCGCTCGCCGCCGCTTCGACTCCTGGCACAAGGCCCTCACGGCTGCCGGGCTGGACTACACCGAGATCGTCCATCGCGCACCGTTCAAGCGTGGTCTGGGACGCGGCCAGAGCAAGCGGACTGTCGCCGCTAAGTAGGTCGCTCTCAACAAAATGAAAGAGTCCGGCTTCCTCATGGGGAAGCCGGGCTTTTTTGTATCTGCCGGATTTCGCGATGCAATCTCGCTGTGATGTCTCTGTTTGAGCACAAAATCCACTGGGTAGAAAAACCGTGGAAGCCTATTTTGCTTCTCAGACTGTCCTAGGAGAATGTTAGTGAAAAGTAATCAACTCAAGTTAAGTGCCCTCGTTGGGGTTGCACTCAGCAGTGTATTTGTCGGCAGCGCACATATTGCCCAGGCTCAAACGGCGACGCAGCCGGTCGAAAAGCCGATTACGATCAAGCTGGGAGGCTACTTCCCGAACAGCAGCAGCGGAAGGAGTGCGGGCGGTAATACAGAGTTCAGCCTCGGCCTCGATTATGCGCTGACCAAAACGGCAACGGGCAACCCGTTTGTGCCTTCAGTCTACTTTGATCTTCAAAACGGCAAACATAACGGCGGTCATGCGGACTCCTATGGACTAGGCGTCGCAGGCCGTTACTACTTCGGTGTTCCAGGTGCAAGTGTCACTCCTTACCTCGGTGCAGGCATCGGGGTCTACGACGAGCAGCTCAAGCAGGGCGGCTCCGGCGGCGACAGCAATGTCAACGTCGGCGGCAAAGTTTTCGGTGGTGTTGAGTTCAGCAGCTTCCTGGTAGAGATCAACTATCAGCTTCAGCCTAAGCATAACGGCGTCAACCC
>JBPBQB010000210.1:0-12718 GCA_050954545.1 Janthinobacterium lividum | reverse complement strand
CCGAGCCGCAAGGTCCGCCATTGCAGTGTACAGATACATCCCCCGCACGGCGTGTCCTGTCACATGGTCTTGATCCCGGACCGGCTCATGGGACTGATTATACTCATAGTTCTTGAACCAGAAATCTTTCGGGTCTTCACCCCGTGCTCTAGCTTCCTTATCAAAATAATGAGGCTGCCGCCCACGCTCATCCACAAAGTAACGAGCCAATTCTTGGTACTTTGATTCGCCCGTCGTATCGGCCAGCTTGACCAGAGCCAGCTCGATTTCTTCATGGCCGCAGTAGCCGCGCTTCCGGCCTTCTTCAGTGCCGAAGACCGAACCGATATAATCGGCGTACCGGCGCACGACATCCAGCAGCGCCGTCTTGCCCGTTGCCTGAAAGTGAGCCACACCCGCTTCGATCAGATGCCCCGCGCAGTACAGCTCGTGGTCGTCGCGCAGATTAGCCCAGCGCCTCTCCGGCGCGACCGTCGTAAAGTATGTGTTCAGATACCCGTCCGGCTGCTGCGCGTCTGCCAGCAGCCGGACAACATCGTCAACAAGCGCTTCTGCCTCAGAGTCCGGGTGAGTGGCAAGGCTGTAGGACGCCGCTTCGATCCACTTTGCTACATCTGAGTCCCAGAAAATATGCTGGTCCGACACCGGAGCCAGTGTCAGGGCCTTGATCCGCCCGGTGATTTCACACTGAGCGTACTCCGCCGGGATCGTTGCTTCCCGGTTGACACGCTGACGTTCACTCCAAAATGTATCGTCGATTGTTACCGCTTTCAGCGGCGCAGACTTTAGATTTTTCATAGTTGTTCTGTCGTCTTACTCAAATGGGCCTCGTAAAAATGACAGGATCAAGTACCAGAGAGCCAGATACCAGACCCGCCGCCCAACACTCGGCGCGGCATTCGAGATCATCCCCACTGCGCCATGCAGGACCCCCGCAGGACGGACTGCGATCTTGTTCCTGGAACAGGGCCTGCAGCGCGTCCCCGCAGGTGTGTACAGCGTACACTTCGGACAGATCGGCGCTTCGCATCGCCCGCAGCGCAGGCGGGTAATGGCCTTCGTATGCCGGGCGCAGTAAAACGCGCCGTCCTGGCCGGGAACGGGGACAGCGATCGGTACAGCCGCAGTTTCGTTCTCCATACGCGTTATATTCACCATCGCCCTGCGAAATCCTGTGCAGGAAATCCATTGTCTCATGCCGCACTATTCCAGCAGAGGAAACCGTAATGACTCTTAAGCAATCGTTTTGCTGGTGGGGGTTCGCTGGCCATGGCGTTCCCGACTTGGAGCTTCTGCAAAAAGCAAAAGCCATCGGCTATGAGGCCGTCGAACAGCTTGGCGAAGAACTTTTCCAGCCGGCGCGTGATCTTGGCTTTGTCATCGCCGCCCAGAGCGGCCACCAGAGCATTGACCGGGGCTGGAACGATCTTCATGAGCATCCGCGCTTAGAATCTGAGATCCATGCCAGTCTAGCGCTGGCTCAAAAGTATCAGATCCCAAACTTGATCGTCTTCAGCGGCAATCGAAGTGCCTGCCCGTCTGATGAAATCGGCCTTGACAACACGGCGACCGGATTGGCCCGGATCGCTGGGGCCGCTGAAGACGCAGGTGTCACACTAACACTTGAGCTGCTGAATAGCAAGCGCGACCACGGTGGCTATCAGTGCGACCACACTTCATGGGGTGTCGAAGTCTGCCGCCGGGTTGCCTCGCCGCGAGTGAAGCTGCTGTATGATATTTATCATATGCAGATTATGGAAGGGGATATTATTTCCACTATCGAAGCAAATCATTCCGAGTTCGGTCACTACCACACGGCAGGCGTGCCAGGGCGGCATGACCTTGATGAAACACAGGAACTGAACTACCCACCGATCATGCGGGCTATTGCCAAAACTGGCTACACGGGGTTTGTCGGCCACGAGTTCACACCTAAAGGCGACCCGATTGCAGCGTTAGGAGCAGCATTCCGTTTGTGTGACGTATAGGAGGCTGCGTAACAGGGCATGCTGTAAATCCCCCGCCCTGAAGGGCAGGTCTGGAGGCGCAGACGCCAACCGCACGGTGTGCGAAAGAGTAAAATCTGAAGAACAAGAAAGCCATATGCCCATAGCATTTCCGGTCGCAGACCGGTTGGCGTCTGCGCCTCCAGACTTGCCCTTCAGGGCGGGGGATTGGAGGTATTAATGCTAACCTTCAGTTCTATGATCTGCCCGTCTATCCGGTCGTCATCTTTTCCTACGATACTCCTATTCGACCGGAGCCAAATCGATTTACGGTGGCGTTTCCCGGAGAGACTGTACTACAATTCAAGTATCGAGTTATCCAGCTTAACCGTCTGCCCTGGCGTCGGTTCGTGCGGCAGGAAAACCCGGTCGCGTCGGCGCTGATGGCGAAGATGAAGATGAGCGTCCGGGATCGGCCCAAAGTCAAAGCGGAGTGCCTGCGCCTGCTGGCGGCTTTGAAGCTCGATCCGGCCCGCACGACACTGATCGGTGGATTTGTCGACAGCTATTTGACCCTGACAGCGCAGGAAATGAAGCAGTACGAACGCGAATTGGCCGCGTTCACCCCCGCCGAAAGGAGCACTACAATGGAAATTATGACAAGCTGGCATAGAGAAAGGATCGCCGAGGGCATCACGCAAGGAATTACGCAGGGCAAGGAAGCGCTTGTCGAGTGTCTGCTGCGGGTCGGCTCGGATCGGTCCCATTGGATGTGACGGTACGGCTTAGCCATCTTTCGCCGGATCAACTGGACGATCTCGGCGAAGCCCTGCTTGACTTTTCCAGCCTGACTGACCTGGAACAGTGGCTGTCGCGGCACTAAAACGCGTGACGCTTGCTCAAACTCATTCTCGACTGAAGGAGCCATTGATGTCTCTGACTGATCCTGTTCATCACGATTTTATTCACACGCGCCGCACTTCCGGCAGTTTGCCACCAGGCCAGTTCGGTGAGCTGGTCGGCACATTCAATCACGCGACTCTTGTGCCCGAGGGAGCCACTCGGCCTGACGACAACCATGTCTACCTCTGGATACAAGTACTGGGCGGCGCATTTGCAGGCTCCTATGAATGTGCGTTCAACATCCATTCCACCGATCAATCCAATGTTCTGTTTACCGATTGGCAGGAAGACCTCACTGGAAAAACCATTCCAGCGTCTGGTTGGACTCAGCAGCCTCTGAGTTACGCCGCACTTGGCCTGAAAGACACCGATTTTGCCCCAGCCCAGCAGGGGGATTTGCAGATTCTGGTCACTCACTACGCTGAAACCTGCACGTCAATGGTGGCCTACGGCACGACTTATTCCGATGGAACCGGCCTGCATGATATTCACCTGAATGCAGGGGAGCAGCCTGGCAGCACCCATGCCAATCGTACCGGTCAGGACGGTGCCCTGGTCTTCTACTTCTCCGGCACTGGCGGGACGGCTGCCTCAGCCCACTGGATCTTTGTCAAGTTCGATACTCAAAGCCTGCCACTCTGATTGTCAAAGCGCCCTCAATATGCTATAATCTGTCAAACCTATCATTCTGCTTTCAAGCGGGATTTTTGTCTGAGGAGCTTTTGTTTCGGCTATGGATACCAGTGACTTCCGCAACGGCATTTCCATTATTATGGACAATGACATTTATACAATTACCGATTTTCAGCATGTCAAACCCGGCAAGGGCGGTGCATTCGTGCGCTCGACACTGAAAAATATCAAGAACGGACGCACGATTGAGAAAACGTGGCGCGGCGGCGAACGTATGGAACAGGCGTTTTTAGAGCGCAAAACCATGCAGTACCTCTACAACGATGGTGCGGATTACTTTGTCATGGACCCGGAGACATTCGAGCAGATCAGTGTTCGCAAAGACCAGATCGGCGACACGGTCAAATATCTCAAAGAAAACATGGAACTTAATGTCCTTAATCACAAAGATGCGATTATCGGCATTGAAGTCCCCAGCTTTGTCGAGCTCGAAATAACCGAGACCGCCGGGCCCGAAAAAGGTGACACCGCCTCCGGTGGCGGCAAGCCCGCGACTGTGGAGACCGGCGCTGTGGTCACGGTCCCATTCTTTGTCAAAGTCGGCGATAAAATCAAGATTGACACGCGTACCGACCAATATCTTGAGCGCGTCAAATAGCAGAATTGTTTCTCTGCTTCGGAAAGTCAGTGTTCATGTCTGAACGAATCGATCTGACCGAGGCCCCATTGCCTCGCGCACGCCGCCAAGTTGTTCACGGTAACGGACGTGGAACCGGGCTGCCCAAGCTGGATGAATTCGCGCTTCGCCTGCTGGGCCTGTCTGCAGCGGCAAGCGCACTCTTCCTGCTTTATCTCTTCTGGGGACTCCTAAGCGGGGCCTGGTCGCATGAGGCTATGGGCCAACTGGGACATGTCGCTCGTGCACAGCAGATGGCGAACATCGCGCTGGTGTTTCAGCTTCTGCAATACACCAGCTTTGCCATGATCGCGGCCCTGCTGGTCTGCTGCGCCAAGGCTGAAGGGGTAGGGTACTGGCTCCTGGGCGGAGCCGCGTTCTTCGCCGCCGGAATACCGTTCTTGACTGAACAGGTCTATGGCCTGACCCATCACACGGCAGGTGCCGCAAGTCAGGCTGTCTTAGATGACTTTCATCAGTTCGCCTGGCTATTCGGCGTTCCCGGCGTTATCTGGACTGTCGTGGACATCGCTCGCCGCCTCGCTGCCGCTGCTGAGATCGCAGCGGTGCAGCGGGCCAACGCGAAATACGGCCATGGCGTTCAGAAGCAGCAGGCCAGCACTCAGCGTCAGGTCTTCCTCGGGCGCTGCTGGGAAGGCCCGTTCTGCAAAGATCACATCCGCGCCAAATGCCCGATCTTCATCGAGAAGCGTGGCCCCTGCTGGAAACGTAAAGAAGGATGCATGTGCGAGGAGCGTATTGTCCTTCAGGCCATGATCGCCCCCGACTGGAAAGACCAGATGACTCGGGCCAACATGGCGCTGTCAATGGGCACTAACGCCCGCAAGGTTCTAACTCCCGCTGCGAAGCGTGAGCGCTGCCGAAGCTGCATCATCTATAATGAGCATCAGCGGCAAAAGCACAAAGCCCTGACCACTTTAACATTGATCGGCATCCCGACATTTCTGGTTCTGAACTTTGCCTGGATACAGCATCTCGTCAACCAGTTTCTAAACCTGACCGATGCTGCCGCCAAACGCTTCGCGTTCAGTGCTGACCCCACGGGCATTGGATTTCTGCACAACGGCTCTTATGACATCTTTGCTTGGACCATGGTCTTTGTGTTCGCCATTGTTCTGCTGTCTCAGGCTCTGAAGCTTGTCGAGTACCTATGTTTTACTCTGAAGATTTAGGCTCACAAATGACGTCAAATATTCAATAAAGTCACTGTGTAGGGCATAGGGTTTACCCCTATCCATCTTCATCACAGGAGCCAAAGCAAGAACAAATGAACTATTTCAGTATGCTTAGTCCGCTCAGCTCTCTCGGTTTGTTGCTCTACGTTATAATAATCTTTAATCGGCCAATAACTAAACGCAAAATTTTTGTATATTGCATTTGCTCGGGTCTGCTTTCGACGTTTTTGGCGTATCCTGCCTATATGGAGCGTCACGAACTGCCATCTTACATACTTCGGCTTGACGGTGCAATGGCGGTATTATTTTTATTGGCACCAATTTGGATGTACCGACAGGCCTGCCTTATGCTGCAAACCGCCGAAAAGGTTAAGCTGCGTTCCGCGAAGCGTGCCGCTTATATTAAGAGTTTGTGGCCAGAAGAGGACAAAGAGTCATCCTGATATGAATTTAGAGCTCGTCGAACAAATTGTTGTGCTTTTGGGCGAATATCCCGTTTCGGAGATCGCGGTCGAATTGGAAGGCTCCCGCGTTCATGTCCGCAAGCCTCTGAGCAGCGTTCCCCGCGTGTCAGCATCGCTAGTTGAAACATCACACGCAGACAGACCTGCCGAGTCCGAAATCATCCCCGAACCGCAGCCGCAGGTTTTAACAGCCCCAATGGTCGGTATCTTCTACCATGCGGAACCATCGCTGGCTTTCACTGCCGAGGTCAAGCCCGGCCAGGTCGTCGGTTACATCGAGTCGATGAAGCTGATGAACGATGTCGCCGCCGAAGAAGGCGGACGGATCACCGATATTCTGGTCGAGAATGGCGCTCCAGTCGAATACGGGCAGGCTTTGTTCCGACTTGCAGCTCTCTAATTTATCAGTAAAAGGGTCATTTTCATGCAAACTCTCCGCCGTAACACTGCTGTTTGTCAGCGCGGGCAGTGGTCTTTAGTTGGGATACTCGTCTCGCTGGCGATCATCGCGATTCTCTCAGCGTGGTACTATGCCAAGATTCTCAAGCCGCAGGCCGGTTCTCACAACGGTGCCCCTGCCGCCGAGCAGCAGGCTTACGGCTCCGTGTGCAGCGTCTATCAATCGCAGCTTACGCAGGCGGTCATGATGTATAAAGAGGACCACAACGACCGCAGCCCGCGCAGCTTCGAGCAGCTCAAGAAATACGGCGTCACCAACGACATCGTGGAAGCTCAGGGCTGCCAGTTCCAGCTTGATACCACCACCGGCACGATCACCGAGATCGGACACGGCCAGGCTGCCCCCGGCGCTCAGCCCGTCGTAATCAGCGACACTCCTGCCGCGCCCAAGGCCGGCCCCGGCCCTTACTGGCAGACTGCGCCGCCGCCCGCTGCCGGAGCACCCGGCAATGCGCCTACCGCTCCGGTCCGTGGCCCTGGCGGGATCACACTGCCGCCCGGTTCCGGCAGCATTCCTGCCGATACCGGCGGTGCCGACGGCAGCCAATAAATAACCGAAATTATGTTCAAAAAAATTCTCATCGCCAATCGCGGCGATATTGCCGTGCGGGTCATCCGTGCCGCCCGCGAAATGAAAATCCAGACCGTTGCCGTGTATTCCCAGGCTGATGCCGACTCGCTCCATGTCCGCCTCGCTGACGAAGCTGTCTGCATCGGCCCGCCCGAGCGTAAAGGCTCCTACCTCAACGCCCCCAACATTCTGAGCGCTGCGGTCATCACCGGCTGCGACGCTGTCCATCCCGGCATCGGTTTTCTTGCAGAAGTCGCCTCGTTTGCCGAGATGTGCGATGCCATCGGCCTCAAATATATCGGTCCGCCGGTCCGGGCCATCGAGATGATGGGGGATAAGATCGAGGCCCGTGCGACCATGGAAAAGGCAGGCGTTCCAATTGTCCCTGGCACGAACACGGCCCTGCGCGATCCATTAGAAGCCTCTAAAGTCGCCGCCAAAATCGGCTTCCCCGTCATGATTAAGGCCGCAGGCGGGGGTGGGGGACGCGGCATTCGTGTGGTCCAAAACGAAGAAGAGTTCCCCAAGATCCTCAAGACTGCCCAGGTCGAAGCCGAGTCCAGCTTCGGCAATGCCGACGTCTACATTGAAAAGTACATCGAGCACTTCCGGCATATCGAAGTCCAGATACTGGCCGATGAACACGGGACTGTCCTGCATTTAGGTGAGCGCGACTGCTCCCTCCAGACCCAGCGCTACCAGAAGATGGTCGAAGAAGCCCCCGCCCCGCACCTTGACACCACGGTTCGCAGACGCATCTGCGAAGCCGCCGTCAAAGCCGCGAAAGCCGCAAATTACAGTAATGCTGGCACCGTCGAGTTCATCGTCGCGCCCGACGGCAAATTCTACTTCATGGAAATGAACACGCGCCTCCAGATCGAGCACCCGATCACGGAAATGGTAACCGGCATTGATTTGGTCAAATGGCAGATCAAAGTCGCCGCCGGTGAGAAGCTTCCCTTCAGCCAGCGAGACATCCATTGGACCGGCCACGCCATCGAAGTCCGCCTGACCGCCCGTGACCCGTCCCGCGATTTCGCCCCCAGCGCCGGAAAGATCACGAGTCTTCGACTCCCTGGAGGCCTCGGCGTCCGCATCGATACCCACCTCTACGCCGGTTACGAAGTCCCCCCTTACTACGACTCCATGATCGCCAAGATCATCGTCTGGGACGATACCCGCGATGCCGCCATCAACCGAATGCAGCGAGCTTTAGATGAAGTCGAGATCGGCGGCGTCAAAACCGATTTGGAGTACCATAAAAAGATTCTCGCCAATGCCGCCTTCCGCAAAGGCGACCTCAACACCAAGTTCCTCGCCACCCATGTGACCGAGTAGGAATATAAAAGATGGTTGAACTCAGTCTACCTGAAGATTTACAGAAGTATTTGCAGGATGTCGGGCAGTTTCAGTACGACCTAGCGCAAGTCGAATATGGGGAGCTGAGACTCAAAAGCTTAACTAAATTAGAAGCAGATGAAGTAAAAGTAAGTTTATACTACACGCCTTTAGCTCAGGCAGATCCGCATGCAGAAGAAGCTGGCTGGTATGTCATGCCTGCTGTCGTTTTGACAGAACCTTGCGCCGAATATCCCGACGTTCAGTTCCTCTGGCTTCCTACTGAAAACCTGTATGGGATAAGTGATATTGAACATCAAACGCTGCAAGTATTCCCCAACACTGTATGGTCCGATATTATCTCTGATCCCATCCGATATTTGAACGCTCCTTGGGATTTGAAGACTCAACTGCTTACTTATTTTGATCCGTCTTCACTCTACGAATTCCAGCCTTTTGACGACTAATCCGAGCACTTGGAACCACCCCTTGCCAGGCGGGGATCCTCCCGAAATAGGAAGGTGAAGAGTAAACGCAAGAATAGCTCGATGCCGCCAGCATTTAGTCACGCAGTGACTTTCACTCAACAGTAGCCCGGCACTTAAGTGCCGGGTTCAATAACACTGATCTGAGTGCGTAGAAGACGTAGTTTGCGGCGTCTGCGCCCAATAGCCGTGCGTTTCAACGCATGGTCCGATTAACGCATGGTCCGAAAATCCTGCAATCACATTACCTTCCGAACTCATGCCAAAACCCCGCCACAAACCGCCTCTCGCTCTTTCGCTCCCGCGCCTCCTCGTCCCAGTCAGCCTCGGCATCGTTCTGGCACTCAGCATTCTCGGCTTCGTCCACTTCACTCAGATCACACTCTATCAGCAAAAACACTTCGCGCCTGACTCCGCGCACCCCTGGGACGGCTACGCTGCCGCCTGCCTCTTCCTCATCATGGTGTCGCTGGCAGGGCTACTGCTGAACAAGCGCGACCCGGCTCCGATGCGCTGGCGGCGAACACGGGTGTCGAAGCGAATTCGAACACGGGCAAAACCGAGGCCGGGTTCGGGTACAATAAAAAGACAATGACATCTGATAGTCCCCACACCCATTCTCATTCCCACGGCGACAGCCGCAGCACACGCCGCGAGGCCCGCGAGCTTGCCCTGCGAATGCTGTTTCAGCTTGACCTCGGCAAACAGCCGGTCGATGAAGTGATCGAAGCGGCTCTGGGCCAGTCTCAGCTTGAAGGCACGAACCGCGAGTATGCCGAAATTTTAGTCCGCGAAACTCTCGCCCATCTCAACGACATCGACCCGCGCATCGCCGCGCTCACTCCGGACTGGACCGCCGACCGGCAGGCGGTGGTCGACCGGAACATCCTGCGCCTCGCATCCTACGAGCTGCTCTACCGCCCCGACGCCCCCGTGGCCGCCGTCGTCAACGAAGCCGTCGAGCTGGCAAAGAAGTACAGTACCGCCGAGTCGGGCCGGTTCGTCAACGGCGTACTCGGCGCACTCGCCCGGCAGCCGCGCGGCGAGGAAGCTGCTGACGGCAACGCAAAACTCTCTGTGGAAGGTGCCGAAGGTGATGCCGAGATTTGAGATCCGCCCGTTTGCCATGCCGGAAGCGGAAACTGTCGCCGCCTGGGCGACTACCCCGGAAGACCTGCAATTACTGGCTGCTTCCGATGATTTCCCGCTGACCGCCGATCAAGTCGCGGCCTGGACCTACGAAGCCGATTACGCCCTGACCCTGCGCCGCGACGGTGACTTAGCCGCCTACGCCGAGATTGTCGAAGATGTAGTCGAGCAGGACATCGAAATCCAGCACCTGCTCGTCGCCCCCGATCTCCGTTCTCAGGGCATCGGTCGTGAAATGCTGATCCGCCTCTGCTTATTTCTTGCCGAAGTGCGTACTTACCCGGAAGTCTGGCTTCGAGTCAGCCGCGACAACGCCCCCGCCGCCGCCTGCGCCACCGCCGCCGGGTTCGAGGCCATTGCCCACATGTCCGGCCCGCGCTATCAATGGATGAAGAAAAGCCTGGTACCCAAATGACCCTGACGCTCGATTTAGCACAAGACGTTGTAGAGGCAATCGCAGAAGCCGCTGCTCGTCAAGGGCGCTCCCGCGAAGAGCTAGCCGCTGCCGAATTGCAGCGCCTATTCTTGCCCCAAGACGACATTGCTTTATTGCTTGACGATAAAAGTCCTGCCGATAGCCCGACCTTATCGGAGAGGGGTTTCGCTATGGCGGCAGAAGGTACGCGGCACATCTGGGATACTCCTGAAGAAGATGCTGCATGGGTGCATCTATGAGTGCTTTATGGCCTGCGACCGGAAATGCCATTGACCATCTGCATTCTTTTTCTTCCGCACACCGTGCGGTTGGCGTCTGCGCCTTCAGACCTGCCCTTTAGGGCGGGACTCGGCTGTGGCATTCTTCAGCCCCGGAGGGGCTTTGTGTACTTATAGCCCGGCCTTTCAAGGCTGGGCACTCTCTCTGACATAAACCTTATGATCCTATCTGACCGCAGCATCAAAGAAGGCATCGCCGCCGGGCGCATCGTCATGACACCCTACGACGAAACCCTCGTTCAGCCTGCCTCCATCGACATTCGTCTCGATGGACGGTTCCGGGTCTTCCGCAACTACAAGCACTCCTGCATCGATCCCAAAGCCATTCAGGAAGACCTGACAGAATTGGTGGAAGTAGGGGAAGATGATCCGTTTATCGTCCATCCCGGCGAGTTCATTCTCGGCAATACTGTCGAGCGCATCAAGCTGGCCGATGACTTAGTCGCAAGGCTGGAGGGCAAAAGTTCACTCGGACGCCTTGGACTGATTGTCCATGCGACCGCAGGTTATATTGACCCGGGATTCGACGGGAACATTACGCTGGAGCTTTCCAATGTCGCTAATCTGCCAATTCGCCTTTATCCGGGCATGAAAGTTGGTCAGATTTCGTTCTTCGCCATGAGCACCCCGGCTGACCGTCCCTACGGCCATCCGTCGCTCGGCAGCAAGTACAAAGGCCAAACCGCACCGACCGCCAGCCGGATGCACTTAAACTTTACTGACAAATCCAAAGAGGACAACCCATGACGATCTCTGATTACCAGGTGCTTCAGCGCGGCACCGACGGCAAAGCCCATATCACGCTGGAAAACGGCGAAACTATCGAGCTGACAAGCGGCGGACCCTACGAAGTCGGGGGGGCGAAAAACGTTCTCGTCGGCGATCTCTGGGTACTGGCCGGGCAAAGCAACATGGAGGGTGTCGCAAACTTACAGGACACCGAAGCTCCGCACCCCATGGTTCATTCGTTCCAGTCCCGCGAACAGTGGGCGGTGGCTGAAGAGCCGCTGCACTGGCTGAACGAATCTCCACGCCCCATCCATCACACCATCTGGGGTCTGCCGATGCCGGAGACCATCGCACCGCGTGATTCCAGCCGCCTCAAAGGAGCCGGGCTTGGCCTGACATTCGCGAAAACGCTGGCTGAGGCCACGGGCGTTCCTATCGGACTCATTCCAGCCGCACATGGCGGCACTTCGATGCAGCAATGGGAACCGTCTCGCAAAGGCATGGGCGGCGGTTCGCTTTACGGCGCGACACTCGCCCGGGTCCAGGCAGTCGGCGGCAAAGTCGCGGGCATCTTGTGGTACCAGGGCGAGTCCGATGCCAACCCTGACGACGCCCCGCGTTACCAGCAGCGCATGACCGAGCTTGTCGCGTCGTTCCGGTCCGACTTAGGTCAGCCTGATCTGCCGTTCTTTCTTGTTCAGCTTGGCGGCTTCGTTACCGACCCCGATCCGGGTCTTGTGACATCATGGAACAGCGTTCGCGAATCGCAGCGGCTTTGGCCCGCTACGATCCCAAATGTCGCCGTCGTCTCCGCCATCGATCTCGGCCTCGATGATGGCATTCACATCGACACGGACGGCCTCAAAACGCTGGGCCGACGTCTCGCGGCCACTGCCCTCGGTCAGCAGGCACTCGCCTTGAAGTCCGTGACCTACAATGCTGCCATTCACGAAATCCACATCGCCTTTGACCACGTTCAGAGCGCATTGACCGCATCTGGACGCCCCAACGGCTTCAGCCTGCGCGATGCCGACGGCATCGAAACGGCGTTAATTTACAAGACTGTCCTAAACGGAAGCACCGCAGTCCTGAAGCTGAACGAGGGACCGTCCCCCCTCGGTCTGCACCTCTGGTACGGCTACGGCCTCTATCCCTACTGCAATATCACCGACACCAGCGGCGCATCCATCCCCGCCTTCGGCCCGGTGCCGGTAGAATAGCAAATGCCTTCACTTCCTGACAATGCATTTGTCGTTCGCGGCGGTCTGAACCAGTTGGAACTGCTGCAATCAGGAAGCAGTATATGAAAACGGACTTGTCGCATAAATGCCTTTGCCCTGATACCCTGTCCTAAATACCGTGCCTTTTAAGGCATGGTCTGAATTATGCAACAATGCCTATGGAAACCCTAACAGCCGACCAATCGAACTGGCGGCAGCTATTAGACAAACCACG
>JBPBQB010000216.1:0-12841 GCA_050954545.1 Janthinobacterium lividum | reverse complement strand
GACTTCTCTGTATTAACCTGCGAAGGCAGGTTTTGCGAATTTGTTGCCGCGACTTCAGTCGCCTGTCTGCAAGAACTTATGACTCGTTGCTTAGAAAGGATTAAAGGTGATCGCGACATTTCCGCATGATGGAGTGTTCAAGTAGTCGTTCGGTGCCGACCAGCCGCTTCCCGCAACGCAGCCGACAGTTCCAGGATACCACTGCTGAATCTCCGCCTCGGTGATGTCCCATCCAGGCGAGACTGCGATTGGGCGATACCACTTGGCATGGCCGTCGCAAAGCACGAAGTTCGATCCCTCTGTATGCCTTCCTGCCACCACCTCTATGTATCCATCACTCGTGACATTTGCCGTTGTCTCACCGTACATGAGGCCGGTGGCGAGCTGAACGCCGCCCCAGGGAGCCGCTGCGCTGTTGCTGGACATTCCCCATGTGCTGTAACCGGTCGTGGCAGGCGAGGTGATGTCATAACCCTGCGCGATGTCCGCCGCATCCCACTGATACCACGTAAGCGCCCCAGGAGCAAGGTAACTGTTCGCTACCTCGCAGTACATGATTGTCGTGCTTGGAGCATCGAAGACCGACAGGGAATTCCCGGCTCCGACATTGTTATTGACCTGGCCCAGAAAAGCATTGATGGCATAAGAGACCACGTCCTGCGGCTGTGCATCGTCGGGGCACAGGAAAACGTTCGTGCTTTTCACGTAAGGATAGATCAATCCGGCCCAGCCGAGAGGAACGCCTAACGTGCCGCCGCCGACGTCGTTTCCCGCTTCCCCATACGGCATGGTCTCATCATAGTCCTGAGTGTACTGCATTGTGGCCAGTCCAAGCTGCTTTTCGTTCGAGAGGCAGCTCGTCCGCCGTGCATTCTCACGGACCTTCTGAAAGACCGGAAACAAAATCGCCGCCAGTATGGCGATAATTGCAATTACGACAAGAAGCTCGATCAGCGTAAATCCATCTGTCAATCGTCGTTTATAAAATGTCATCACAATTTCCTCCCCTTCGCAGACAGCACCGAATCTCGACTAAAGTTCAAGCGTCGCTCAAACTCTAGAGGGTAGGGCCACCCCAAGCCGCGCCGTATCTGGTGCATAGGAAACAGCGTGCCAGCACAAACCCTTGTGCAAGAGTAACACATCCCTCACCATATGTCAAGTCTATTTCAGCAATATTTGAAGAATATTTCAATTTTCTCGTCTTTGCCGTAGCTGAACCAGGCAATATCGAACGGATTGCCGGTTTGCCGGCTTGACAAACGCTTCTGCACCTGCTATTATGCATAAAGGCTTGTGCAGGACAGACAATGAAAAAACCCTTATCCAATCAACCCGGTCTCGTCGACGTCGCCGCACGAGCCCAGGTCTCAGCAGGCACTGCTTCGCATGTGCTTAACGGAAATCACAAGGCGCGTATCGCTCCTGCGACACAAGAGCGTGTCCGCCGGGCGGCCCAGGAGCTTGGCTACCGGCCTAACATGTTTGCACGCTCCCTGCTGGGCAAAAAATCCAAAACCCTCGGGCTGATGGCAAACAATCTCGATAATCCGTTTTTCATCGGTGTCGCCCGTGCAGCCTGGCAGCGTGCTCATGAGATCGGCTACGAGATGCTTTTGGATGCACAGTTTTCTTCGCTGGAAATGTTCCGTGACCGTCCGAGACCAAGAGCCTTGCCGGCGGACGGATTACTGTTATGGGCCGAAACTGTTCAGGACATTGAGTTCCTGCTGGGCCGAGAGGCGCTCGGATTGCCGCTTGTTTATCTCGGCTTGATGTCTGAAGCAGACTGTGATTCGGTGACGTTCGATTTTGGTGCAGGCATGCGTCAGATCCTGGATCATCTCATGCAGAGAGGCTGCCGAAGGCCTGTGATGATCGTCCCCGGACCACGCGAGGGAGATGTGCTTGCTCCTAGATCGCGTGCACACGCATTCCATGAGTATTGCCGGGAGCGAACCCTTCCGGGAACGATCTTTCAGCTCCGGACGGACCTTTCCTATGCCGAAGCTGCCCTCCAAGGGGGGCTGGCACTCGCGGCCCTGCCTGCTTCAAGCCGTCCTGACGCCGCCGTCTGCTACAACGATCTGACGGCAATCGGTGTCTACAACGGCCTTCGGCGCGGCGGTTTGAGAGTGCCCCAGGACATTGCGGTCACCGGTTTCGACGGCATCACAGAAGGTCAATGCCTGGACCTGCCGCTGACCACCGTGGTTCTGCCCATCGATCTTGCATGCGGAGCCGCAATCGAGATGCTGGTGCATCGTATCGAACATGTCTCGAATAATCCGCCGAACCGGATTTCTCTGCCGAGTCGCCTGCTGGCCGGGGCGACCACTTAACGGAGGACCAAGTATGAAGTTTTTTCGTACACAGGACTGCATCGCAAAACACATGACCCGAACGGCATTACGTATTATTTGCGTAATCGCTATTATTGCAGCACAGGGAACTATGCTTCGGGCGCTGGCGGATGGCTCCTGGCGCAGCGTGCAGATCAGCGGCTGCGGCTGCTGGGTGACCGGAATCGTGGCCCAGCCGAAGGTACCCGGACTGTTCTATATCCGCACGGATGTCGGTGGGTGTTACCGATGGAATTCCGCCACTGACGCCTGGGTACCGATCACGGACTTTCTGCCGATGCAGCAGCGGAACAACTACGGATGCGAGTCGATTGCTGTCGATCCGAACAGCCCCGATACTGTATACATCGCCTGCGGCGAATGGCTGAAGAATCAGTTCAGCGCCGGGCCGGGAACGATCTACAAGTCGACGGATCGTGGTGCGACGTGGACGACGCTCGGTTTGACCGGCGTCTATATGGGTGCAAATGACGACCGCCGCTGGGGCGGCGAACGCCTGGCCGTTCAGCCGGGCCGTGCCGGGGTGATGCTGTTCGGCTCACGGACGCAGGGGTTGTGGCGCTCGGTCGACGGCGGCGTGCATTGGCGGCAATCGAGCCTGCCCTATCCGCTGGGTGATGATGTCATTGGTGTCCAGGCTGTGGCCTTCGACCCCAATGCCCCGCATACGGTCTATGCAGCCGTGTCGCATAACGGCCTTTATCGGTCCACGGACAGCGGAAGCACCTGGACCAATATTTCAGCCGCAGTCACCGCGCCGGGGCGGCTCGTTGTGGATACAAGCAGCACGGTCTGGATGACCTTCGGCAACGGGGTCGGTAAATTTTCTCAGGGCAAATGGATCGACTGCACGCCAAGCGGCGCTGCCGCCGATCCCTATTCCGGCCTCGCGGTCAACCCGCGCGATCCGAAGAACGTTCTTGTCAGCTATGGACTTTGGGGCGACCCGCAGCCAAATGCGATCTTCGAGACCAAAAACGGCGGTGCTTCCTGGGCAAAGCTGACAGCGAACATCACGACCGATGTTTCCTGGTACAAGGCGAAAAATCCCCATGGCGTTGACCCGTTCGACATCTCCAATTTTCTCTTCGATCCCAACAAAGCCGGTTCCGTGTGGTTTGTCAGCGGCGGCGGAATTTGGAACACGCCGGATATCGCCCGTACAGGCGGCGCGACGTTCTTTCACAAGGAACGCGGGCACGAGGAGCTTTGTGTGACTGCGATTGCGGCTCCGGCCAGCGGACCGGAACTGGTAGCGGGGGTCATGGATGTCGATGGCTTTGCCTTCGATAAGGGCGTCGATGCCTATCCCTCACGGATGTTCGTTGACACCAACTCATGGGCGGCGGCGACGGCGTCCATTGCTTATGAAGAAAGGGAGCCGCGAAACATGGTTCGGCTGTGCGTGCAGGGGACTTTGTGGAATACGTCCTGTGTCGTTGCCCTCTCAAGCGACGGCGGCCTGACATGGGTTCACGATTCGTCATTCCCGACTATTGCAAGGCCGGAAAGCAGCAAGCCGCTCACGCCGCTTGCGGTTGCCATGTCTGCGACAGACCCTGCCAACATCGTCGTGGATGTCATCGATACCGCCGACGGCAGCTCCGTCTGGTTCTATAGAAAGAGTGCCGGGGCCGGTTGGAAACGCTGCTCCGGCCTTCCGGCTGCCTCTGCGGCGCTGCTCGAAGCCATGCCGATTGCCGCCGATCCGGTCGCCGCTGGAGTGTTCTATGCTTATGTCGGCGGGGCGATCTATCGAAGCACGGACGGCGGGGCAACATTCCAGGGTTCCAGCCTCGGTACGGTGGGTGCATCCGGCCCCGCAGACTTCCTCAAGCTGGCTGCCCAGCCCGGTGTGACCGGCGATTTGTGGCTCAGCGAAGACAACGACAATCCTAACTACCTCAGCGGTTCGCGGCAGGCATGGGAAGGGCTGTACCACTCGCGCGACGCGGGGCAGACCTGGACAAAGCTGCCCGGCATCACGCGGGCAGTGACATTCAGCTTCGGCGCACCCTCCCCGAACGGCCCCAGCACTCTCTATTATTATGGCCGCCGGACCGGCGACAGCAGCGACGGGATCTTCCGCTCTACGGATCTCGGCAGCACCTGGACAAACATCCAGAGTCCCGGCCAGGCCATCGGCGACTCCCCGTGGGTCATGGCAGGCAGCCGTCAGACCTTTGGCCGTGTGTTCATCGGAACGAGTGGCCGGGGGATCTTCTACAGCATCTCTGGAAAAAGCAAAATGGCTGAAAGAAGCAAAATCCCAAATGAAAATCATTAGAAGTACCCACGCTGTCAGGCACAGATCTCTCGTTTGGACTGTAGCCCTGTTCGCCGCCCTGGGGATGTGCGCCGCCATCACCCACACCGCTGAGAGCGCCGCACGTGTTGTTCCTCCGCCCTTTACGAAGGCAGCAATGCTGCCTTCCGGCTACCTGAGCACGCGCGGCAGCCAGATTATCGACAGTCATGGCAGGCCGGTTCGCCTCGCTTCGATAGGAGGGTTCGGCACCTGCGTCTCCACGGGCGGTCTGGATTATTCCTACGGTGCGTATCTTGGTCTGGACACCAACATCGCTGCTTTGAAGCGGCTCGGCTTCAACTGCATCCGTGCCGATTTCAACGACAAAAATGTGGGCGATCCTGCCATGATGGCTCAGTTCGATCAGCTTGTCGCGGCCTGCAAAAAGTACGGCGTGAAGGTGATTTTTGATCACCACAACAACGAAGCCACTCCTGCCGACTGGGGGAACGCGGCCCAGCAGACAAATGGACTCTGGTTCGATACCGGCCCTGGGAGCGACGGCACGGACGGGGCACATGACACGGGCACGATCAGCCGCGAGAAGTTCCAGCAGGACTGGGTGACGATGGCCAGGCACTGGGCAGGCGACAGCACGGTTATCGGCTTCGATCTCGATAACGAGCCTCACACTCAGTACGGGCATAACACCGAGAACTGGGGCCAGGGCGGCCCGTGCGACATCTGGGCGATGTTCACCACTGTCGGCAGCGCTATTCAAGCCGTCGATCCAGGCGTACTCATTATCTGCGAAGGTCCGATGGATGTCACGGATAAGAACTCGATCATCTGGTGGATGATGGATCTTACCCCGGCTGCGACAAAACCAGTCGTGCTTCCCATGCCTCACAAGCTCGTGTATAGCGTTCATGAGTATCCCAATCTTCCGAATGACAGCGGCCCGGCCTTGATTGCGCGGCTGAATAAAGACTGGGGATTTCTCGAACGACAGAACATCGCTCCGGTGTGGATCGGAGAAATGGGAGCCTCGATGGACGTCGAAGATGGAGGGCACACAAGCGTTGCGGAGCAAAGCGCTTGGGGCAGGACGCTGCTGAGCTACATGAACGGCTCGGCGCCTGACGGCCCGAGATTTCCAGGAAACCAACAGGGCATCAGTGGAGATTGGTGGCGCTGGGGCTGCCTGCCCGGTCAAACCCCTGACGGCTGCCTCGACACTGCGGGCCGGCTGCGCCCCTTACAATCAATCTACATTGAGCAGATGCTGTTCCTGCCAAAATAGGAACCACTATAGACTAGAGCCTGTTATGGACTGTGATGTCTGCATAAGGCCTGAAAGCCTCGCACCGTACTTGAACTAGCATGCATGATCCGTCCCCCGCACCTGTGAGGAGATCGGAAGCAAGCAGGCTGATAGGCTTTAGCAAGCCGCTATTACACTACGAGTGAAAGCCAAGTGGTTTCAGCAGTACCCCAAGAGGATCAAGCAACTCGGGCGTAGGCCAAAATTGTAAAAGCCCGTCGAAGGTATCCGGCCAAGCTTTAAATCGATAAATGCCCGAAACCTCTTCACGGGATAGACGTTGAAAATAATAGTCATCATCGACGGTATTGATCCCAACCTACCAATAGCTCGAGCAGTGACGACAGCGAACAAGTTTGAGCCAATTCCCCCGTTGCCGCAGAACCTTGAAGCGCGGCTTAAACCACTCAGTCGGCGCAGTATAGTAACCAAGGTAGATCCTCTGCCGATCCGCCCAATCACAACAAGGACGATCCCAGGGTTTAGATGCAACTATCATAGCAATAAGATTTACAATTGGCGAAAGAGGGCAACCCTGACCCATTGAGAACCATTACGATGCGGTAAATTGCTCTGGTCGGCACTACAAACCGGGACGGCTTGTCTTGATCCGAGGCGCTTGTCTTGGCGAACAGTGCGCTGTCCCTCGGTAGACGGCGGTAAAGATCGGTTCACTCGAACAGCCGCCGGTTCCCATCGAAAAAGAGAGAAGACATTCGTTTGGGGCCGATAATCGAGTCTTACGTCATATTGAGCAGTAGAACTGGATGCAACGCAGTACTAAGCCACACCGTTTCCTAGATGCAACCACTGCTCCAAAATACAAATGACCTCTGCTACGCTTTTGCCTTTCGCACGAGTATCATTCTCGTCGGTCTCTATCAAAAACGGGCAGGAACCAGACGAAGACTCTATTTGTACGGAGATCGAGCTATCTGATTGCCAAAAATACCAGAGGCCGTCATCATCTGCTTGATGCTTTACTTGAAGTTGCTGGACGCAGACATTCGGATACCGACGTGCCATTTCTGCAATTATTAGGTCGATATCACGAGGCATAAAGCAGTTCCATTTCTGTATCAATTCACCCAAATAGATACTGAACACGACCTAACTTGCTTATTTCATTACTTTGTCTACCCGGCAGTAGACATCCATTTGAGGCCGATAATCGGGTCATATGAAACAATTGCCCGCCATGTAAAATACTTTCAATGGGCTACCGGCCATTTTTGCTGTCGATAAAATCGACGGCATCTGAAACAAAAAACGACCGAAAACCACCCCAATACGACCCTGGTTTCTGACGCAATACTTCTTGAAGCTCTTCCAGAAAAGATTGCCGAACTTCAGGAGAAACTTGCAAGTCCTCAAATCGCTCCAGCACCTTATCCCCAGGTGCAAACCACTTGACGGGTCCCAGAGGCAAACCGGCCTGCGTAGAAATCGCCAGTCTCCATTCAAGGTAGCGCTGTTTCGTCCACGAGATTGCCTGGATACTTGAGTGGTATTTGCTTGGCAAAAGAGCAAACAACAGTTTTCTTGTGGCCGCTGCTTGCTTCCGGCTGGCGACCTCGAATACGGCCGCACAATGTCCAAAGTCATAGTCATCAGTTTTGCAACATACAAGCATCCCTGTGTGCATTGTGTCCCACCTCATTTGACAGCGAAGCCGATTTCTACTCAGCTTAACTCGTCACCGTACTGCTTTCCTTGTGGTAACGATAAACACTACGTTACTCTGGGTCCAACCTATTATGTTAATGCCAGCCGTATTTCATGGCCCGCAGGATCATTCTGATCCAATTCCGACATATCAGGCGATGGCTCGACATGCACAACTTCCACGCTGAAAGAACGGATAAAACCGTCCATACCCCACGAGTAGTCCTCAAACCGCGTTTCTATTAACCCAAGTAACTGAGTGAACTCCATGCCATAGAGATCACCATCGTAAAGGCGCAACTTGGACTCCGTAATGCCATCGTAGGGTAATTCGCTGCCCTGTATTTTCCTCTTGGTCTACGTTTTCTGTTAGATCATTATAATCTAGAACAATTTCCAAACTTCGGCTGGCAAAATCAATGTTGACATCCCGGATCACAGCATCATGGAGTGTCGGCCAGAAGCCGTAAATCTCATAGAGAGGTTGAGCACCAGGAATGGATTGCCAGACGGCTTCTGTTTCGGCTCGGCTTGACAAATTGATGGGTTTTCCTTCCAATATATAAATACATCTAGCCTGGTTCCGATAAATACATCGCTATGCAATAATCAGCCCAAAAAGGGCCAGAAATGCGCTGATGGAAGGGCCGCCGACGCCGGATTGAGTTATTGCTCTGCTGCTATTTTGGGGCAAGTCTGCTCGGACAATTCGTCGTAACCGACTCAGCAGCATTGTAGCATATTTGCCATTGTGGAAACGGTTTAAGAGTAACCAGAAAGCAAGCTTTCTGCTGCAACTGATTAAGTGGTAGCGGGTTTGTGGGTCAGTGCGGTTTCAAGCCGCTTTTCGGCGCGTTTGCGGTAGGAGCGGCAGGCTTGGCGGATGACTTCGGAGCGGCTTTCGAGTCCTTCGGTGGTGGCATCGAGGGCGGGGGAACTGATCGCCGCCAACACCGATGAGCGCGACGGGGCACAGGAGTTGCTGGACAGTTACCGAAACCTGTGTGTCTTGGGCGACAAAGGATTTTTGGACCAGCATCAGCAAGCGTTCTTGTGGGAGGAGCAGGGCTTGCTGCTCGTGACGCCCAAGCGTAAGAACCAAAAAGCGCAGAACGCTCGGTCCTGGGACGCGACCATGAACCGGGCGTGGCGGCAGATCGAGCTGTCAACTATTATGGAGGCGGGAGTTGCAGGAATTGTTAAAAAAGATGTTTCATAAGATAAACGATAGGACACAAGGATAATATGCTTGCGGAAGAAACCGTCGGTCATATCGCCGCCGCAAGCTCTGGAGAACCAGAAAAGTGCGGGCGCGGCAGAAAACCAGGATGCAGTCATGCCCGATCCCTCTTCTACAATCTCTCATGATTCTTCTCTTGGTCTTTCGTTTCATTCTCCGTCCCCCTCAGACCCATCCGTTCTAGAACTACCCGTTTTAGAAGCAGCGCCGACAGTAAAAACTTCGGCAGAGCAGGCTTCGGCTGCTCTCAAAATCTCCGAACGCCAGTACCGGCGGCTCTTTGAGGCGGCCCGCGACGGCATCTTGATCCTGGACAGCGAACAGGGCAAAGTTACCGATGCGAACCCCTACATGACGGAGCTGCTCGGCTACTCCCACGATGAACTGCTGGGCCGGGAACTGTGGCAGATCGGGCTGCTTCAGGACAAAGCGGCCAGCCAGGAAGCCTTCCGGCGGCTGAAGCAGGAGAGCTACATCCGTTACGAAGACCTGCCCCTGGAAAACCAGCGCGGCGAGCAGCGCCAGGTGGAGTTCGTCTCCAATGTCTACCGTGAGGACGGGCACATGGTCATCCAGTGCAATATCCGCGACATTACCGATCGCAGGCGCATCGCGGCGGAACTTGCCGCTGCCGCCATCACTGTCGCCGATCACCGGCGTCAAGCCGCCGTTCTGGAAGAGCGGACGCGGATGGCGCGGGAAATTCACGATACGCTGGCTCAGGGCTTTGCCGGGATCGCCACGCAGCTTGAAGCCGCAGAGGCGGCTCTCGCGAATGTCCCCAAACCGGTCTCGTCGGGAAGTTGTCTCACTTACCAGGTTCAGCTCGACAAGGTTCAGAGGCGCATCGGCAAAGCGCGTGACCTGGCGCGTGAGAGCCTCGTCGAAGCCCGGCGCTCCGTAGCGGTGCTGCGCTCCTCGCCGATTGATGCCGGCCTTGCCGGCCCGGAAGCGATACCCGTCAGCGAGGCGCTTTCCCAATTCTTGACCCAGCATGTGCTGGGAACGGCCACGAAAAGCCGGTATGTACTGGAAGGTATTCCCTATATCCTGCCTGTTGGGGCGGCGCATTATCTGCTGCGGGTAGGGCAGGAGGCAATTGCAAATGCCCTGGCACATGCACACGCCGAGGAAATCGCTGTTCAGTTGTTTTTTGATACCACCGAGGTGCGGCTACACGTCAGCGACGACGGGCGTGGCTTTGATCCTAATGCCGTGGAAGCGGGGCGCTTTGGGATCACAGGGATGCGGGAGCGGGCAGAGCAAGCCGGCGGGAGTTTTGTCCTCCTCAGCCGTCCGGGCGAAGGAACCGACGTGGAACTTATCTTACCAACTTCTTCGGTACCGACTTCTTCAGAGCCAGCCGCTGAGAAAGCGTACCTTTCATGATACGCATTTTGATTGCCGACGACCACCCGATTGTGCGTGACGGCCTTGCAGGAGTGATTGAAGAGCAGGTGGGCATGGTCGTCGTCGGTCAGGCCGCCACCGGCAGGGAGGCGCTGATGCTGTACCGTCAGCATCGCCCCGACATCACGCTGATGGACCTGCGGATGCCGGAGATGAACGGCGCGGAGGCCATCGTCGCCATTCGCCGGGATGCACCGGGGGCCCGCGCGATTATCCTGACGACCTACGACACGGATGAAGACATCTTCCGCGGCCTGCAGGCCGGGGCCAAAGCCTACCTGCTGAAAGACGTTGGTCGCGAGGTTCTGCTGGAAACTATTCAGGCGGTCCACTTGGGTCAAACGCCTGTCTCGCCCGAAGTCGGCGCGAAGCTTGCGGGCCGGATCGTTTATGGGCAGCTTTCCGAGCGGGAGGAAGCGGTGCTGCGGCTGATGGTGCGGGGCATGAGCAATCGGGAAATCGCCGGTGGGCTGTTTATCACCGAAAGCACGGTCAAGTTCCATGTCACTCATGTTCTCAGCAAGCTGAACGCCGAAGACCGCACTCAGGCGGTCATTACTGCCTTGAAGCGCGGCCTTGCGAGTTTACAGTGACATGAAAATCTCGCCCACCTTCACATTCCAAACGGTACTCGCGAATTTCGGACCGTGGATCGTCTACGGTCTTTTGGCAGCCACTGGATGTCAAGGATGGGCTTATGCTGGCGGGCTCGCGGTGATCGTTTGTCAGGCGGTCTTCCAGCGACGCTCCGTACACCTGAAAAGTATGGATGTGGTCAGTCTCCTTTTCTTTCTCCTCGGGGCTGCTGTGACGCTTCTGCTTCACTCTCTTTTGTTCTTGCGCGACGGCACCGTTCTCCTTTGGAGCACATTCTCTGTTGTCGCCTGGGGTTCGCTGCTAGTCCACCGGCCTTTCACGGCAGAGTACGCACGCGAGTCGGTGCCATATACTCTGTGGACCTCTCCCGGATTTTACCGAGTGAATATTACGGTTACAGCAGCTTGGGGTACAGTTTTCGCTCTTAGCACATTTGTATCCGCGACAATCTCTTTGCACCCAAGTTGGCTGTCAGGGCAGACGAAAACTTGGATTGGCGCTGTTCCTTATGTCGGTACGCTTTTTGGGATTATATTTACCAACCGGTTCCCGCAGTGGGCCGGCAAGCAACGGGCCGGTAAAGTATCAATCTGAAGTATCAATCGCGCTTTTGAAACAAAATACCTAGCCGAAAGGACAGTCCCAGGGCTGTCCTTTTGTCTTGTCAGGAACTGAACTCCAGACCGGCGACAGCATTGCGGCTACTTGTTATACTCTAGTCACTGAAAATTGATTAGAGATCGATTTCTTCCTAAAGCAGCAGAAAGAGGTCTATGCAGCGACCCCCGTGGCAGCCGCGCTCTTGCCCATCTTGGTATCATCCGACGCCAATGCTGCGACTGCCGCAGCCTCTCAGATCGAACCAAACTTGCGGCCCGAACCCAAAGGAGCACACAACATGAACACTCTCACGATGAAAGACGGCACGACGATCTACTACAAAGACTGGGGTACAGGAACCCCCGTCGTCTTTTCCCACGGCTGGCCTCTGAGTGCCGATGCCTGGGACGCGCAGATGATTTTCCTGGTAAGTCAGGGCTTCCGTTGCATCGCCCACGACCGGCGCGGCCATGGCCGATCCGGCCAGCCTAGTAGCGGCAACGACATGGATACCTATGCGGACGATCTTTCGGCGGTCATTGACGCGCTTAATTTGAGGGAGGCTACGCTAGTCGGCCATTCCACGGGCGGTGGGGAAGTCGCCCGCTACATCGGCCGGCATGGGACAGGGCGTCTGTCCAAGGCCGTCTTAATCTCTTCAGTGCCTCCGATGATGCTCAAGACGGACAATAACCCGGAAGGAGCACCGCTCTCTGTGTTCGACGATCTGCGGGCCTCCATCCTCGCTGACCGCTCCCAGTTTTTCAAGGATCTCAGCATGCCGTTCTACGGCTACAACAAGCCGGATGCGAAGATTTCCCAGGGGGTCCGCGATTCGTTCTGGATGCAAGGTATGCAGGGTTCCGTCAAAGGACAGTACGAGTGTATCAAGGCATTCTTCGAAACGGACTTCCGGGAGGATCTGAAAAAGTTCGACGTCCCAACGCTCGTTCTGCAAGGGGATGCCGACCAGATCGTGCCCATCACAATTGCGTCGCTGCGTACTGTCAATCTGTTGAAGGGGGCAGCGCTCAAGGTTTATCCCGGCGCACCCCACGGCCTCTGCACGACGCTGGCCGATCAGGTGAATGCCGATCTTCTGGCCTTCCTAAAGGTCTGATTGAAACCTGAAGCCCTGACTGGAAATGAGGTACTTCCATGAACAGCACTCTCGAAACAAAAAGTGGGCTCGAAACCGTCGGGACCACAGTGAGCACCGTGATTGAGCGCACGACCGTTCGAACCGGGCTGACCTACTCGGCGCTGGTCGAGGCATTCGAGCGCGAACTTGGACACTGGGAAGCGGCTGCTGGAGAGCGCCTAGTCGCTCAAAAGGCCCCCTGGAGCGAGGTGAAGGCAGACGGCGCGCGGAAGGCAGGGCCGCGCGGCCTGAT
>JBPBQB010000119.1:0-12857 GCA_050954545.1 Janthinobacterium lividum | reverse complement strand
GGCGGCTTTGCAAGCCGCCTTCGGCCAGTGGCAGACACTTCAGCCGAACAATTTGATCGGTCAGCCCAGAGATTGATTATGTCTGCGTAACATCAGTTTATAATTACCGCACGGTAGATGCAGTCAAGCCGCTCATCAATGCCTTGAGCAGCAAAAACAGTTATGTCAGACAAAAAGCGGCTGATGCACTCCGCAACTTTGCTGATCCGCTTGCGATCCCTTTTCTGCTGGATCATTTGGATGATCCTGTCTCCCCTGATGATACGTTTCCCGGCGCACAGTATTACATTGTGACCGCATTGTACCATGACAATCCCGGCGAATATATTGCGTTCTGGAAGAAATGGGCTGTGGACCACAAGGATAAGATCAAGGCGCTTCGCACACAATTCAATGCTAAGACAACAGCACCTGCGTTACACTAGACCTCAGTCGCATTTTAGCTCAGCGTCATGTATCGCAGGATGCCTAAAATCTTGTCCACGTCCTCGATAAAATACTCCTGAGAATCTACTTCGGCGTGAAGCTCACGCAGGCGCAGGAAGCGCCAGACCGTGCCGCTGGTCACGGCCCCGTAGATTGTTTCGCGCGGTTCGCCGTCGCGGGCGTTAAAGATCATGGCGGCGTACATCTCAGCGATGCACTGTGGAATGCCGGCGGTTATGTCCTCGCGCTTTGCTTCTACTACGGTCAGCACCGGCGCGGTTACGGTGAGCATTGTTGGGGAGCGCGAAACTAGAAAATCGCAGAAGCCGTACAAGCCTTGAGCGGCATCTACACTGAGTTCCGCGCCGGAAAAAATTGCAATTTGATGGTCGCTTTGCTCACGCACTTCGACAAGAAGCGGCGCAATGATCATTTCCGATCGCGCCTTTTCGTTTCCCAAGCCGCGCACAATCGGCAGGTGCCGAACCAGCAGAGTGCGGAAGAAGTCGGAAGTGGAAAGCGGCGGTATAGTCTCAAACAAGTTTTCGGCATCGGTAGCTGTGATCCCGAACCGTTCTTTCAGAAGCCGTAGGGTGAACTCACTGTAAGCCATATTCGCCGCGCTTTCCTGCCGTGTTACTTGGCGTTGACCGGCATCTCTAAAGCGAACTTGGAGACGCGGACATGGGCGGGGATTTCGATGGGATATTTGCCGTCGAAGCAGGCGCGGCAGAATTTGTCTTTATGGATGCCGATGGCTTTGGCAACGCCGTTGAGACTCAGGTAGCCAAGAGAAGTCGCGCCGATCATCTGGCGGATCTCTTCGACGCTGTGCCTCGCGGCGACCAGATCTTCCTGGTTTGCCATGTCGATGCCGTAGAAGCAGGGATACTGGACAGGAGGAGCAGTGATGCGGACATGTACTTCGGCAGCCCCGGCATCGAAGAGGCGCTTGACGACCTGGCCGGTGGTAGTGCCGCGCACGATGCTGTCGTCGACCATGACAACCCGCTTGCCGGCCAGCGCTTCTTTGATCGGCATCAGCTTCATGCGGACACCGGCCTCGCGCATCCGCTGATCGGGCTGAATAAAGGTCCGCTGAATGTAACGGTTCTTGACAACGCCTTCACCGTAAGGGATGCCCGACGCTTCCGCGTAGCCGATGGCGGCGGGAGTGGCAGCATCGGGAATCGGCATGACCAGATGACAGCCTTCCGCCGGGTGCTCCCGTGACAGTTCCTGACCCATACGGCGGCGGCAGTCGTGCAGGCCGCGTCCGTACATGGAGCTGTCCGGGCGGGCGAAGTAGATAAACTCAAAGAGGCAAGTGGCATTGCGGACCAGTGGAATCGCCTGGCGCTCCTTCATGCCGTTCTTGTCGATAATCACCATCTCGCCCGGCTCGACCTCGCGTACATACACGGCTCCGATGGTCTCCAGCGCACAGGTTTCAGACGCAAGAACGTAATGCTTGTTGTCAAGAAGGCCGATGCAGAGTGGTCGGACACCGTAGGGGTCCCGGATACCGATCAAGGCTTCTTCAGTCAGAATAGCCACGGAATAGGCACCGCGCAGGCGCGTCATCGTGTGCGCGACGGCATCTTCCAGCGTTTTGTCCTGCTGGGTCGCGATCATGCGAGCAATGACTTCGCTATCGTTTGTAGTGCCGAAGGGAACGCCTTCCGCTTCCATTTCCGCCCGGAGCTCTTCCGTGTTAATGAGATTGCCGTTGTGCGCGATGGCGACAGTACCGTCGCCCCAGGCGCAGTGGAGGGGCTGTGCATTGCGAAGGACACTGGACCCGGTGGTCGAGTAGCGGGTGTGGCCGATGGCGATGTGGCCTTGAAGCTGAGACAGAGTGCGCTCATCAAAGATCTGGGTGACCAAACCCATTTCTTTATACCATTTGATATCCTGGCCGTTAGAGACCATAATCCCCGCCGACTCCTGACCCCGGTGCTGAAGTGCAAACAGGCCGAAGTAGGTTAGGCGGGCGACATCTTCGCCGGGCGCATAAATGCCGAAGACGCCGCATTCTTCGCGCGGCGTATCGTCGTCATCTTCTGTGCTCCATCGCGCAGCTTCTAGTTGTGTCTCTTCCTCGAACATACTGGCCATAGTATACCTGATTTGGGTGCGCTATGTCCGCTCGTCTGTCTGCCGGTTTTAATTATTAGGTAGTGGCCCAAATGAGTCTGACGCTCAAAATAATGCTTGGATACTAAAGCGCTAGTTTTCCATCTGGCTTGCGAATTAAAGTGGCCTGAATTAAGCAATTCGGTTGCGGCTAATCAGACTCATTTGGGCCACTACCCTACCAGTTACGCTTCAAGCCGTAAACTCAGGCGATGAGATCGCTGTCAATGGATGGAAGATGCAGGGAGGAATTGCTGAACCGAGCATGATGACCGGCTGGAAAGTAGGAGCAAAAGCGTCTGCCGACGGCGCACCGACCTACTACCGCGCGACGTTCACCGCCGCGCCGCCTGCCGAGACCGGGCCTCACCCGATCCTCAGAGTCACCACAGAAGGCCTCTCACGCGGGTTTATCTGGCTTAACGGGCATAATCTGGGCCGCTACCCGGAAAAGATCCCTGTGAACGGCCTGTACCTACCGGAACCCTGGCTGAAGGCAAGCGGCAACGAGATCGTGATCTTTGACGAAGAAGGCCACACGCCCATCAGCGTTAAGCTGACTGTCGAGCAAGCCGCCAGCCGGTTCGTCGTCCCGATGATCGAGAAATGAGCAGAATTAAAAGCAAGGCCGAGTACAATTCAAGACGAATATAAAAACGGACGAACACAAGGTTCGCGCCCTACACCAAAACGCTTTGGCCCGTAGGGGCAAACCTTGTGTTCGTCCCTGTTTTTGTGTTCGTCCTTGCCGTAGGTTCGCCCACTTGATTTGCCCTTGCTCTCACACCCCAGCCTGCGTAATATGTCCGCCCGTTACCGGCAAATACGCCCCGGTCACATAACCTGCGAGGTCGCTGAGGAAGAACACGCAGGCATTGCCGATCTCTTCGGCGCTTCCTTGACGCCGCAGCGGAACAGAAGCCGCATATTCGCGAGGACCTGCCCCGTCCGGGTCCACTTTTTCATCCACCATCCACCCTGGCGCGACCATGTTGACCGTGATATTCTCCGGGCCAAGCTCCATTGCCAGCGACCGGGAAATGCCCACCATCGCGCCTTTGCCCGCCATGTAGACTGACCAGCCTGCGGGGGCCGAGTTCCACAGCTCAGTCACGATGTTGACGATCCGCCCACCGTCCTGCTTCTGCATGAAAGGCCGCGCCGCCGTGATGGTGTTGATAATGGCCTCACAGCCGAACGCAAACGCATTCTGATAATCCGCAGCCGTCGCCTCGCTGAGCGACCCGTTCTGGCGGCCTCCAATCGCATTGTTGACCACGCCGTCCAGCCACCCGAACTTGGCGACTATCTCCGCGATCATTGACGTAACTGCTTCTGCGTTCCGAACGTCTGCCCCGTAAGCCTCGGCGTTCCCGCCTGTCGCCCGGATCTCCGACACCAAGGCTTCTGCCTGCTCCCGGCTGGAAGCGTAGTTGATCGCCACCGCCGCACCCTCCCGGGCCAGTACGCAGCAGATTGCCGCACCGATCCCCCTGGCTCCGCCTGTCACTAAGATCACTTTTCCTGTCAGCAGCATCTTTGAGTTCTCATTTCCTTCTTTTATTTTTGTGATACCCAGGCATCGATCATCTGGCGGGACAAGCTGACTGCCGGGGGCAGATCAGGCAGGGTCTCACGCGTGAACCATGCGGCTCGTTCCAGTTCTTCGTGGTCGGGCTGGACTTCGCCCCCGACATACTGTGCCGTGAAACCGATCATAAGCTGATTTGGGAACGGCCAGGGCTGGCAGCCGGCATAAACCAGAGTATCGATATGGATCCCGACTTCTTCTTTGACTTCTCGATGCACGCATTCTTCCAGCGATTCGCCCGGCTCGACAAACCCGGCGAGAATGCTCCAGCGTGTCCCCCACCCCGGCTTCTGAGCGAGCAGCAGACGGGGGCCGTCATGCACCAAAATCAGCGTCGCCGGGGAGATATGCGGATACCCGACATGGCCGCATTCCGGGCACTTCCGGCCCCAGTCGCCGCCTCGCGCTTCCGTCCGATGCCCACACACGGGGCAGAAGACGCTGGTGCGCCGCCAATACAGCACCTGGGACGCATAGCCGGTCAGGCTGTACTCAGCCTCACTGACTTTGCCGAAGAGGCTGCGAAGATTGGCCGGAACCCAGCCTTCCGGGAGATCACAATCCGGGTCGGCCTCGGCAGCCATACAGGGCGTTCCCCCGAGCGTTCCAAGATAGAGGGAAGCACGCAGGTTGAGCGCTTCCACGCTGCCGATATTGCCTCGATGCAGGCTGATGGAACCGGCATCGTCAAGATGTGTCAGCAACTCGCCTCGGTAAAACGGCAGCCAGATCGCCGGGCCGGGCGCAGATACGGCAGGGGGATAAGCCCGGACAAGAGTGTCGGATGAAGTAATCATCTTTCCTAATTCGGGTTTCAGTCTGGGTTTCCCTCCTCGTTCAAGCACTCAATCCTCTTAAAAGATCATAGGGTTGGGTAAAACCATCACAGTCGTCGCTGACACTATTTACTTGCAAGGGAGTTACACCGAAAATATGCAGAGAAAAGGCTTCACACTGATCGAACTGCTCGTCGTCATCGCCATTATCGCGATTCTCGCGGCTATCCTGTTTCCTGTCTTCCAAAAAGTCAGGGAGAATGCCCGCCGGGCTTCCTGCCAATCTAACCTGAAGCAACTAGGATTGGCATTAGTTCAGTACAACCAGGACGCTGACGAGAAGTTTCCGACAGGTGGAAATGGAGCTGGGCTTGGCTGGGGTTCACGAATTGACTCCTATGTCAAAAGCACCGGGGTTTATAAATGCCCGGACGATCCAACGGCGACCGCAACAAACCTTGAAGGCAAAAATGAGCCGGATGTGCCCGTTTCTTATGGCCTGAATTCCGATCTCGGCGGCGTTGCGCTGGGCCAGATGAACGCATCGTCCAGTACCGTGCTGTTGTTTGAGACACAGGGGGCACAGGCGGACATTACAAACCCGGTTAATGATTCCGGCGCAGCTTATGGTGTCTATGCTTCGCCGAGCGGCAGCGGTGGCGACTCGGCGACGCTGGCCGGTTACCTCGATTGGTCGAAGAACGCGAAGTATGTTTGCGGCATCAGCAGCACTGTCGGAATGGGTAATCCATCGAGAGGCGCTGTCGGTTATCTTGCCAATCCGGTTCACACCGGCGCTGCGAATTTTGCGTTTGCCGACGGCCATGTCAAATACCTGCTTGGCACGAAGATCTCGGCGGGGAGTAATGCTGCCACGACGACCGACAATCAGGATACAACAAAGGTGGGTGAAGCAGCCGGTACTTCCGGCTTGAGCATCAACAGCTTCGCCGGGACTTTCAGCTACAACTAACCGCCAAACAGCCCCGCTTCCCTCGGAAGCGGGGCTGTTTGATTCTACCGGTTTTGACTTTGCCGGTTATGTGCTGTCACCACGTCGAAGCCGGGTCGAGTCGCGTACCACGAGACGGGAGAATGCCTTGATCTGCGTCGGCGTCTTTTCCCCGGCAATCAGCTTTATCACAAGGCCTGCCGCTTCTTTTCCCAGCAGTTCCATCGGGGGGTCTAAACTGGTCAAGCCATTACGCCGCGCTCCCATGGAATTATCGAACCCAACCGCCCCGAAACCAGTGCCCGGTTCAAGACCGGCCCGGCGCAGAACTTCAAGCGCCTCGTAAGCATATTCATCATTCGCGCCGACGATACCAGGGCAGAAAGCGTCAAGAGCCATGCCCCGTTCGGCGGCATAATTTTCGAGCCGTTCCTGAAGACGATTTGCACTTGCTGCCGTCAGTAGGTCTGTTTCCGGCAAGCTGGACTGCCGGACTGCTTCCTTGACCCCGGCAAGGCGCAGTTTCGACCATCGATCACGTATGCTGCCGACATAGGTAATGGGCCTATATCCGGCAGTGATCAGATGTTCCGCCGCTTTGTATCCCGCTGCCTGACTATCGTAGTAGACTTGGGGTACCGGAAAAGGCACGGATTGCCAACTGATGAAAACGGTGGGCGTTTTCTGCAAGTCGACAGAGGTAAAGACATCTTCCACCGGATGTTCCCGGTTGTTGTGCATCGCGCAGACGACTATTCCGTCCACCCCTTCATCGATCATCTTGGAGATCGCAATCGAAAGCGAGATCGGGCCGGTATCCGCCACATCAAACCTGTCATAAGCGCGGCAGACCACCTCATACTCCGAGAGCTTCGTTTCGACACCCTGCGCGATCAGCGCGTTCCAGCTCATCGGCAGGACAAAGTTGTTGTGAGCATTCAGAAAGTCACAATCGATCATGCCGATCACGAGCGGCTTTGTAAGTGTCTTGGTGGCTTCACGGAAAGCGATTGAAAAGTTCGCTCCGGGGACAGCGGTGCCGGCGAGAGGTTCAGTAAGACTTTCTTTAGCAACGAAAGTCCCGCGTGTCCCGCTGGCTTTCAGTGTCCCATCATCTAGTAAAGGCTGGATGGCTCGCTGCAGCGTCCGTAGATCAATTCCCAGGCTTTTAGCAAGGTCGCGCCGGCTGGGCAACATGACCCCGACAGGCCACAAGCCGGAGGCGATATTTGCCCGCAGATGTTCCTCAAGGCGCTGATAGGCAGGCTGAGAGATAAAAGCCTGGTGTTCTTCTTTGACTGTAGTCACGGGCATAGGAAACTCACTCTTGAATCCGAAATGGGTTGTATGCGAACGCCATACAATTTATGATTATGAATGCGTATCAGAAACATGGAAAAGTGCTCTTGAGAAAACAACCAGCATCTCTGAGTCAGGATACTCTTAGAGAAATTTTGCTCTTCCATGCTGCCCTGAATTTCAGTCTGATTTCTATTATAGCATTTTTTCAGTCGAAGCGCGTTAAAGCTTGTGTGACTTTCGCAAACAATTTTTAGTTCAATCGCTTAAATCGCTTGACAAGCAATAGGGACAGTGTTATACTGATTTTACCCAAGCGCACTTTCGTTATGCTGAAATAAAGCTGTATGCAGAAAACATTTTATCTTACCCCATGTATGCCGAACAAAAAAAATGCGCCTATGCTTTGTGAACATGGAATGGATCGTCGTGATGGTTATAATTGCAACTATTATATGTGATCCGTGAGCAGATTTTGCTAGCATTCAGCAATTTAGAAGTAGAAAGTCAGGAATAAAAAGTAATGATGCAATTTGCACACACTCCTCAAGTTGTTTTTGTTATCATATGCGGCGCTGTTCTGGGCAGCCTAATCATACAAGGCTGCGGCAGTAAAGCCCAGGAAGACAACGCCGCACCAGGATCCCCGCAGTTCGAGCAGCAAGTCAAAAAAGTCCAGGACGATCCATCTCTCTCACCGCAGCTCAAGGCATCTATTCTATCGGCGATGAAAAGGAACCCTCCAGCGAGAAAAAACCAATAAGCAAACATCAAACAAATATCCGCAGCAAATATTGACCTCGGATATACATCATGATTCACAACCAAGAACTAATACTGAGAGGAATATCCCAATGAAAAAAGGTTTCACACTGATCGAACTGCTCGTCGTCATCGCTATTATTGCAATACTCGCCGCGATTTTATTTCCTGTCTTTCAGAAAGTCCGGGAGAACGCCCGCCGCACCGCCTGCCTTTCCAACGAAAAGCAAATCGGGCTGGCCTTGATCCAGTACACGCAGGACTACGACGAGACGCTGCCGTATAACGATTTTAACATTCTGTTTGGGGATTCAACGAAAACAGACTGGGTTTTTGGAATCAATCCCTACATGAAAAGTCCAAATCTCATGACCTGTCCTGATGACAGCACCAACAACACCCCCAGCGGCGGCCCAACAGTCACCGAAATCTCCTACGGACTCAACGTCAACTTATCCGATGTCGGCGGCCTGTATAGCGGTAAAGCCGCTACCCTCGCCGCTCTGACGGCTCCGTCAAACACGGTAGCATTATTCGAGCTTCAGGTATATCCGGTAGTCGGCTTGGGAACGATCAACGCATCGTCCGTCGACATTCGCGCTTATGGGAATGGCCGGCCTGGTCAGATCAACAAGAACTTTCCGTACACTTATGAGCCTGCCAACACGTACTATGCCACTGGATTTTTTGGCGGAATAGGACAGACCTCCGATACAAAGGGCGGAGGGTGCAGCCCCTACAATGATGATACTGCCTGCTGGCTGGATACAGTCGGGCGCCATAACGGCGGTTCGAACTTCTTGATGGCGGACGGTCATGCGAAGTGGCTGCGTGGCAGCAGTGTTTCCAGCGGCTTCACCGCGTCCCGGCCGACCTGTGCCCAGGACGATGCCGACACGACCTGTGAGAGCGGAGCGGCCGCCGGTGGAAATGAAAACAACAATGCCGCCGGCACGAGTGCCGCTCCCTGGGCCGCGACGTTCAGCCTGTAATCGCGACGTTCAGCTTATGATGCGGAAGGAAAACGAAATCACAATGCACAGCACACCGACCCGCAAGATGTCGCGGGTTCGCCGTCAGGAGAAGCGACGCCGGAGGCAAATGCCGGTTCTACTGGTCAGTGCCATGTTTTCAGCCGCCGGGCTTAGTCTTGCCGCCCTCCCGCCCACGCAGGCGCAGGGCACCCCGGCTACCGACCGGAATGTCAAAGCGCAGGCCTTCTCGAATACGTTCGGCGCGAATGTTCACCTGGGCGAAGGCAGTTACCAGAATACGCAGGCGATTGCCGATGCACTCAATATTATCGGGTTCTCGCGCATCCGCATCAAATGCACGGACGCCGCCGATGTTGCCGCCGCGAAAGACGTCGCCGCGAAAGCGGCCCCTTACTTCCCAAATGGTCTCAAAGCCAATGTGATTGTTATCGGCTACTTGAACGCTCCTGACGACACGCTCGTCAGCCAGAAGAAGGCGATCCCGCAGCTCGCCAGCATAATCGAGACCATTGAAGGCCCGAATGAGATCAACAATTACAGCACCGGCAATGGCACCCACGGCCCTTTTGATCTGACAGACCAGACGAAGAACTTTGGCACCAATTACGCGGCCTGGTCCAAAGCTTTGTTCGCCTGGAAGAAAAGCAATCCGACTCTCGCTCAGGCTAAGTTAATGGCCCCGGATATTGCCAGCGGGGATCCTGACGATTACACGAAGCTGCCTAACATTTCGCCCTATGTCGACTCCGGAAACTTCCATTTCTACGCGGGGAACGGACGGCAGCCTTCGAACTTCGGGGGCGGGAACTTCTCTGCTATCTACAACTGGTATAAATCTGCCGCGTCTCCGACCAAGCCGATCAGCGTCTCCGAGTGGGGGCAGACCACGGCAGTCAGACCCGGACAGGGCGGATGCGACACTCAGACGCAGGCCAAGTATATTCTGAACCAGATGTTTGATATGACATCGAGGGGAGTCTACCGGGCTTACCTGTATCAGCTCATGGACGACACGGACGGCGATCCGAACGGCACAGAAGGAACGGAAGCGCACTTCGGCATCTTTGACTACCAGTGGAAGGTCAAGCCTGCTGCTCAGGCCCTGGCGAACGTCAAAAACCTGCTGGCCGACAAGCCTGCGGTCTTCACCGCGAGGGTTCCCAATTATCGGGTCAGCGGTGTCACGAACGCAGGCGCGGCAGGGAGCAGCCTGTCGATCAGCAAGAGCGACGGCAGCACGTTTATCGTCGTCTGGAACGAGCCGCAAATCTGGGATCAAAAGGCTTTCGTGGCGGTGACTCCCCCAGACAATATCGTGACTATCGAATTTGGCGGCAATTACACGTACAAAGTTTATGACCCCCTCGTTGGTCTGGGAGCGACGGCGGCAGGAAGCAGCACGACTGTCAGGGTCAATGTAATCGGCTCACCTATCATGATTCAGGTTTTCCCACACTAGTTGCGGCAACGGCTAAACAAACAGCCCTGCTTCCGACAAGAAGCAGGGCTTGTTGAAAAAGGCGGGTTTTGTTCATCTCATCGAAATCAAAGATCGTAGATAAGCTCGATGGGCGCATCGATGTCCGGGTGCAGGCTGGCATGAACCGGGCAGGCGTAGGCGATACGCTCGATATGAGGCCGGACCTCTTCGGCGACAGACGCAGGCAGGTGGACTGTCAGAGGCAGATGACCGATCCGGCGCGGCGAAGCTGTCATGCCTTTACTGACGTGAGCTGTCATGCCGTCGAGATTGAGATCGTGGCGCTCAGCGTACATGGCGACAGTAGTTAGGACGCATGCCGCAAGCCCCGCCGCTACAAGATCGGTCGGGCTGAAGGCAGATGCGTCTCCGCCGATGTCTTTAGGCGCATCGGTCAGAAGCGTCGCGCCTTCCGGGTGAGTCAGCGAACATTTCTTGCCGCCGTCATATCGCGCATCAATTTCGACCATTCTTTTTCCCTCCTGAAGTTTGATTTATTGGACAGCATCGACGGGAAAGGAAACGTCGGCAGCAGGTTTCCCGCTCCGTTCGATATGCAGGTTGATGTCGTAGCGTGTCGCTATCCCGAGGCGGATCGGGATGAGATACAAGCCGTTCCCCTGCGACCGGCCACTGCTGCTGCTGCCGGTGCCCTGCGGCGACAGCATTTCAGGAACCGCCGTCATATTAGCATTTCCAATCGGAAGCTGAGTCGCCGAGTCAGCCAGTGTCACACTGAACATGTTATCGCCCATATGGGCAGGCGGACTGACTGTCAGGGACACGGCAAGATCGCCGACCGTTTTCCAGGATACCGCCGCTGTCGGTGCCGGGTGAGAGCAGCCGGTCAGCAGCAAAGCCACAGCGCATAAATAGAGAGATCTCATGAGTTAACCCGAATATCCGCGCAGCAGGCCAATGACTTTGCCGATAATCGCAGCATTGTCGGATTTACGCAGGGGGATCGGGGCGTAGTTCGGGTTCTGTGCTTGAAGCTCGATCCGGTTGCCATGACGCGAAAACTTTTTGACGGTCGCTTCTTCGCCTAGACGAACCGCAACAATATCGCCGTTTTCAGCCGTTGCCTGCGGCTGAATCAAGACAAGGTCGCCGGGCAGAATGTGTGCGCCGGTCATGCTGTCACCCTGGACGCGCAGCAGAAAACAATCCGGGGAATTCGTTCGCAATAGCTGGTTGGGGACAGCAATGATGTCCTCGATATTCTGGTTTGCCAGCAGAGGCATTCCCGCCGCGATTGTCCCGATCAAGGGCAGTCGTCGCAGGCCGGACTCTTCATCTTTTGCCCGCGACTCCAGACGCGCCAGAATGCGAATGCCGCGCGAAGTTCGCGGGCCGTCTTTCGCGGAGAGGCGGTCGATATAGCCTTTTTTTTGCAGGGCATCTAAGTGGATCGTCACGCCGCGCAAAGAGCCGATATTGAGGCCCATCTGCATCTCACGGATAGTCGGGGGATAGCCTTTTTCTTCTAGGTACGCGACGATGAAGTTGAAAACTTCCTGCTGCCGATCAGTCACTCCTTTTGCCATCAGCGCCTCCCTGCGTGTTTCCCGGTCTCTTTTTTCTTTGTTTGATCTTCCGACATCAGAGCCGCAAGCGAGGCGTAAGGGTCCTGCGGATTACGCGCCATCTCGGCGCGGACTTCACGGATTCGCGCGACTACGGCCTGTGTCCGTCGGCAGGCGATCACGATCAGCCAAGCGATTATCGGAACTCCCAGCAGAAGTGTCCACCGGGCGTCAAAAGCATTCGGATCGAGCATGTGTTTGTATCCTGAAAATTGCGTATTCGGGCTTTAGTATACCCAGTCACGCCAGGAAACTGGTGCAGAAGAACTAATGCGTCTCGTCACCATCACTCAGTTTGCGGCCTAGCAGTTCCAGTACGAGATTAAATGTAAGGCGAGCAAGGGCTGGATCGTAGCGTGGGCCTTCATCGCGCAAAAATGCATGGGCTCCGTTGAACTCGTGCCACTGTAAGGTGACACCAGCATCATTCATCGCATTGTAGATAAGCTGACGGCCTTCACGCGGCACATGCGGGTCTTGACGGCCCCAGACCATAAGCATCTCGGCAGTGATATCCCCCATCCGGTCGAGCGTGTTGTCATTTTTGCCTTTGCCTAAAGAGCGCGTATGAATGTCGGTCGCATAGAAACAAACACCCGCCTGAACATCCGGGTTCATTGCTGCCCGGAATGCAAGATGCCCGCCCAAACAGACTCCCATGACGCCTAGCTTGCCGGTACAGCACGGGTGTGATTTGAGATGATCGAGAACCGCGCGGGCATCGGCGTCATAGCTGGACACTTCTTTAGCTGTTTTGTCTGCATTGCCCCGGTCGGCTCCTTCCGTATTGTAGGCAAGGATGGTTCCGGCAGGCTCAAGTTCGTGGTAGACTTCGGGGACCGCAACCACATAGC
>JBPBQB010000209.1:0-12952 GCA_050954545.1 Janthinobacterium lividum | reverse complement strand
CAGGTCAGCGGCGAGGGCAGAGGCGGGTAGAGCATCGACCCGGCAAACTGAGCGAGGTCCATCCGGTGCGCCCAAGCAGATACGGGATATTCCGTGGTCGGATAAGCGAACGCCGAAGGCAATAAGCCTAGAGTCGCATAGTATCCCAGCAGAAATACAATTCCGCTCACCATGCCGGCACCGACAGCGGCGAATATCCGTACCCGATGCACAGAGATTAGACGGGATGGTTGCGTCGGCGGATCGAAAATGCGCTGCAATGAATGCAGCACCCCAGCAAATGCAGCCATGAAGAAGCTTCCTAAAAGTTAATAAACGCGAATATGGGGAACCGGCTCCGCGCCGTCATTCTGTCCATGCCGCCCCTGCGGCATGAAATAGATAAAAGCAGTAAGGGCGAAAATACCGAGGCACATACCGACAATGATTGCCCAGGTCCGCAGGTCGCCCCAGTCCCAGGGATTTTGGCGCAGGTCTGCGGCATCTCCTTCACGGGTGAATGCAAATTCGTTGTCGCCCCGTCGGCGGGCATCCACTGCTTCCGCATCCGCGACCTGAGCAGCATCGCCGGATTTACGACGTCGTGCAGAACCAAAGCTCTTCTGCATCGGATGCGGCTGGTCAGGGGGCGTATCCCACTGCTCATTATCGTCCTGGGTGTCTGTTTCGTGCTTGTCTAGGTAGCCGTCGGAATCCAAGCGGCCCCAGCGTACCAGATCGTTTGCCATGCTCTTGGTTCCTCTTCGTAAACGTTACATACCGATGCCGTCGATGCCGGTCCAAATGATATAAGCAATCGCCCAGACAGCGACCCCGATATAGGTCAATGTCAAAAACTTGGGCGTGGGGGACCTATCTTCTTCAATTGTTCCGTAACGCTCAACTGTTTCTTCACCGCGACGCTGTTTGCGGACAGGTCGGTCACGCCCGATGATCACATAGTACCAGGTCGCGAGGGTCATGCCGCCCATGACCAGCATCACCATCCAAAACCAGAACCAGGTATCAGCACCCTGCATAATCGCCATAAGTGAACCTCGATGAAAAATAGCGGACTAAAAAATTACAGATTAAAACGGGGATTGGCCCGTTGCCGGATGAGCCGCCGCATGGAGGGCAGTAAATAAAATCAAAAAGATAGAACCCAGCATTCCAATTCCCAGAACGCCCAAAATGCCGAACATGAGCCGTGCCTTCACAGGCATTGGACCGGAGGCACACGGCAAGGACACGACCGGCATCTCGGGCGCAGCGTTGTGTTCCAGATTCCATTCTTTCTGCTCACGCCCGCTGAACTGGCGATGACGCATCGCCCAAAGGAAAGCAGGCACGGCAAGAACATGAAAACCAATGAAGACCGCGCAGAGCGTGATGAGCTGCGATGGATTGAAATCGTCCATAGTGGCCGCATTATACCCAGAAATTTGATTGTGCAATCTTTCACAATATCAAACTTTTTGCGGAAAAATCCTGCTATAATAACGCCGTCAATGCGGAATGTCGGCGTTTGAGGCAGTATCGCGCAGGGTATTACTATCCTGCACCATTTTCCCTCCACCTCATGCATTGCAATTCCACCGGGACGACGTAAGTGTCCTGCACGACTATTTTTTAGAAAAGGGATCATCAGGCGTGAGCCGCCCCGTACTTATCCGTTTAGCCGCCGTTGCCAGCGTGTTTTTGTTGGCACTGCTGAGCCTGGCATTTTACTGGCCTGAAACAAGCCATGAGCGCAAGACCAACTGGGTCGGCTCTCCCGGCCCGACTCAGCCTATCGCGTTTTACCACCATGTCCATGTCAATGAGCTGCACATCCCGTGCGCCTACTGCCACTGGACAGCGGCGACCTCGCGCTACGCCAACTACCCGCCGGTGGAAGTCTGCTGGGGCTGTCACAAGAACATCTCGATTACGCATCCGCAGATCGCCCGTGTTCGGCAGTATTACATCGCCAAGCAGTCCATCCCCTGGGTGCGTGTCAACCAGCAGCCCGGCTATGTCCACTTTGTCCATTCGGCCCATGTCGGCGCGGGAATTGCCTGCGCCACCTGCCACGGCAATGTCGGCAGCATGTATGTAGTGTACCAGCCGATTGAAATGAACATGGGCTGGTGCATCACTTGTCACCGGCAGTACGAAAAGAAGTTCCGGCCCAATCAAGCCTCTGTGGACTGTTACACCTGCCATTACTAGACCTGCCATCACTAGAGAAGAATTGTCTTTATGACCGAGATTAGCCGACGAAAGTTTATTCAGCTCAGCGTTGTCGGAAGTGCCGTCGCCGCGACAGGCTGCCGTCCGCTGACACGCTACAACCCCGGTATTTATCGTGCCGAAGTTGCCGGGACTTACGGCGGCTATGATAACCGCGTTTACCCCTACCTGAACCAGCCCGATGGCCTGATCGATGGCGTCCCCCAGTATTTCGCGACCGTCTGCCAGATGTGTCCTGCCGGCTGCGGTCTGCTGGTGCGAACCATGGGCGGACGGGCGCTGAAGATCGAAGGCAACCCTGAACACCCGGTCAGCGGCGGCAGGAGCTGTGCACGTGGTCAGGCGGCTTTGCAGCATCTCTATAACCCGGATCGAATCCGTCAGCCTCAGCTTCATGCCAAGCGCGGCGGGACTTTTGTTCGGGACCGGGACAAAGACGCGAACCCGCCGGATGGCCGGGATCAGATCACGGAAATCTCCGGCACGGACACAGATTGGGAAGCGGCTCTGGCGAAGGTGACTGCGGGCCTGAGCAGTGCGTCCGGCCGGGTCGCAATTCTCGCGGACGCTCAGGAGTTCGGTCACAGCCCGACACAGACTCGTCTGATCAATGAATTCGCGGCAAAAGTCGGCGGCAAGGTCTATTCCTATTCGCTCCTCGACGATGCGCCCTGGCGGGCGGCGTCGAAAGCAGTTTATGGACGAGACCAGATCCCGGCCTATCAGTTAGACCAAGCCGATGTCATTGTCTCGTTCGGCGGCGACTTCCTGGAAGCGTGGCCTTCTCCTGTCTATTACAGCCGCCTGTTTGGTGACTTCCGGCAGGGTCCGCGCCGGGCACAGGGTGAGCATGGCAAGTTTATCTATGTCGGCCCGCGCATGAGCATGACAGCGGCTAAAGCCGATTTATGGCTGCCCTGCAACCCTGGCACCGAAGCGATTGTCGCACAGGCAGTCCTGGCAGCGATCCGTAACCCCTCGGCTTCGATGACTGAATATGCATCTGCAACGGGCTTGACAGAAGCACAATTGCAGGAAGTCGCTCAGGTTTGGACTGCGGCAGGAATTCGCGCCGCTGCCATCGGTGGCAACGGACTTTTGTCTTCGGCCAATCCGATGGCGGCATTCACTGCCGTAGAAGCGCTGAACGTTCAGGCCAAGAGCCAGTGTGTTGGTTTCGGCACGGCAGCGACTGCGCTCCCAGCGGTCAATCCAGAGACTTCAGGATTGAAGGGCATCCAGCAACTGACTTCGGCGATGCAGTCGGGACAGATCGGGGCACTGCTGATTTTAGGTCAGCCGAACCCCGTCTTTACTTTGCCCTCGGCAGTTGGCTTTACGCCGGCGCTTGCGAAAGTGCCGCTGATTGCCGCGCTGACCATCTTCGAGGACGAGACCACGGCCTATGCCGATGTCGTTTTGCCGACACGCTCGTTTTTGGAAGAGTGGGGCGATCATGTGCCGCCGGTCATTCCGCCTGGAACCCGTATGGCGACATTGCGCCAGCCGATCATCGATCCTCAGTTTGTCGGGGGTCACGGGCAGGTACAAGACAATGCCGGCAGCTTTGTGCCCTGGTGGGACACACGCCCGCTGGGCGATCTGCTGATCGATCTTGCCAAGCGCGTTGGAAAACGGATGGCTGATACAGACAGCCACTCGGCAGTCCGTAAGACCTGGGCGGCGCTCGGGCAGGCCGATATGACTGCCGATGTCACCGAAAACGATCCGAACTGGGTCAATGTGCTTTCAGTAGGTGGTTTATGGAATACCCCCCCCGCCCCCAAAAATGGGGGAGCAAGAGGGAAAATTCTTCCTACGACTGTTCAGGCTCCCCTATTATTGGGGGCGGGGGAGGGCACATTCGCTCTGCACCTGTACCCGCATATCTTTTTCACTGATGGACGCCATGCGAACTTAGGCTGGATGCAGGAGACACCGGACCCGATGACAATGGCAGTCTGGAACTCCTGGGTCGAGATCAATATGCAGGTCGCTCACAGTCTTGATATTCGCACCGGCGATTTGGTCCGGCTGACCTCGCCGCATGGGTCGGTGGACGTTTTAGCAGTCCCCTACCCTGGCATCCATCCCGGCGCGGTCGCAATGCCGATCGGTCAGGGGCACGATGTCTACGGGCGCAATGCCATGGGACGCGGCGCGAACCCGCTGTCGATTTTGAGCCCGACCGCAGACCCCCAGACCGGGGCACTGGCTTATGGAAACACGCAGGTCACGCTGACCAAAGTCGCAAGCGCGAAAAACGGCTATTACCCGGATAACACGACACTGGTTCTGGCTCAAGACCGGCCCGGCGGCGCGGAACCGGACGCGGTAAAAGACCTGATTCATACAACGGCGAAAGAGTGGAAAGCTGCTAAAAAGGTCGAAGGTGCGCCGTCTGAGAACGGGTCGCTCTTCAATCGCGGCGGCGGAAACAGTCAGAAACCGGCAGCAGAGTAACCAGACAGTAGAAAGATGCAGAAATGCCAGACGCAGCCGAACTAAATACAGAAAGAGCGGGCGGGCCAAGCAGCGGCGGCGAAGGCCCGTCTGAGATCAAAGCCTCCCCGTATGTTGTCGATTTTGAAGGCGGCAAGCGCACGCGCAAGTGGTCGATGACCATTGATCTGGACCGCTGCACAGGCTGCCACGCCTGCGAAGCCGCCTGCGCTGCCGAGAACAATATCCCCGTGGTCGGCGAAGAGCAGGCCCATATGGGGCGTCTGCACCAGTGGATCCGTGTCGAGCGCTACTGGGAAGGCACGTATCCCAATGTCAAAGCCCGGTTCATGCCGATCCCCTGTCAGCACTGCGACAACGCCCCCTGCGAGCCGGTATGCCCCGTGTACGCGACTTACCATAATCCGGAGGGCCTGAACGCGATGGCCTACAACCGGTGTGTCGGGACGCGGTACTGCGGCAACAACTGCCCTTATGATGTCCGGGCCTTCAACTGGTTCGAGCATTCCTGGGATGTTCCGCTCAATCAGCATCTGAACCCGGATGTGACAGTGCGCGAGAAGGGCGTCATGGAAAAATGCACGTTCTGCATTCAGCGCATCCGCCGGGCTGAGGAGAAAGCAGACGCGGAAGGGCGCGATTTGGAGCCTGATGAGTTCACAACAGCCTGCGCTCAGGCCTGCCCGCCCAAAGCAATTACCTTTGGTGATGTCAAAGATGACCGCTGGACTGTTGCCAAACAGTGGAATGATCCGCGCCGGTTCCGTCTGCTGGAGGATCTCGGTGTTTCCCCCGCTATCGTTTACCTGAAAACGGTTGACGAGGATGCAGAGGCGGTGGCTGCCAATGTTTGATAAAGACAATATCCTGACTTCGCCTCGCGAGATCGCCCTGGACCCAAACGCCTACGAGCCGCTGCGTCTGGTGCTGGAAGAAGCGCGTAAATCTCGCCGGACCAAGCTGCTGGTGATTACGCTGGTTTGCTTTGGGATGGTGCTGTTCGGTGGCGCGATTATCTGGGGCTGGGCTTATCCGACACAGAAGAGCAATCCCGGCTTCTGGCATGTCACCCTCGTTTCGCTGCTGTATTGGATCGGGATAAGCCAGGCGCTTGTCGCACTCTCGGCAATTCTCCGTATCACCCACGCTTCCTGGCGTTATCCGCTGAACCGAATGCTTGACATCGGTTCGCTGTTCGGCCTTTGGATGCCGCTGCTGCTTCCAGTCCTGATCATCGCTCGTCGCGAGATTTACGGCCTCGGCATGATGGATCATGAGCGGGACCGTGTTTGGGACAACTTCGGATCGATTGCCTGGGACTCGCTGGCAGTCGGCACTGCCTATCTTGCCGGCTGGATGCTGCTGTATCTCACATCGATCCCAGACTTCGCCATGCTGCGTGACCGGGCGACTCCCGGCACGAAAGAGAAAAAGTTCTATGGGCGCATCGCCTGGTTTTGGCGGGGCAGCGACCAGCAGTGGCGGGTGCTGCGGCGGGCGGAAGGCGTTTTAGTCGTCGGCATCTTGGCGTCTTTTATGGGTTCGCAGACGATCCTAGGCTGGGACTTTCAGCTTGCCGCCGCACGGAACTGGGACTCCAGCATCTTCGCACCGCTGTATACACTGAGTTCGCTGCTGGGTGCCCTGGCTCTGGGCGTTCTGCTGATGACCGTTACCAATCGCCTATTGCGGGGCCGAGGCTTTTTCACGCTGATCCAATATGATAGCCTCGGCAAGTTCATGGTCGGCATTGCATTGATCTGGACTTACTTCCGTATTTGTGATTTCCTGACCGCCTGGTATGGTCATATCCCGGAAGAATGGCTGCTGCAGCAGAGCCGAACCGTCACGTTCCCGATTCTGGTTGGCTTGATGATATTAGGCTGTTCCGCTATCCCGATCTTCGGCAACCTGACGCCGGTCTTCCGCAAGAAGCCCTGGGCACTCTGCACCATCAGTGTCTTCGTGCTGGTCGGAATTGCCTGTCAGCGCTACTTAGACACAGTGCCGACTTTTGCCTCGAATTACGGCCCGGTCGCGCTGCTTCCCCCGCTCCCGGCGATCCTGGTCTTCTTTAGCGTCGCCGCTATGTTTGTCCTGACTTACCTGCTGGCCGCACGCTATTTCCCGATTATGTCCTGGTGGGGAACGAGCAAAGAACGGACACGAACTGCCGAGCGTAAGATGGGCAATGCGACTGTGACAGTCATGGTGGAAGACCCGCCGCTTTGGGAAACTTAGGATTTATGGTCAATGGCGATAAGGCGAGGGCATAAATGAAACGCACGGCACTCAAACGGTAATTAGAGAAGGCATTTTTACATGGCATTGATTGAGCGAGAGCTTGACAAATTTCAGGAAACGCAGAAGGAAATCCCGCTAAGGGACATTACTTCCGGGTATCTGCCCGTTCCGCCTGCAGCGCAGGTCAACACAGATCTGACCAACGCTGTGCTGCAAACCAACTGGCGCTGGTGGGCGGTGCTGGGCTTTTTTGCGACAGTTTTCGGCGCAGCGTTCCTGACATTCTGCTGGCAGATTTACCAGGGCATGGGTGTCTGGGGCATGGATCGCCCGGTCTACTGGGGTTTGGACATCGCCAATTTTATCTTCTGGGCAGGTGTCGCACTTTCAGGAACGATGATTTCGGCCATTCTGCGGCTGCTTCATGCCGGCTGGCGGCGTTCTTTGACCCGCCTAGCAGAGACGCTGACTGTCTGCGCTTTGGCTGTCGCCGGTATCTTTCCGCTGCTGCATATCGGGCGGAACTGGGTATTTTTCTGGATGCTGCCCTACCCGAATGAGCGTCAGCTCTGGCCGGATTACAAAAGCCCGCTTGTGTGGGATGCGACGGCGCTGGGTGTTTATTTGATCACGAGTGTCATTTTCTGGTTTTCCGGCATCGTGCCCGATTTCGCGACTTTGCGGGAACGGACCTTCGGCTGGCGGCGGATACTTTACACGGTGCTGGCGCTGGGCTGGCGCGGGACAGACCGGGAGTGGCGGCGGCTGAAGGTGCTGTTCGGCATTCTGACAGTCATGATCATTCCGGTGTTTGTTTCGCTGCATACGATTGTCGGCTGGGACTTCGGCATGAGCATTGTCCCCGGCTGGCATTCCAACATCTTCGCCCCCTACTTTGTCTGCGGTGCGTTGCTGTCGGGTGCCGGCGCGGTCTGCGTCGTCATGTGCCTGCTGCGCTGGGCGCTGCATTTGGAGCAGTACATCCTGCCGCAGCACTTCGATAACATCGGGAAGATTCTGCTGTTTATCGCCCTGTTCTGGGTTTACTTCTTTGGCGGCGATATCTGGTCCGACTGGTTCTCACGCGATCCTGACCACGAGAACTACGTCGATTTCCTATTCCACGGTTACCGGTATGTTCTGGTGCTGCTGCCGATCTTCGCCGTCATCATCCCCTTGGTGGCATTGATGTTCAAGCAGGTCCGGCGCTCCCCCTGGGCGATGCTGGCGATTGGCGTCGGCGTGAATATCGCGATGTTCTCAGAGCGGATTCTTGTCGTCGTTCCTAGTGTCGCCGTGAACCGTCTGACCTGGGGCAACTACACACCGGCCTGGCCGGACATCACGATTACGATAGGCGCTTATGGCCTTTTTGGGACATTGTACACGCTGCTGACCAAGTTCATCCCGATTGTCTCGATGTGGGAGTACCGGGAAGGCGAACATGCGGAAGGCATTGAGCGGGTCGGCGGCGCGGAGATGCCGGTGACACTGCGAGAGGAGACAATCGGATAATCATGGCTGAAACTACTGTTTTAGGACTGTTTGAGGAAATCGATCAGGCGGCTGCGGCCTTGAATAGATTGAAGGCAGAGGGCGGCACGGATTCACAGGAGCTGATGGTCCTGTCATCGGTGCCGTTCCCGGAAGGCGTACTGGAAGCAGACCGCTCTCCGATCCGTTTGCCGATATTGACTGTCGTTTTTGCGCTGATTGGGATTGCTTTCGGGATCGCTTTGGCCTCCGGTACGGCGCAGCTTTATTTGATCCGTGTCGGCGGCAAACCGATCTCTCCAGCTCCGCCGATCGCCATCATTTCCTATGAGATGATGATGCTGTTTGCTTTGTCCGGTGCATTTGTCTCGGCTCTGTTCGAGATGCGTCTGCCTTCCTGGCGTGCGAAAGTCTACGACCCGCGCATCTCCGAAGGCTTGATCGGCATTGCCGCTCACTGCGCCGACGATGAAAAAGCCAAGCAGGCAGAAAAGTTTTGCCGCGAGGCCGGCGCGACCGATGTCCGCCGCGATGCAAGGAGCTTCGAGTGAGACAGACCACTGTCCTTGCGCTTGCAGGACCGCTTCTGGCTTTGATTCTGACTGGGTGCGGCAACCAGATGTACCGGCAGCCGAACTACACACCGCTGGATGCACCCCGCGCCGCGCCTCCTGCCGACTCGGTGCCGGCCAGCATCGCACTGATTCCAACAGACGGTAAACCAGTGGCTTCTACTGCCTTTGGAGCACGCGTTCAACTGCCCGGCGAAGATGATGCGAAGCTTGTCGCACCGAACTTTACGAGCTTTCCATCGAAAGAGCCTGTGCTGCCGCCGCCAAATCTCTCAGACAATGCGCGTTACGAGGCGGCTCCAAAGTCAGTCGATCTGCTCAAAAATCCATTGCCGCAGGGTTCACGGCTAGTGCGTTCCGGCCAAATTCTTTTTTACAACCGCTGTGTCCAGTGTCACAATCCCGGCGGTTATGGCTACGGCACGGTCGGTCAGTATCTAGTCCCCCATCCGCCGGATCTGGCTGCGCCGCTTGTGCAGCACATTACGGATGGCGCAATGTTCTGGCATATCACGATGGGACAGGGTAAAATGCCCGGCTTCCGGCACTGGACGACGCCGGACGAGCGGTGGGCGCTAGCAGCTTATGTCCGCAGCCTCAAATCCAGCAAAGATACGGCAGATCAAAACAATCCCGCCGCGTGGACTGCGTCTCGCGATGCGCCTTACCCGGCTTACGGCGTCACTGGGTACCAGGATGGCCGCAGTGTTTACCCGTTCAAGGTCCTGCGACCACCGACGTCCGACCCGGACAGCCGCGAGACGGTTCACGACCAGGGATTCGGCCAGCCGCCTCCAGAGCGCGTTCGATAGAAGTGCTCAGTGGTGTCTCAGAAGTTCTTGCGGGCGACTGAAGTCGCGGCAACAAAAGCACAAGTCCACCTACGTGGACTCATACAGAGTCTTATTCGGAACTTCCATATTAAGCTCATCTGTATTAACCTGCGAAGGCAGGTTTTGTGCACTTGTTGCCGCGACTTCAGTCGCCCAACACGGTTTCTACAACGGACAAGCAAAAGCCGCCCCCTCTGCGAAATGCAGACGGGGCGGCTTTTTGTTGTTTTCGCTTAAAGCGCTTTGGTGATCAGATTAGAGATCGTGGATTTCGGATGAGCGCCGACAAGCTGACCAACCTGTTCACCGCCCTTGAAAAGAAGCAAGGCAGGGATGCTGCTCACGCCATAGCGTGCGGCGACTTCAGGCTCGTCGTCGACATCGACTTTGACGATCTTGGCTTTGCCGGAAAACTCTTCGGCGACCACGTCCAGTGTCGGCGCTATGGCGCGGCACGGGGGGCACCAGGGAGCCCAGAAGTCCACCAGAACGGGAACATCGGATTGAAGGACTACCTTCTCAAAATCAGCCGTCTTGACGGCAGTAGCGTTGCTCATGACAAAAAACTCCTTGATTCAATAAAATAGGGGACATACGAAAAACAAAATGCCTTAGAAATGCTCGGAAAGTGCAGCTTCAATGATCTGACGCGTGTTCTGACCGCCGACCAACTCACCGACCTTTTGGCCGGCCTTGAAGAAAAGGAGCGTCGGAATGCTCTGGACACTGTAACGTCCTGCGATCTCCGGGTTCTCGTCCACGTTCAGCTTCAGAACTTTTGCGCGTCCTGCAAATTCTTCCGCGACCGCTTCCACGGCATGAGCGATTGTTCGGCACGGACCACACCAGGATGCCCAGAAATCGACCAGAACAGGGATGTCGGACTCTAAGACTTGTGTATCGAATTCTGCGGTTGAAACCGCAGCGGCTGCGCTCATAGTAGACTTCTTTCTCGGCTTTTCACAATTGCTTGGGCCGACAACAGCGTGTGTTGTCATAAGAACAGCCGCCAATGCCGGACAGTTCCCAGTCTGAGGTGCTAATGCGGCCCCTTGACTAAAGACATGAATTCCTGGCGCGTGGCCCGGTCGGACCGAAAAGCGCCCATGACATGAGATGTGACCATGGTCGCGCCCTGTTTCTGAACGCCGCGCATCAGCATACACATATGAGCGCCTTCCACAACCACGGCGACGCCTTTGGGTTCTAATGCTTCTTCTAATGCTTCGGCTATCTGCGTGGTCAGACGCTCCTGCACTTGCAGCCGCCGGGCGAACATATCGACAAGGCGGGGTATCTTGGAAAGCCCGATGATTTTGCCGTTCGGAATATATCCGACATGGACCTTTCCGTAAAACGGCAGCATATGATGCTCGCAAAGCGAGTAGAACTCAACATCTTTGACCACAACCATGTCGTCGTAATCTTCCTCGAAGATCGCGCCGTTCAACAGTGTCTTGACATCCTTCTCGTACCCGTTTGTCAGAAACTTCAGCGCTTCCACGGCCCGGTGCGGTGTCCGCAGCAGACCCTCACGGGCGGGGTCCTCGCCGACGTAGGCCAGCATTTCACGGTAGACGGCTTCCGCTTTTTCCTGACTCGGACGTGCGATTGCACTCCCTAAAGCTGGTTCCGATAAGTGTGTCAAGGTAAATACTTCCCTAAAATTCGTTTCCGCTGAGATTGTTAGTAGAATAAACACCCTAAGCAGCCCGGCTCGTTCCCGAAACATCAAAAACCCCGCTGCCGTATAGCGGCATCGGGGCATAATCTCTAAGAGCCTAATGGTTAGTTGCTGCAAAGACCAGAGGTAGAAGTTCCGTAAGGCAGCGCTGTGTTTGTCCCCGATGCATCAAGCAGTGAGGGGTCAGTATTGTTGATGTCTACGCCTTCCTGAAGGTTATGCAGCTTCAGCAAGGCTGGTGGGGAATTAGTTGTATTAGTTGGGTCCAGGAGATAATATTTGACATGACCGTCAACAAACGCAAAGTTGGAGCCGCTGGAGTGGCGCAGGCTGATATGATCTCCAGACTGGTAATAAAGATACGCATCGTTGGTTGAGGCTGAGGGGGTCGCGCCTCCTTCTTCACCAAAAAGCACTATCCCTGAAGGATTGGTGAAAACAGAAAGTGACTTGCCGGGGCGGGGCTCGACTGTCGGCGTCACATTCACCGCGATGCAAGAACTGATCGCGTAGCTGTCACCGGTTATTTGACCAGCCGAATCGTCGGGGCATACATAAACACCTTTGCTTTTGATGTAAGTGTAGAGGCTGCCCTGTGTAGGATCGAACGCCCCTGCCGTTGTAGTTCCAAATGTATTGTAGTACATCCATCCGCCCAGGACGTTGCCTGTCGGGCCGTCTGTGACACTTGGCATCCGTTCATCGTAATCCTGCGTGTACTGAACAACGGCCAGCCCAAGTTGCTTGAGGTTAGATAGGCATTGTGTGCGCCGGGCGTTCTCCCGAACTTTCTGGAAGACGGGAAACAAGATAGCGGCGAGAATCGCGATAATGGCGATGACGACGAGCAGCTCAATAAGCGTAAAGCCGGACTTTGTCTTTGGTAAGCGTGAAGAAATCATATTTTAAACTTTCCAATATGAAATTTAGGACACGATTGCCCTAATAATCGGGACGGGATTTTATACCCAAAGTTCACCCTGTTCTAAAGGGAATTAGGAAAAGAGCAAGTGAGAATTAACTCACTCGCTCTTTTCACAGATCTTACGATGCCTCGTTTCTTTGCCAGAGCCTTATCAGCCTTTGCAAAGGTTTTGATCGCCGCCAAGGTTGTCGTTCTGGTCAGCGCCTCGCTGCAAATTATAGACTTTCTGATTTGCCCCGGTGCTGGTGGTCGATGTCCCTGTATTGTCCAAAAGGTAATACTTGGCATGACCGTCAATAAAAAGCATATTGGAACCGCCATTATGCCGCAGTGAGATACTGTCACCTGGTGTTGAGTTTATTGCAACAGCGCTTTGATCGTTGAGCAGATAAGCATCATTCGTAGTGACTGACGGGCTGCCGGAACCTTCTTCGCAAAACAGCAGAGTCCCAGAAGAGTTGTCAAATGCCGAAAGGCTTTTTCCAGCTTCGATCCCATTAACCCGGGTCAGCCCGGCGACACA
>JBPBQB010000181.1:0-13028 GCA_050954545.1 Janthinobacterium lividum | reverse complement strand
GTAACTTGTCTTCAGCGGGTCTGCGCCTCAAAGCACAAAGCTTACTTAACATCCTGCGCGTCAACCCGTTTCAGACCCCGCCGCCTTATGAGAAATTGGTCGGCGATTTAGATGGTGCTTAGTCGCGTCGAATCAATATCCAGCATCGTTTAGTCTACGCTGTGGATGCAGACAGCAAGACCGTCAAAATCCTCCGTATGTGGACGCACTATGAATGATATGAGTATCCTATGACGCCCCGTACAGTCAAAACAGAAGCCGAATACAAAGAGGCACTGGCGGAGACTGAAGGCATTTTTGACGCCGCACTCGATACCTCCGAGGGCGACCGCCTGGATATACTGACACTGCTCGTCGAAGCCTACGAGGAGGAGCATTACCCAATCCCCCTACCCGATCTGGCAGCCAATCTCCCAGCAAAAACGAGCATCCCTACTACATCTTAAGTGGTATACTAGGGAATAATCGACTAAGTCAACGGAGGGACTTGGATGCCTACTATCTGCACAGTGGAGGAACTGAACACGGCTTATCGTGCAGCAACAGCCCTCTATGCAGGTGGCCCGCTGACGGTGGCGGGCCGAGCATTAGCGAAGCACAATCCAATCTCCCGGCCCGGCAGCGCTTTTCCGATACCCAAAGGCAGTCCAACGGACATCAATATTTTGGCCCATGAAGCCGTCGCGGAGATTTTGTCGTATAAAGCCGCTTTCAAGACAGAGCGCGGCAATGTCTATGACATCACTGCACCCGATGGGCGTGGATTACGCTTTCATTCGGGGGGAGCGCTGAAAGGTTTTCTTGAGCCATGATTGAAAGTCTGATAAAAGATAAAGTAGACCTAGAAGCAGCATTTGAGAGCCAAATCGCCGGGCCGCTCCAATCGGTATTGGGAAAGACGCTTCTTGCTGTTACCTACCAAATAATTGCCTCGGATAGAAACGAATTTTCTGTGGAGCAACCGAATGACACTGGCGTCTTGATTGTAATCCTTTGCTTTGATCAGACTATGATCGAGATTACTCCCGGCTGGGACAAGCAGCTAAGAAGTGACGGTATTTATCATCATATTCAAGTGGTCACTACTGGGAAGCAAGGCAGCAAAGCAGCGTACAATTCAGATAAGCTTTGGGAAATTGCACCCATTCATGCCTCGCCCTGGCAGCAAGCCCTTGGGAAGCGGCTTATTGGTGTGGAAGTAACCGGGCTTCAGGGAACCCCGCAGGCGATACGGCTTTCTTTTTCGGACTTGGACATTGTTATTGCGGTAGGCTATGCCGGAAGTGATCCGACACTCAGCGATCTGGTAATCGGTGATGGTGATGAGATTCTTATTTTTTCCGAGCAGGATTGGAACTCCCACGCTAATACTCATAAGCAAGTTTGGGAAACTTTATGGATGATTTCAGCCACCAGACGCAGTAAATTGATGGGAAACTTGTAAATGTCTATGCGCTGATTGAGTTCTGAACTTATTTTCGGAGAAAGAAAAGCTGAAGTATGAATATCGGTGTCGTCAAAGAGATCAAGAACAATGAGAACCGGGTCGCGGTCGTGCCGTCTGGTGTGGAAACGCTGACGAAGGCTGGGCACACGGTCTTTGTCGAGACAGGGGCGGGGGTCGGAACCAGCCTGCCGGATGAGGCGTATGTTGCGGCGGGCGGGCAGATTGTCGGCACGGCGGCGGAAGTCTGGGCACAGGCGGAGATCGTCTGCAAAGTCAAAGAGCCGCAGCCGGATGAGATCGCGCATATGCGGCCTGACCAGACACTGTTTACTTACTTCCATTTTGCAGCGTCCCGAGTACTGTCGGAAGCCATTCGGGATGTCGGCTCGACGTGTATTGCCTATGAGACCGTCGAAGCGCCGGACCATACGCTGCCGCTCTTGACCCCGATGTCTGAGATCGCGGGCAAGATGGCGATGCAGGAAGCGGCTAAATATCTGGAAAAACCACAGGGCGGGCGCGGTATTCTGCTGGGCGGCATTCCGGGAGTTCCCGCCGCGCATGTAGTGATTTTGGGCGGCGGGGTGGTCGGAATCAATGCGGCCAAGATCGCGGCTGGCATGGGCGCGACGGTCACCATCATGGATGTCAACTTGGAGCGCCTGCGCTATTTAGACGACGTTCTGCCCGCTAACGTCACGACCTATTTCTCTAATCCGCTACATATTCGGGAGATCCTGCCGAGCGCCGATGTCGTGATTGGGGCTGTCTTGATTAAAGGCGCACGTGCCCCCATCTTAGTCTCGCAGGAAGACTTGAAGCGTATGAAACCCGGCGCAGTGATTGTCGATGTCGCGGTAGATCAAGGCGGCTGTATCGAGACTATGCATCCGACAACCCATGCAGTCCCTGTGTTTACGGTCGATGAAGTGATCCATTACGGGGTCGCGAATATCCCCGGTGCAGTGCCCGCGACTTCGACCTATGGCCTGACAAACGCGACATTCCCTTATCTGCTGGCTCTGGCGAATAAAGGGATCAAGCAGGCTTTGCGCGACGATCCCAGCCTGGCGAAAGGCTTGAACGCGGCTGGCGGCAAGTTCTTCCTGACAGAGATTTCCGATCAATTCGGCCTGCCCGCTGCCACGCTTACCGACTGGCTGGCATCATAATCCCGGTCTTGAAGGCGGGGACGCCTCTGAGGCAGGAGCGGGAACAGGCAAAGGTGCGAGGACATCGATCCGGGCGGCGTGAAAATCGGTTTCGATCACCCGGCCTGTGACCCGGATCTCATCTCGGCTGGTAAGATCGTACACGGAAATCGAACGTCCGGAACGCCGGATCGGGATGCCGCGCGGCACGATGATTTTCGTCTCAGTACCATCTTCCGTGCGGATCTTCATATCCCGGCTGCGAAACTTGTTGGGGGGTGACGAGATAGCGCCCATTAGGACGCGGTTTGGCTGGTCGGGTGCAGTCCGGTAGTCGACATCGCCTTTCACCGCCAGCAGCCCGGCCAGCACTGTCCCGTCTGGCTGAAGAGAGCCGCCGACAGTCACCCGCTGACCGGGCTGGACTGGAAACCTGCCGGCAGCCACAGCGCTCAGGCCGGAAATGTCGGTATCCGCCGTCACATAGATAATGCGCGTGTGCGTGTTGATCCTGAGTATGAAGGCCCCATGCTCAAAATCGATTCCTTCCACTGTCCCGCGCACTGTAAAATCAAGGGGATCAGCCGTTTCAGGAATGACAGAAGCGGCGGCGAGTCGAGGCAGGGCAACGGGAAGCACCTGGAAGCGGCTGACGATGATGGTTCCACCCAGTCTCCCCTGCCCCGAGACATAAGCCCGCATCCCCGGCGTCAATTGGGGACGTGCCCCGCTTGGCACAGTCACTTTGGCGTGTGAAATGTCCAATGTATAGGTGCGCCCATCGCCCCCTGCAAACAGAAGCCGGTCTGTCCCAATTCCTACATTCTTAATCACGCCGATAATCGTCAAGTGCTGTCCGGCAGTCGAAGCAGGCTGCGGAAGTGTCTGTGTTCGGGCGGCTTCCTGAAAACCGCTTGCCAAGATCAATGCCGCCAGGGCCGCACGCCAAAGTTGAGTTCCCATTGTCTTATATTCCCATTTACGCCGTCTCTGCATTGATTTCAGCAGCGGCTTTTACGGGGTTTGAGGCTGCTGTGATCGGACGGCCCACCACAATGTAATGGGCACCCAAACGTACCGCCTCGCCGGGTGTCATGACACGCTTTTGATCCCCGAGAGCCGCGCCGGATGGCCGAACTCCGGGAATGACAAGCACGAACTCCGGCCCGCAGGCCGCTTTGATCGCTTCGATCTCATGCGGCGAGGCGACAAGACCATCGCACCCGGCGTCCTGTGCCAGACGGGCCAGATGAACGACTTGCTCCGTTAAAGGCCGTGTCACGCCCATTTCATCGCGCAGGACTTCAGGACTGGTGCTGGTCAGCACTGAGACTGCGATTACCAGCGGCTTCGTGACATTTGCCTGACCCGCTCCCTCAGCCGCACCCTGCACGGCGGCCATCATCATCGCTTTACCGCCGGATGCATGGACATTGAACATCCAGACCCCGCGCCGAGCCACTGCCCTAGAGGCACCTAGAACAGTATTCGGGATGTCATGGAATTTGCAGTCATAGAAAATCCTGGCGCTGCTGCCAACCTGCGTCTTTAAAGAGTCAAGCAGCCCGAACCCCGCAGAATTGATTAGCTCAAGGCCAACTTTATAGCCTGCGACTTCCCCCTGAAGCCGCGCCGCTAAATCCAGCGCTTTCTCTGCGGTGTCGACATCGAGGGCAACCAGCGTTTTGCTCTGTGTGTTCATAGGGCATAGTTTCGGCAAAGTCGTATTGGGTTCCTTCCGAAATACGGCATTGCCATGGGTCCTGTGCCGGCTTCATTTAGAAAAGCGAGCATCCCGCCAGTAAGGACGCAGGGACGTGACCAATATTCCGACAGACAGCAAGCCCCAGAAAACGGCCCAGACAAGAGGCGGCAAGGGAATGATTCGAGACATCAGCACGGCGTCTGAGATGGGGCCATTTGGAAGGGTCGAAAGACCGACCAGCGTTTTGAGATCGTACAGTGAGTTGACGACGCATTGAACCCCAAGAAACATCGCCGTCAGCTCGGCGGCTTTTCCGGAAAGACGCCGGGCGGCGAAAAGCAGCCCCAGCGCAATCGCGATCCCCCACCCCAGGCCGAAGCCGTTTCGCACCAGCAGAAGATCCAGCAGAGCAACGATGGCTCCTGAGACGCCCAGCACGATCCGTGCCGTGCCGCGCCGGGGCGGCGTGCCAGGGCCAGCATGAGAGCGCCGTATGCCGACGCGCCGACGTATCCAGCCATGACAATGACGGGACCAAAGCCGCCGGACGTATAAGTCACCCCCGAGGCATCGGGCATGACCTGGATTTGAGACGCAAAGCCGCCTGTCAGGGCCGCCGCAAGTGCATGGCTACCTTCATGGATAAATGTCACGAACAGGCGCAGGGGGTATAACAGTGCAGACGCGACTGGAACTAAAGAGAGCACCACCGACACGCCTGTCGCCAGCAGCAATCGGCCCAGTGCCGAACGCGAGGGAGACTGAGGCAGCTCAGGCGGAAAAGCGGGCGGGCGATTGGGTATCATGTTTTCAGGATTATACCATGCTCGACTTTGTTCCGCCCCGTCTTCAGATAATTCCGCCGCGCCTTGCCGGTGACGCCGAAGTAGTCGGGGTCGGCAATGATCTTTCTCCTGAAACACTGCTCTGGGCCTACGGGCACGGCATTTTCCCCTGGCCGATCACCGGCTATCCCCTGCTCTGGTTTTGCCCGCCTCAGCGGGCCGTACTGGATTTTGATCACCTCCATATCTCTGAACGCCTGATGCGCGAACGCCGTCGTTCAGAGCTTATCTTCACCATCGACGCTGCATTTGGCGACGTGATCGCTTCCTGCCGTCAGTCGCCGCGTCCCGGTCAGGACAGCACCTGGATCACAGCCCCGATGCAGTCCGCGTACTGCGCCCTTCACGAATTAGGATTTGCTCATAGTGTCGAAGCCTGGGACAGCTCGGGCGCTCTTGCCGGCGGGCTGTACGGGGTCAGCACCGGCGGCCTGTTCTGCGGCGAAAGCATGTTTCATCGGGCATCCAATGCCTCCAAGCTGGCTCTTTTGTTTTTGTGCGATCACTTGCAGGCACGAGGTCTGCAATGGGTCGATATTCAGGTCATGACCCCGCACCTTGCGGTACTGGGAGCGTCAGAAATCCCGCGTGATCTATTCCTCGACCGCATCGACCATGAGCGGCAGCGCGGATTAGTTCTCTTTGATTAGTGGTAGAAACGAAGAAAAGGAACCAAATCATGCAGCAGCCGGAAGACAAATTGACGGGAGAAGAGATCGTCCAGCAGATGGACCCGAAAACACTGACCCATGCTCAGGAAGAGCTTGATCAGGTAGAACCGGGCGGGTCCGAACCGTTTCGGATTGGCGATGAGGGCATGGGTACGGAACTTGATGAAAACCCCATTTCAGAAAGCGGCTCCTCCCGGCAGAGCCGCCCTTAATTGAGCGAATTGCGGGCTGGAACAAGCAGCAAAGAACCCTCGAAGCAAAACGCTTCGAGGGTTCTTTGTCTTCCGGATGCTGCCGTATGCCTCACTGAGAGGGGAACTATTTTCATGTAATTCTCATAAGCGTATGTTAGAGTGGACTTAGAGTAACAAACAAGGCAGGGCATGAGCGGATAGACGCCGACGCTGGCCCGTCCCATGCCGGAGGATGAATGATGTTGGTCAGCAAGCGCACTCCCTGGACACGAACAGTAGCAAAAGAGCTTTCAAAGCCCGTTTTTCCTCAGATACCCCTCGCCGCGCGTCCTTATCTGCTGGCGCTGACACTTTTCGCGGCAGCCGGGGCTCTGATGTATGCGGGCAATGCCGCCCTCCCGCGCTACGGGCTTTCATGGGCGCTGGTTGCCCTGCTGATGGTCGTGGCTACAGCCAACCTTTGGGGAGTGCGAGCCGCGATTTTGGTTCTGATGCTGTCGGCACTCTACAGCGTTGTGATTGTTTCCTATTTGCCCCCCCCGCCGCCGCTGCATCTGCCGCGTGACTGGCATGTGCAGATGATACGAACCAGTCTGTTCTGTGTCTGCGGCGCGGCGACTATCTGGCTTACCTATCGGGCACGACTAATGCAGGTAAGAGCGGAAACGCGGCGCGGAGTCGTCGCGGCTCTTCGGTCAACAATTCAGCCTACCGCGCTCGCACCGGCACCGGGGTATGACCTGAGCGGAGTCTACAACCCACTGCATGACGATGAAGAAGTCGGCGGTGACTTTTATGACTTTTATCCGATTGAAGCCGGGCGATACGGCCTTTTGATCGGCGATGTCGTCGGGAAAGGTAAGGAAGCCGCTGCCTCGATTGCCCTTCTGCGCTACTCCGTGCGGGCGTTCAGCAGCTCCGGCGCACACCCCGCGCAGATTATCAGCCAGTTGAACCGCATGATTGAGGCTCAGGGACTTCAATTCGAGATGGCGACACTTTTCCTCGGCATTCTTGACAGCCGCTCAGGCTCCCTTTGCTATGTGAACGCCGGCCATGAGCCGCCGCTGCTGAAACGAGCTGAGGGTGAGGAAGAGATCCTAGACTCGACAGGACCGATTCTTGGAATTGGCCCGGACATTGCCTACGAAGAAAAAAAAGTCCTGCTAGGCATGGATGATGCACTTCTGCTGATGACCGATGGGGTAACTGAAGCCCGCAACGAACAAGGGAAGTTCCTGAGCAGCACAGGGGCCTGGCGGATGTTCCGCACCGCTTTGCGTGCCCCCTCAGCGGGGAAAGCCCTGTCGGTGCTAAATCAAACTTTAACAGCCTACATCGGCACTAACCGGTGCGATGACATTGCGATGCTTCTACTGCGGCGCACTTCAGAGATTTCAGAACAGCCGCCGCACGTTTTGATTGAAGGCACTCCACAGACTTTTCCGGCACGATAGAAAGGCGAACGATGAACTATGGAAGCAGTCGCCGATGCCCCTGCTGCGGGGCGACCTTGGATAAGATCGAGCAGCACGATTCGCGCATGACCTCGTGCCCGCACTGCGGCAGGCTATGTTTGGAAGGAAACAATGTCGCTCAGATGATCCAGCATCTTCATCTTAAGCACAGTGACACGCACCGGACTTTTTCTGAGTTGGGGGCTATTCTATGGCATGGTATCAACAGCCGTTTTCGTCCAAGGCGGCTCAAGAAATTGTGATAAAAGAGTCAAACAGGGAAGCAAAGATATTTCTTTGCTTCCCTGTTGATTGCCTGCACGACAGAATTAAGACCTGACGTTACGCAGGAGTAAAGATGTCCGCCTTCGCGGGCAAAGAAGTAAGATTGTCTTTCTTACTCTGCTCCTTCTCGACGAAGATCGAGACTAGGCGTCTGTGCCCCAAAGCCGAGGACTTCAGTCCCACGGCTCTGAGGATTGCGTGACATCAGTTAAGACTTAAAAACCACCGTCGCGGTCAAATCCGTCGTTACGGAACTGGTTGTGGTTCCACTCCTGGCTGCGAAGCCGGGCTCGGATCGCTTCCGCGTGCTCATGGTCCCGCTCGGCTTCCGCATAGTTTCCATGTTCGGCAGCACGGTCATAGGCGGCATGAAGAATTTCGAGGCGTCGGCGCTCCGACTCGAATCCAGGCCGGTTCTGCGCGTGATCGAAACGCCCCTGAAAGTCCTGCCCCTGGTAATACGGGTTTGGTCCGTGATGCCAATCCTGCCCGTCGCCGTAGCCCTGAGCAGACGCGGTATGTGCGGCACCGGCGAGCAGCGCACACAGTCCGCCTAACACTATCGCTTTGGTTATTGTATTCTTCATTTGTTTTTGTTCCTTGGTTCTTAGCTGCGGCAGCAGCTATATCCCCTTGACTGTGCAGATCTGAAAATGTTCCCACACTGCATAAATCGAGCGGGAACTCTGGGCCGATTTTGACCGTTTGTTAGTCAGCAATAATGTGGGTATGTTATAATTAAGGCGGTGCTCGAATGGGAACCAAGCCCTAGTATGGCTCCATGAACTCGTTCCATCAGCACATAGAAAAGCAGGACGATCTTGCCCGAATCCTCACGAAATCCAGAAACACGAAATCCAGAAAATAGTCTCTTCCAAATCCGCCATCGAATTTTGATTGTAGACGATAATCCACTCGACCGGCAGGCTGTGATTGACGCGCTGCAGCGTAAATCAAAAGAAATAGACGGCATAGATGCAGATGTTCTTGAGGCCGGCACGGTCGCGCATGCACGCGAGGCACTGCAGCAGGAGGAGTTCGCCTGCATCTTTTTAGACCATAATCTGCCGGATGGAACCGCGCTTGACTTGCTGATGGAAGTGCGCTCCCAGGGACTGGTCACGCCGGTGGTCGTACTCACCGGAGAGCGGGGCGAGGAGACAATCGCCGAGGTCATGCGGGCGGGCGCAGCGGATTATTTGCCGAAGGAGAAGCTGCATCCGGACCTTGTCGCCCGTTCTTTACGAGCCGCGCTGCGCTTTCTTCAGGCTCAGCGTGAAAAGCAGGATGCGTTTGATGAGCTTCGAGCACGTGACCGAGCCATCGCCGCCGCTTCCAACGGCATCGTCATCGCAGACCCCCGTCAGCCTGACTGCCCGATTGTGTACACCAATGAAGCGTTCCTGCGGATGACAGGGTACTCGCAAGCTGATGTGATCGGACATAACTGCCGCTTTCTTCAGGGAGCCGAGACCGATCCGGAGGCCATCCTCGAATTGCGCGAAGCTGTTCAGCAGCAGCGGGGCTGCCAGGTTCAAATTCTGAACTACCGCAAAGACGAAACGACTTTCTGGAATGAAGTGACCGTCTCGCCTGTTTGGGACAGGCAAGGCAAGCTGACTCACTTTGTCGGCATCCAGACCGATACGACGGCAAGGCATGAAGCTGACGGAGAGCGTCTTCGCCTGCTGGAAATCGCGACACGGCAGGCAGCAGAGCTTACTGCCGTGATTGAAGCTATGCCGGCGGGCGTTTATCTTGGGACAGAGAACGGCATTATCCTCTCCAATAGCCGGGGCCTGGAAATTTTGGGCGTGGACTCGGCGGCGGAGCTTCCCCAGAACATTCCGGCACTGGCTGCGCTGCTGGAAACACGCTCGGCGGACACCGGGGAGCGTATCGCCCCCGGTGAAGAAGTCTTCAGCCGGGCGCTGCGCGGGGAATGGGCTGAGCAGGAGGTGGTTCACCGTAATCTACGGACGGGCAAAGACCTTGTCGTGCGCTCTGCGGCTGCCCCTATTCTCGAAGGTGATCGGATTATCGGCGCAGTCTCGATCAACAATGACGTGACCGAGCAGAAAGGTGTCGAAGAAGCGCTGCGCCAGAGCGAGGAGCGCTACCGCACTGTCGTGGAAGCGTTAACGGAAGGTATCATCGTCCAGGATGCCGAGGGCATCGTCCGCACTGCAAATCCAAGCGCTGAGCGTATTCTAGGCCTGACCATAGATGAGGTGACAGGCCGTACTTCCAGCGACCCACGCTGGGAGGGTATTCGTGAGGACGGCTCCCTGATGCCTGGCGAAGAACATCCACCGATGGCTGCCCTGCGAACGGGTCAGCCGCAGCGAAATGTGATTATGGGCCTGCGCCAGCCTGATGGAACGCTGGTCTGGGTGTCTGTAAATTCGCATCCGATTTCGCACTCGGAAAGCGGCGAAGCGCTGGGAGTTGTCAGCTCTTTCTTTGACGTCACTTCCCAGCGTCAGGCCCAAAGGGAGCTGCAGGCTCGGGCAGCCCGTGAGACGCTCCTCAACCGTATCGGTCAAACGCTCCGCATCTCCCCCAACCCGGAAGCCGTACAAGAAGCGGCAATCAATCTGCTTGGAGAAGCCCTCGGTGCCGACCGCTGCTACTTCGGCCTCTACGATCTGAGGCAGGGCAGAGTTGCTATCGCTCAAGACTGGCACCGGGTCGACTTGGCTTCGATTCAGGGTGTTTATCCGTTCACGAACACGAAAGAGATGTTCCAGGAGCTATATCGAGACTCGAACACATCTGTGATTCAGGATGCCCATGCTGCCGGGCTTTCTTCCCAAACAATCGCCAACATGGCACTGCTCGGCCTGCGCTCCCGCGTCTCCGTAGCGCTCGCGGACGGTGACGGGCTCATGGCTACTCTCACGGCAGCAATGGCAGATGGACCGCGTGCCTGGACAAAGGAAGAAGTAGCGCTGGTGGAAGCAGTCGGGACCCAACTGCGCTCGGCAGTGGAAATGGCACGGGTCACTCAGCGCGAACATAACATCGCCACTCAGCTTCAGGAAGCGCTTCAGCCGGAGCTGCCGGGAACCGTGCCAGGTTTGGCGCTGAGCCGGTATTACCGGCCGGCCCTGGCACAGAGCGAAGGGGTCGGTGGGGACTTCTATGACGTTTTTGCGATAGAAAAGGGCTGCACAGCCCTCGTTGTCGGCGACCTCTCCGGCAAAGGCCTGGCAGCAGCGAGCCAGGTAAGCACTGTGCGTAATATGCTGCGAGCGTTTCTGTACTCTCTGCCGACGGTCATTGCGGCAGTGACGGAGCTGAACCGTGTTCTGGCCGAGAACAACCTGCTGACCGGGTTTACCACGCTTTTCGTCGGGACCTATGACAGCGCGGCGGGCATTCTCAAATATGTCAACTGCGGGCAGGAGCCCGCTTTGCTTTTACGGGCGGAAACGGGATTTGTAGAACAGCTCGAACCGACCGGTCCTATTTTAGGCACTCTCGAAAGCGCCTGCTATACGGAGTCCTGCATCGCGCTTGCAGCAGGAGATGCGCTGGCTATCTTCACGGATGGCTTGACAGAAGTAGGAGCATCCAGGACAGAAATGCTTGGAATAGAAGGCGTCGCCGCACTGCTTGCCCAGTCGATGCCGCAGGACCTCGATCAAACGCCTGAGCAGCGGGGGGAAGCTCTGGCCTTGAACTTGATTGCCGGGGTAGATGCATTTGCCGAGGCGGGAGCCCGTGATGATATGTGCCTGCTGGTATCAATCGTGACTGCGGCAGGGGCGTAAAGGTCATCATCCACTTTCACCCTGGGCTGATACGGGCCATTCCTCCGCCGTGCTTGTTCATCTTATCCGCATTGTCTGACGCCTGCTGCGTCTCGTAGCGCAGACGCTTTTCCGCACGCACTGTTGTTCCGTGAGGGTCAGTGCGTGAGAAATCCAACTGGTCGGACATCATTTCCAGCAGAGGTAATCCGAACCCTCCCAGCCTTTCCCCACCACCTCCATCGGGACGTGCAGCGCCGATCTCAGGGACATCACGAAATGTGAAGCCCTCCCCTGCGTCAATAACAGTGATGACAAGACGGTCTGCATAATATTCCAGCAGCACTTGAAATCTCCCCTGAGCGGACTGGGCATGGCGGACGACGTTGCCGACTAATTCCGTGACAATCGTCTCGACATCCTCGATGTCTTCTTTCACAACTTTGAGATAATCCAGCAGGCTGCGCCCAAACTGCCGCGCCAGCGGCACGTATGACATTTCTTCGGGCAGATCCATCAATAGTTTGAGAATCAAGGCAAGCAACTCCTTAGTGATAAAGGCCGTAGTGGGGAGCAGATTTTCATCAATATACCCAAGATATAGGAACGAGCATCACAAGACTGATGTTTCAGCAGAAGAACTCAGAGGAGGAACGAGACTATGGCAGATCAAAAAATTGCGCTGATTACGGGCGCAAACAAAGGCATCGGTAAGGAGATCGCCCGGCAGCTCGGGGCGCAGGGCATGATAGTCCTGATCGGTGCCCGTGACCTAGGCCGGGGCGAAGAAACAGTGAGCGAACTGAAGGCAAACGGCACGAATGCCGTGGCTGTTGAGATCGATGTCACCGACGAAGCCGGCATCAGCCGTGCTGTCGGCAGGATCGAAAGCGACTTCGGCAGGCTGGACGTTCTGGTCAACAATGCGGGTATTGCTCTGGATGGCGGACCCGCAAGCACTCTCAATCTGGATACGCTTCGGCGCACTTACGAGACCAATGTCTTCGGCGTTTTTGCCGTCACCCAGGCGTTTTTGCCACTGCTGAAGAAGTCGAGCGCAGGCAGAATCGTCAACATGTCCAGCGGGCTGGGCTCATTGACGCAGAACAGTGATCCAACCTGGGGATTTGCCGGTGTCAAGCCGCTGGCGTATAACTCGTCTAAAGCAGCCCTGAACATGATGACGGTGATTTTCGCGGCGGAGCTAAAAGAAGACGGTATCAAAGTCAATTCCGCTGACCCCGGCTATACGGCGACCGACCTGAACCAGCATCGGGGAACCCGCACGGTCGAGCAGGGAGCAAGGGTTGCTGTCCGCCTGGCAACGCTGCCTGATGACGGGCCGACAGGCGGGTATTTCGATGAAGATGGGCCTGTGCCCTGGTAAACCTGCACATGGTTCACCCTCTGGAGAGCATCACCGACGGCTCCTGCGTGATTGACCGGGAGTGGCGCTTTAGAGCCTGTTATGCACTTTGTAGGCTTGTTTGGTCTGATTTGCCCCTGGCGCGGCTGAAT
>JBPBQB010000196.1:0-13038 GCA_050954545.1 Janthinobacterium lividum | reverse complement strand
GGCGCTAGGCACGACCGGGCGCGGTATCGGTCCCGCCTATCAGGACAAAGCCGCGCGTGTCGGAATTCGGATGCGGGAGTTTGTTGACCCGGCCCTGTTCGCCGAGCGTCTGGCCGAAGTGCTGGAATACAAAAACGAGCTGCTGACAAAGATCTACGGCGTTGCCCCTATGTCCGCTGAAACGATACTCGCGGATTTACTGCCCCATGCCGAAGCTTTGCGGCCTTACGTAGACGACACAGCCCTGCGCGTTGCGTATGCGGCGCGTTCCGGCAAGAAAGTTCTGTTCGAGGGAGCGCAGGCGACGCTTCTGGACATCGACCTCGGGACTTACCCCTATGTCACTTCTTCCCACCCCTCTGCCGGCGGCGCGTGTATCGGCACAGGGCTGGGACCGACTCAGATCGACCAGATCATTGCCGTTTCTAAATCCTACACGACACGCGTTGGCGCAGGTGCGTTCCCGACCGAGCAAAACAATGCCCTCGGCGATTTGATCCGTGACCGGGGCGCAGAATACGGCACGACCACGGGCCGCCCCCGCCGGTGCGGCTGGCTCGACGGCGTCGCACTGCGCTACTCGGCTCTAGTCAATGGTCTAACAGACCTCTACTTAGGTCATTTGGACGTGCTGACGGGCTTCGAAGAAGTCAAGATGGCTGTGGCGTACAGCTTGAACGGTGTCGAGATCACGGATTTCCCCAGCGATCAGGCCCGGCTCTGCCGGTGTGAACCGATTTACAAGACATTCGCCGGCTGGTCGGAAGATGTCAGCGCCATCCGTGAGTATGCCAAGCTGCCCGACAATGCCCGACGCTTCGTTGAAGCCGTCGAAGAATATGTCGGTGTCCCCATCACCACGATCTCCGTAGGCCGCCGCCGCGACCAGACTCTCTTTCGCAAGCCGTAGAAGTTCTCCTGTCCCAATTCTATGGAGCCACAGAGAAGGGAAAGAAGTCTCTATCAATGGCTTCAGGAGTCCTTTATGTACGAAGACCAGATCAAGCATTATGCTGACAAACTCGCTTATGAAATAGACGCCTGGGACCTAAACCTGGCGCGGGAAGGCGGCGCGGCTGTCATTGTCATTGATGCCCGGTCGCCACAGTCCTATGCCGAGCACCACATTCCTGGTGCAGTCAATATCCCGCACCGGACCATGACTCACGAGTCCACCGAGCATCTCGACCGAAACAGCTTGATCATTACCTATTGCGACGGCATCGGCTGCAACGCTTCGACTAAAGGTGCTTTGAATATGTTCAAACTAGGATTTCAAGTCAAAGAGCTGATGGGTGGTCTCGACTGGTGGAAGCGCGATGGTTACCCGCTCGAAGGCGAATCCGCAAGTCTTGTGGCAGCCGCCTCCTGCGGCTGCGATTAGAGTGCGTGTTAAAGAAGAACTTTGAAGAAGGATTACTATGATGCCCCTTGCTCCTGCCGTGTTTTCTTCAGCCTCAGCACTTTTAGATGACCTAACCCCAGATTCCGGGCTAACCCTGCGCCGCTGGACGCCGGACGAGTTCCGCCGCATGGCCTCAAGCGAGCTTCTTAGCACGGAGGAAGCTTTGGAACTGATAGACGGTGAGATCATGGATCGTTATAGCCGCGCTCCGCGCTTGTTCCACCGCAGCGAATATTACAACCTCACTAATTTTGGTCTATTGGGACCCGAAGAGCGCACGGAATTGATCTATGGAAGGATTATCACGCGCATGAGTCCTATGAGAAGGCCGCATAGCCTCGGCATCATCAAAACAGCGGAAGCAGTGCAAACCGCCTTTGGGAACGAAGCCGCGGTCGAACAGCAAATGCCGCTTCATGTCAAAAGCGGGATAGAGCCGGAACCGGATGTCGTGGTGCTACAAGGCTTGTCGGAAGACTACTTGGATGCGCCCTATCCCGCCGATGTATTGCTTCTAGTCGAAGTCTCTTACAGCACTCTCCGCTATGATCGCAACACGAAAGCAGCGATCTACGCCGAGAATGGCATCTCGGATTACTGGATCGTCGATCTGCACTCTCGGGCATTAGAAGTCCGCCGCGATCCCGAAAACGGCAAGTATGTCAGCCTGCGTGTCTACGGCGAAGACGAGGCCGTTGCGCCGCTCGCTGCTCCAAACGAATCTATAAAAGTAGCTGATTTGCTGTCAATAGTGCGGGGCTGATCTTTCTTTCGTCCAAATGACGACTTTAACCAGCGAGTGAAGTTTACTTCCTTGCCTCTTTCATGACTGGAATAAGGACAGCGAAAACACATACGTAAAAAATCATTGCGGGCAATCGAGGACAAATGAAAATCTAGGTTTGGCTGCAGCGCGTCTGAGGTCTAGGCAGCGCCGTTTGCAGGAACAGAATAGCAACGCGAAAGGACTGCCACAATATGTGGTAGAGAAAAGAGTTTATTATGACCGGCCCTTGTTATTATCATGCTACCACTGCTTCTTCGGGGGCTTGTATTCAGTGCGGGATGCCGGCTTGCGTAGAGTGTCTCCAGCAGATTGCTGGACGATCTGTCTGCTGGAAATGTGCTGGGACTTTCAAGGAGCAGCTTGCCCAGCAGGTCCCAGTGTATTCCGCCGATGGCGCACCGTCGTATGCCTATCGTGGGACACCAGTCGCCGCCGATCCCTCGGATAGGAAAGAACTGATGGTGGGGATCGTGCTGGCATTCGTTATTGGGGTTATTGGCGCTATTATCATAGAGAAAATTCTGTTCTACGGACACTTTGGTTTAAGCCTGCTGTATGTAGGTATGGGGTATGGGATTGGCTGGGGGATTCATCGAGCGACAGGCCGGGGCGGAGCGGGATTGGCCCTGCTGGCGGTAGGAATTATGGTCTCCTGCCTGGGTGTAAGTCATCTCGTCTGGGCGCAGGATGTCCTGAATGAAGTTCGGGCCGCTGGAAACGCCGATGCCTCAGCGACGCTGTTCGATGCTTTTCCAATCGCCATGAGCAGCCTCGGCATTATGCATTGGGTCTGCATCACATTTGGCTTAATGGCCTGCTATCGCGGCGTCGAGGCGCAGCAATAGCGTTTCATAAAAGAAGTGAATATAAAAGAGACAAAGAAAGAAACAAATGCGTAAAAAGATCATTGCGGGCAATTGGAAGATGAACAAGACAGTGGGGGAAGCCCTCGCGCTGATTGAGGAATTGAAGCCGCTGGCTGCGGAGCATACCGGCGTAGATATTGTCATCTGTCCGCCCTACACGGCGCTGTATGCGGTGAACCAGGCCCTCGCAGGCTCCAACATCGGGCTGGGGGCGCAGGAGGCATTCTGGAAGGCTTCCGGCGCGTATACGTCGCAGATTTCGCTGCCGATGCTGGCGGATGTGGGCGTCACGTATGTTGTGCTTGGGCATTCAGAGACACGCGGGCGATTTGGGGTTCCTGAGCCGGAGCTGACTCCCGACTTACTGCGGACATTCGGCGAAACCGACGCCGGGGTCAATATCAAGACACAGGCGACTCTGGCGGCGGGCCTGACTCCGATCATCTGTATCGGCGAGACGCTGTCCGAGCGGCAGCGCAGTGAAACCGATGATATTGTCCGGGTGCAGGTGCTGGGAGCATTGGCGGGAGTGGATGCTCATCAGGTCGAGCAGCATATCGTGTTCGCCTATGAGCCGGTCTGGGCCATCGGAACGGGGGAAGTTTGTGCGCCTGACGAAGCCGACCGTGTCTGCGGCGTCGTTCGTCATGCCATTCAGGACGCTTACGGCCCGGAAGTCGCCGAGGCTGTGCGAATCCAGTATGGCGGCTCCATGAAAGCGGACAATGCGGCAGAGCTTCTGGCGCGTCCTAACATCGACGGGGGCTTGATCGGCGGGGCAAGTCTCAAGGCAAAAGACTTTGCAGCGATTATCGAGGCGGCAAGCTAAATTTGTGTTTGCTAAGATGGCAAACCGGGAAAAAGAAAATACGAGTTTTCGATTCGAAGAGGTGCCAGCTCATGAAGACCACACACAAAATTATCAGCCTGACGGCTGCAGTATTGGCTGTCGGCGCAAGCTTTACCATCATGCCGTCGGTACGCGCCGAAACTTTGACATTCAATGATGCTTCGGCCAGCAGCGCAGCCGCAGCAATGAATCAGCGGTACGGAGTCACAATTGTCTTTCGAGGCAGTATCGATACCAGCCGGCCAGTAAGCTTCTCCGTTGATAACCCTGACACGCCTGATGGGCGGCTGCAGGCTGTCAGCAGCCTGGCAAGCGCACTGGGCCTGGACTTTCAGAAAGTCTTTGTCGTCAGCAAAGCCGATCTCGGCGTCGCGCCGTCCAAAGTCAAGCTGGACAGTGATGGACCGATCGTTTTCACGTCGACGCACGTTTCTGCCCGTCAGGCGATCCAATCAATCGCTGCTGTGGATAATGCTTTAACGCAAATCAGCAGTTCGGTTGATGGGGACGTGACCTTGCCCGGCACGCATATGAGTATCACAGACGCGGCCACAGTCATTTCCAAGCAAACGGGAACACAGTGGAAAGCGTATTACGGTCTGTTTCAGCGTGGCAACGAGCCGCAGCGTTTCAGCGGAGCCGTGATTGACCGGACAAATGGCGGCCAGCCGATTACTGAACTTCCTCTGCTGACTTACCGTAACACGATTTCCGTGCCTGCCCAACTTCACAGCGGACAGGATGCAGTTGTCGGTCCCTTTGCGGCAATCTCCTCTGATCCTACTGTGGCTTCGGTTCCCAACACGAACTTCGGCGGCTTCGTGCCTGACACGAGCGGTTTCGGGTACGGTGATCCCTACGGCTACACGAACCCCTACGGATATACGGCACCTGATGGAAGCATTGCGACCCCCGGCGCAGTTTACACGCCAGGGGCGGGAGTTGCTCCGGTAGTACCCGGCGTGAATGCGCCTCCTGCAAACACTGGGGCAGGAACGACGACGGTCCTGCCGAGCTTCCCCTACATGGGCAGTGTCGGCGGGGACACCACAGTCGGCGGCTACTGAATTACGATCTGAGTCCTATGAGCAAATTGTTAGCCGCATCTTTGGTACGCGACATCCCGGACTTCCCCAAGTCTGGGATTTTGTTTAAGGACATCACTCCGGTTCTGAGCAATCCGGCTGCGTTTCAGGAAGTTATTGACTGCCTTGTAGAGCAGGCGGAAAACTGGGTTCCTGATGTCATTGTCGGCATCGAATCGCGTGGATTTATTTTCGGAGTTCCTGTTGCGCTTGCTCTCAGTTTGCCGTTTGTCCCAATTCGGAAAGCGGGCAAGCTGCCGGCGGCGCGGGAGCAGGAAGAATATGTGCTGGAATATGGAACAGCAGTCATTGAAATCCATAAAGACTCCCTCCGGCCCGGTCAGCGTGTCTTGATAGTCGATGATCTATTGGCGACCGGCGGCACGGCATCAGCCGCGATTCGGCTTGTCGAAAAGCTCGGCGGCAAAGTTGCCGGATTGAGTTTTTTGATTGAACTAGGATTTCTTTCCGGGCGTGACGCCCTCAGCGGTTATGAAGTACAGTCGCTGCTGACTTATTAGCTGATGTTACGCAGGGGGGTTAAGAGAGTCATAGGGCTTCAGTCCCACGCCGTATCTGAGTCACATCAGTTGCTAAAAATGCGGTTCTAGGCGCATATGCAGTCCTACCAAAGTCAGCACAGCCAGCGTCGCCAAGGCATAACGGAGCGCTGGGCTGGGAAACTCCCCGGCAAGAATCGGCACTAAACGTGATAATCCCCCGCCCGCAAGAGCGAAAAGCAGCGGCAGCAGCGGCAGCAGCATTCCTATTGGTGTCGTGACTGACTGCACGGATAGAGACACCAGGGACACTAATGTCCATAAAATCACCGGCAGCCAGCGTGTGCGCCGCAGCGGCTCACTCAGCTCTCCGCAGAACGGCAGCAGCAGCCACACCAGCAGGGCTGATGCTGGGGTCCAGAGCCAGTGCCAGACGCCTCCGTGAAGACCAATAACAGGGAATTGGGAATGCCCAAAACCCAGCAGACTGCGCCCGATCCCATACGCAACGACTGGGACGAAAAAGATCAACGCACCGTAACCGCTCCGCTTTCGGTGCTGGGCTAGAGACAGCCCGAGCAGCAGAAGCCCGAGCAAAATCCCATCAGGCCGGACAATTGCTGCCGCTGCGGCCAGAGCTAGGGCAGCGAGTGAAGATCCTGCGACAAACGCAAACAATGCCGCCACTGTCAGCAGGGCAAACGGCGCACTCTGCGGCGAATAGGCCGCTAGGTGCAAAAATTGCGGGCTGAGTGCCGCCAACAGACCTGCGCTGATCCCTGCCGCCCGATCCCGTGCCCGCCAGCCCAGCAGGTACAGGGCACCGACAGTCCCGGCGGCGGCTATCGATCCACCCAGCCGGTGTCCGGTTAAATCTTCCAGCCGGCCAGACAGCGCCAGCGAAACCAGGCAGAGTACGCCGATCCAGACTGCATCCAGTGCCTGAAACCGGGGCCGGTTCGGTCGGGCAGACAATGACGGGCGCGGAGCCGCACGGCGAGGGAGGGGACGAGGCGAGTCGGGGTCGGTCGGCGGGAAGCTTTGGGCCATGATGCCGAATCATAGCACATGGTTTTTACAGGTGTCAAGCACGGAGTTTTCAGGTATACTCTCGGCATGAAGGGCATCATTCTTGCCGGCGGCTCAGGAACACGGCTGCACCCGCTTACACTTGCGGTCAGTAAGCAGCTTATGCCGGTTTACGACAAGCCGATGATTTACTATCCGCTTAGTGTTTTGATGCTGGCCGGAATCCGCGAAATACTGATAATCTCTACTCCGCACGATCTTCCGCACTTTGAAAAGCTGCTCGGCGATGGCAGTCGATTAGGCTGCACGTTTGAATATGCAGCCCAGCCGGAGCCTAACGGTTTGGCACAGGCGTTTGTGATCGGACGGGAGTTTATCGGCGGTGAGAAAGTCGCGCTGATACTAGGTGACAATATCTTTTACAGCTCCGGCCTGGCCCAGATGCTTCAGCGAAACAACGATCCCGACGGCGGAGTGGTATTTGCCTACCATGTCAAAGACCCGGAGCGTTATGGCGTCGTGGAATTCGATGACGACTGCCGGGCCATCTCCATTGAAGAAAAGCCGGTCTCTCCCAAGTCTTACTATGCCGTGCCGGGCCTCTATTTCTACGACAACAGCGTGATCGAGATTGCGGCGGATTTAAAGCCGAGTCCGCGCGGCGAGTATGAGATCACCGACGTCAACCGGGCCTACTTGGCCCAGGGGCGGCTTAAAGTCGGGATTTTGGATCGTGGCGCTGCCTGGCTGGATACCGGGACATTTGCGTCGCTGATGCAGGCGGGGACATTCGTTCAGGTAATCGAGGAGCGTCAGGGACTCAAGATCGGCTGTATCGAAGAAGTCGCCTATCGCATGGGCTTCATCGATGCCGACCAGTTGCAGAAAGCGGCCGCACCGCTGATTAAAAGCGGCTACGGCGAATATCTTCTCAGCTTATTGCTGCCGCAGTTTGCCCGGTAGTCGACGATAGATCTGCCGACTGCCGAGCAAGCTGCGTAATTAATGCTGACTTTGTTGCGAAGCTGTCCGGGTCGTTGAACCTCAGCCCCGCATCATCGTCTTAGATCGTGTTCTTAGGCGGCTGCTGCCGTGCTGCTTGTGTCCTGTGTCAGTACATTGCTGATAATGCTGCCGATCTGAGATTGCAGGCTGTCGGCAGTCGTTGAAGTCGAATCACTGGTCGATTGATAAGCATCGGCCACTGAGGAAGCGGAGCCGCCGCCGTGATGCCCGCCATGATGGGCGTGTTTCGGTGTCAGAGAAGCCAGGCTGCCGGTTTGAGAGGCTTGCTGGAACTTGTCGGCGAGGCTGGACAAAGCCGTACTCTGGCTGCCGGTGGTCTGCTTGGCGGCGGCTTGAAGCTGGGTCGCGATGTCTGCGGTGGCCGTTTTGAATTCGGCGGGATTGCTGAGGGCAAGTAGCTGAAGCTTGTTCAGCAGACTGGCCGCTCCTGAGACCGAAGTCGAAGAAGCCGCTGAGGTCAGCGTGGACGTGCTGCTGTCCAAAGCCGTCGTGCCGGTTGCTGCTGTCGTACTACTGGTCGCAAAAAGCGAGTCCAGCGGGTCGGTTGAGCTGGTGACACTTGAGAAAAGGGTGCTGATACTCATAAAAAGTCTCCTGCCGATGGGATGCACGGCACAAAGATATGCCGCCGTTTTTATCCTCGGTATAAATACGGGTAAACAAGAGTCAAGTTACAAGTCAAAGAGAGTCAAGGAGAATTAAATTATGGCGGAACAGATCAAGACAGCATCAGGACTGGAATATGTAGATGAAGTGGTCGGGGACGGCGCAAGCCCGACTCCAGGGCAAAAAGTGACCGTGCATTATACCGGCACGTTCCCAGATGGACGGAAGTTTGATTCGTCGCGCGACCGCAGCCAGCCGTTTGTCTTTACTATCGGCAAAGGCCAAGTCATCAAGGGATGGGATGAAGGTGTCCTGACCATGAAGATCGGCGGGCGGCGCATTTTGACCGTGCCGGGGCACCTTGCTTACGGACCAGCCGGTGCAGGCGGTCTGATCCCGCCGAACGCAACACTGCTGTTTGATGTCGAGCTTCTTGGGGTGGGGTAATTCGAAAATGCCGAACAAGCTGTCGCCGGAGGATTTTGGGCCGGAGTTCCAGAGCGCAATCACAACCCAGGAATATGGGGGTGGAACCCGCATCGGCGGGGTCAAAATCCTCGATCTGCGTCTGATGACCGATGATGGCGGCTCGTTCGCTGAACTCGTTCGCTTCGATGAGTCCGGAAATCTGGAAGCCATCCCTGAGTTCAAAGTGCGTCAATCGTCCTACTCGCTGGTGCTGCCCGGTGCGATCAAGGCGTTCCATCTGCATTTTAACCAGGAGGATGTCTGGTTCGTGCCGCCGACTGACCGTTTGCTGATCGGCCTGATTGACGTTCGTAAAGACTCGCCGACACTGGGTGCGACCATGCGCTTTGTTATGGGCGGCGGCAAAGCGCAGCTTCTCTATATTCCGCGCGGGGTAGGGCATGGCGGCGCGAATATCTGGCAGCAGCCCGCGACCATCCTCTACTACGTCAGCCAGCAGTTCGACCTGAGTGATCCTGACGAGCGCCGACTGCCCTGGGATATTGCCGGTACAGACTTCTGGCAAATGACACCGGGATAGAAGATATGGGAAAAGAGATATGGAAGAGCAGTTTCCGACTGTTTACTGGCCTCAATGGGACTCCGATGCCACATTTGATGCCGGGGAAACACTGCCGCCGGAAAGCGCGGGGCGGCTCTGGGCAGTGCTGATGTTTGTCTTCTACGGAGACAAAGTTGCACTGGCCGACATTGAAAGGCGCGGCCTGACTATTCCATCAGGCCGCATCGAGCCGGGCGAAACGCTGGACGCGGCGGCGGTGCGGGAAGCGTGGGAAGAAACGGGTGCCATTCTTGATCCCGAGCGTCGCCGCCTGATCGGCTGTTACCGGCTGACGCCGCGCAGCGGGACGCATCAAGGCAAGACACGCTACTGCCCGGTCTTCGTCGCTGAAGCGTTCAGCTTCGACCCTATTCCCAAAGGCTCCGAATCACGCGGTCTCATTCTCGCCTCCTGGGAAGATGTCGCTGATCTCTATTTCACCTGGGATGCACTCATGGCAGCCGTGTTTGAATATGCCCAGGAACGCAAGAATGCGCTGTTTCCCGTCGGCATTCCCGTGACCTGGCTGACTGGGTAAGCGAGTTACTTCAGCGATGCCAGCACAGCGTCCAGCTCTGCATTCCCCAAATTTGCAATGATCACGACTTTCAGGCCTCCTTGGCGACCGAACAACACACCGCGCCGGGGATGCTGGACTTTGGCTGGTTCGCCGCCCAGCTTGTCTGGCGTCTCGAAGACCGACAGAGAATTCGCGCCGTTGAAGTATCGCAGCTCCGCGACCCGATAACTCCGCTTATCCGAAACTGAGCCGCCCTGGTAGTGGAAGCCCTGCGGCAATGCCGAAGGAACCTGAACGACAAATCCGGCCTGTGCCTGTACTTGGTCGAGCGTAAGCGTCGGTGCCGCAAACCCATTGGTGATAACTTTGCCGCTGCTTGGCAGGCGAAATGCGGCTTTGTCGAACACGGGATTGTACGTCACCTGGGTGTAATACGATGCCGATTGCAATTGACCCTGAACATCGTACTGCTCGATGCGAAGTTGAGCCCCGTTTGATAGATCAACCCAAAACTTGCGATAGGGAACCGGCGTCGAGCTTCGAGCGATCACTTGAATGATCCCGCAGTTGTGACCCGCCACAGCTTCCTCTCCTACCTGCTGAACGATCAATTGCCCGGAGCGGATCTGCTGAATGACTTCCGGCACACGTACCTGCAAGGTCTGAATGCGGGACGGACTCAGCTCCAGCATATCTTTCGAGGGAACGAGGTGGCAGTAAAAGCGGCCGTTGTCAATGATCTGTTCACCCGCCAGCCGGATCGGGCGCAGGTAGTCCAAACGCAGGGAACGAGCACCGTCACGCTGAACCTGCTGTTCCGATGAAATATCCAGCCCGTTTTGCACTACCAGAGTGACCTGGTCGCCGCTCAAAGCCAGAGAGTTCTCAGCCTGGAGCATGCGCCTCAGCAATGCCTGCGCGGCAGGGTCACTGGTATTGGCTGATGCACGAGGCAGGCGAATAATATGGGGGATTTGTACGGGTAAGGCACGGCGCAATGCCTGCCGAAGCGGGCCTGCCTGAAGGGGGCAGGACGTCAGCAGCAATGCGCCGGCAGCAATCAAGAATCGCATCCGAAACCGTCCCTGTTTCAGAACAGACTCGATTCGTTGGGAGAATCCTGCGGCGCTGAACCGTCCAGACTGCCTGCCAGAGTCTGCGCCGACATATCCGCAAGCGGCTCCGCAGCCGCATCCCGGTGATGCTGGGCGACGCAGTCCGCCACAAATGCCGGATCAGCGCTGCGGACAGCCGCAGGCGGCGTCGGCAGCAGAGAATGCACCGGGAAGAAGGCAGCGAGGGTGCCGACGCCGATTGCAAGGCCGAGAGCCAGCGCCGGACGCAGCGAAATTTTTCTCATTGAGAAGCTGTGGGTCACTGTGCTGTGCCAGGGCCTCGGCGCTGCTGCCGGGCGGCGAGTCAGAGCCAGACGCTGGGCCAGAGCCTCATCAAATCGGGCCGACGGCCCGGCAGCGGGAAGCGTCTGAAGCAGTTGGCTGACCGATTCCAGATCACGGCTGATCCGCCCGCAGGCGACGCACTCGGAAAGATGCGTTTGTACCTGCCAGGCAGTCGCCGCATCCAGCCGCTCATCCGCGAATTCCGACAGCAGGAGTTTGATTTTCTCGCAGTTCATCATGGTTTTTCTTGTACCCAAAAAATCTCAAAGGTTGATGTAGCCGGACAACTGCTGGCGAAGCTGCATTCGGGCGTTAAATAGACGCGATTTCACGGTTCCAAGCGGGCAGCCTACTACCTGAGCGATCTCTTCGTAAGGCATTCCCTCGATGTCATGCAGCAGCAGGGTTGCACGCAGCTTTTCCGGCAGCTTCAGCAGCGCATTTTGTATCTGCTCGGCCATCTCGACATTTTCCAGCAGGCGGTGCGGCTCATACGTGCTGTCTGCGACTTCATGCGCCTGTGCGGCATCCCCGATAGGCTCGTCCAAAGAGTAGGCAGGGATGCGGTTCTTTGTCCGTCGAAAGCGGTCGATGCACAGGTTTCCAGCGATCCGAAACAGCCAGGTATTCAGGCTGGACTGGCCCCGAAATGAGTCGATGGACGTATACATCCGAATAAAGACTTCCTGAGTCAAATCTTCGGCATCTTCGCTGCTGCTGGTCATCCGGTAAATATAATTATAGATTTTTGGCTTGTAGCGTGCGACGACTTCGCTGAATGCGGAATCATCGTTTGCCCGGCACCGTTCGACCAGTGATAAATCAGTCAGCGGCATACGGATTACTTCTGCACATCCCATAAAAACGTCGCTCCCAATCAGCCTATACTTCCTAAGTCTGACGGAAGCAAATCCAAAAAGTTCACCCGATTTCGATAAAGTTCACCCGATTTCGACAGAGTATGGAAACATCTTTTAAACGCTGGTGAAAATCGGCATCAGTTGGATACAATAATACCGTATAATGCTATGTGCGTATTTATGATCTACAGTTTTGATGTGCGTCTTTTAGTCAATATGTCGACGATGGAGGATTTTCATGGACAAGAATAACAAATGGTATGCTGTCGTTTCGCCGAAGACAATGCGGCAGATGGCAACCGCCGCTGCGACTCTCGCCATCCTGGCTTCGGCATCCGCACCTGTGCTTGCTGCAGGGCCGGAGCGCTCACTGGCTGGAATCGCGATCTTCGCGCCCGGTTCAGAAGTAACCCATAAATTCGGCAACCCGAGCCAGATCCTGGTTGGCGGCGCGGCCCCTGGTTCTGCAACCGCTGGAAACGCCAGCGGAATGGGATCACAAGGTGGTTCCCCCGGTTCTCAGGGTGGTTTCCCAGGCGCTTCTCCTGGCATGGGCGGTGGTGGTTATCCAGGTTCCCAGGGCGGGTTCTCACGGGGCGGTGAGAGCGCTGGCGGCGGAACCGGTGCATTGCCTGGGTTCCCCGGCATGTCAAGCGGCGGTGGTTTCCCCGGTTCCCAGGGTGGCTTCCCCGGTGCTCAGGGCGGCGCAAGCAGCTTTCCCGGCGGCGCGACCTCGACCGCTCCAGTCAAACCTCCCGTGACACTGGTCTACGACCGGGCTAACGGCGGCTCTCTCGAATTCACGATCTCGCCGGATAAGCGCGTGGTTCAAATCCGGGAGACAGGTTATGTCGGGGCCTATGCGACATCGCGCGGCATCAAACTGGGGATGTCTTACTCCGCCGTAGTCGCCAAATATGGCTACCAGGAAAACACGATGATCGCTGGATCGATTATCAACATCGATTACAAAGACACGCTGCACTGTGGCTTCCAGTTCCTCGACCAAAAGCTCGTCGCGATTATTGTCTCGTCGCCTGATTAAATCACAGTTCGCACACAGAGTATCGCACC
>JBPBQB010000200.1:0-13201 GCA_050954545.1 Janthinobacterium lividum | reverse complement strand
GGACTCACGGCCATGTTATTATCGTGCATCCACGAGAACTCGGTCATCCGGTAATCATTCGCGGTGGGCGTCGTCTCATCCGTCAGCGACGAGCGCATGAAGCTGGTGATCCCGGCCCCGCTGACCCCGGCTGTTCCCGGCAGAGCCAGTGCGGAAAGCGCCTGAGCGTTGTCTGGGTCGAGCACCCACGCGGTGATCTGAATCATGACCATGCTCGTGCGCCCGTCCACCGCCGTTTGGCCGTTGACGCGGATTTGTCGAATGAAGATCTGCCCCGCGTTCTGAACCACGCCGGAGCCGAATGGAAGAAACGACATCTGGAACGGATTACCGCGCGTCGCTTGCTGCGTGGCCGCCAGAATGCAGGCAACGGCTCCCCGGTCCAGAAGCATGGGGGCGGCGATCTCCAGTGTGCCGTACCGCAGGCCTAGGCTCTCCAGATGCATATTGGCGTTGACATCACTGGCCGCCGGGCGATACGTGTTGTCAGACTTGTTGAAGGCGACGCTTGCGGTGGGGAACTGCCAAATGGCAGACAGCGCTGCGCCGGTCCACATCGCGAGGGCGAGATACCCGTCAAAGCCGAACTTTGCGGTGGGAAGCGCGAAACGAGTCATAATAGATTTCTCCTAAAAGGTGAGCAAAAACGCAGGTCGGGAAGGCGCGAATGTCCCCAATTGGGGAAAGAGCGGCAGGTGATGCCAAAAATGAATCAGCCGATGCGGCCAGGGCGGTCAAAGCCGATCTCGAAGAAGCAGGTAAAGTCGCAGTAGCCGCCGTCGACATACGTCACCCCATCGCCGGTCTTGACAGGCATGGGCAGCGGAACGATCGAGCCTAGAACGCACTGGGTGAAGCTCGCGCCGTCTGGGAGTGCTGGCACCTGCGTGTCTGGGTCTGTCGGGGTCAGGACGTAGCGGGTTTCGTCCAGCAAGAGGTTTGTGAACAGGTCCTCGAAGACGGCTTGCACCATCGCAAAATCTTCCGGCGCGTTGAGTCCGGCCTTGGGGATCTTCCACAGAAAGCGGGTCGTCAGGTTACGGAAGGCGCTGTTTGTCGGAGCGCCATAAGCAGCCCGGTTGCCCCCAGGCACGACAGATAGCGTCAGTTCGTCCATCGAGTGCAGTTCCCCCAGCGTCACCGTGTCTTCGGTGAGCTGGGGCAGGACAAAGCCCGGCTGAGCTTGCCGCCCTTCATCTACCAGAAGCTGGTTTTCAATTTCCGTGTTGAACGCTGGGATCACATCGCTGATCATCATTTCCCGAAGAAGAAAGTTCAGCCAGCTTCGAAGCGGATACGCGATTGCAAAGTTTGTCATAAGAATCTTTGGCTTAAACCATCTCCACTGTGATCTGGAATGCGGCAGCAGCCGGCCCTAGGGTTGCGTCCAGGTAAGCCTGGAGCCTGGTTTCCATTTCCTGCGCTTCGCCAGCTACAACGGCAATCAGGATACGCCCTGGCTTGTTTCCCACCGTCTCTTGCTGGTAGGGGCCATAGGGCACTTCGGCAGTATCAATCCCCGTCGTGACGGCAGTTCCGTAATACTCCGACGTCTGTCCAATATCTGCCTGCAAGTGACCTTCCCGGATCAGGGAGCTCGCTGTGAACCCGAGTCGCTCTTTTTCCGCAATCGTCCTTGGGGAGAGCGGAGCCCACGGCTGTCCGAAAGTGGCCCCTTCACTGGCAAAGTTGCTTCTCTGCCATTCCTTCATCACATCGGCTTCTTCGGCAAGCACACCCTGCAGGCCCGCCTCGGAGAGTGCTTCCAGGATGCCTGACAGATCGCCTTCGGGAAGAAGCGCCGGATCAGGGCAAGTGATGCTGAGGATGACTGTGTCCATTTAATCGTTTGAGTCCGTATTGGTGCTCTTCGGACGATAGGCGACTCGCTTGCCGGCGTCTTGCGGCTTACCGCTGGCATCGGCTTCAGCGACCGTCTCTGTCGTGGCACTGGCCGGCGGCGGTGGACTGTAGACATAGACAGTCTGATAGATCGGCACGCTGCTGATTCTCTCTGGCCTAGGCACGGCGATCACCGTATATGTATGGCCGCAGTCGATGACGCTCTGACCGAAGGCCACAGGCTTTTCAAGAGCATCCGGCGCAATCATGTACGCGCAGAGATCGGGGAAGGAAGCGTTGCTCGCGCCTTGGGGCAAAAAAGCAGAGTCCCCGCGCTCGATGGAACGCGAGAACCCTTTGCATTTTTGGCCGCCGATCACCAGGTCATTGCCATGGATGTCAGCTTCTTTCTTGAAGACCGCTGCCGCGCGTGTCGCCGTTTTAGTTGTAGGTCTCATCTGTTAGAATAGCCTTCGCCGGAAGCCGCAAACTGACGCTTTACGGATCATCGGACGCGCAAACCCGTCGCTTACGGCCACAGGAACAATGCCTGCCGGCAGGACGATATTAGCAAACGATATTGCAGCCTGAGAAAACAGATCCGCTTGATCAGCGAGCAACCCCGTGTTATCCGTCTTGAAGGAGAACGCCCCGATCTTTACGTCTTCGGTCCGGCCCGGATTAGCGGCCTCTACCACGAGTGCGGCGGTGTAGTAAATGAGCGCCATCTGCAGCCAATACTGGCTGGCGTCATCAAGCGTCCCCCAGTCACAAGGAACGCGGCGGCGGGCTTCTTGGTGGGCCGTCGGAAAGAACGACGGCTGCATCAATTCCCTTTGCCCCCAATCTTCGGGGTCCACACCCGCCACTACAGGAATCGTCACTTGCATGTTGGCACTGAAGTATTCAGGCGCTTGCGCGGAAGCATTCCAGGGCTGGAAGTTCCGAGGATTGTCTGGCGGAGGGGTGTCTGGCATGAACCTAGCCTATCGTTACGAGGAGTCGCTTCAGTTTGAGATCGCAAGTCACTATTTTGAGATCGCAAGTCATTTGGTGGAAACGTCAGCAGCAGGCTTTGCGGTCTGAGCAAGCGCTGCAGCCAGGTCTGTCTTATTCTTTTCCTGCTGAGCCGCGAGCGCCCGCTGGACTGCACTCTCCACGGCCTGTTTTTGTGTTTCGATATTCGTTTGGGACTGGGTGGCAAGAGCATCGGCAATAGCCGTTTTGAACTGCTCTTCACTGTAACCGTTTTGGACGATAGGCGCAGAGAGCGGAGCTTTTGCACTGTCTGGGAGTAGGTTTTTCGGATTGTCTACATGATCCGGGTGTTCTGGACTGTTACGGACAACGCCAGCGAAGTCGCGCACTTCTTCCAAGATGCCCTCGCGAATCTTCTCCTTGATATAGACGTTCTCCGCCACTTCAAAGACAGGGCGGTCCGTGCCCTTACCCTGGGTAATAATCACATCCGGTCCGTTTGGGTGATTCGGGTCATTGTCGGTGCAGATCGCCGACAGAAACGCAGCGGTGAGGCATACAAATATCGTTTTCGCCATGTCTTTTCTCCGTCCCCAATTGGGGAAATTACCCCTTCCCTCACAGGAGGGGATACACTATGCGTTGAGGTTCAGTGTCCGGCAGGCATCCGTCAGGATCTTGTCATGCCCGACGACTTCGCTGATGACGATTTCATTGAACTGGTGGCTGATCCACTTGTTCGTCTCCGTCATCGTGCCGCCGATCTCATTAAGCTGCTCCAGCCCAAACCGCTTGTCAAGGCCAAACAGAAGCCCCGCTGTCATGGACGGCAGGTAGATCATGCGGACCTGGTTGAACAGGCCCTGCGGCAGCTCGATGCTGTTCTCGACCGGGCCGGGGCGCAGCAGCGTGAACACGTTCTGAGCGTTCAGGCCAGGAACGGTCATCACCAGCACCTTGATGATCTCGTTCTTGCCGCCGACAACCGTGGTGAGGTCGTAGGGGTAGAACGAGAGCTGCCAGGCAAGCCAGGCCGCGTAGGTCAGGTTGCCGGCAGTCGTGCTCGGGTCAAGCGCGGTCAGGTTGCTGTTGATGGCCGGGTTGCCGTTGCCGTCGCCGTTGATGCCGACGTCAATCGCCGAGCCGGCTTTATCGAGACTTGCCTGAAGCGCGATCTGCGACACCAGAATGCTGAACAAGTCGATGCGGATGCGCCGCAGCGCTTCATAGGTGATCTTCAGGGACCGCCCGTATTTGTAGAGGTTTGCGACCTGCTCTTTTTCTTTGATCGTGGTGGGCGGAATCTCTGCGCCCTGGGCGACGCGGGCCATCTGCCGGTACTGGATGTTGCCGGTAAACGGGCTTGGGATGTCGAGGTAGGGCATCCGCACCGCCGCACCGTCCACCGGTGAGTAATTGGCGATCAGCTCGTCCAGCACGTCAAGCTGGATCAAGGGAGAGCGAAGAGTTCGGTTAATGAACTCCGGGAACAGGATCGGGCTGAACGGCTGATCGGAAGCGAAGAAGCGCTCCATGGAATGGCAGTAGACGCCCGCTTTTTCGTCACTGGTGACCCGGATGTTGCATTCCCGCAGCAGCACTTCATACGGATCAAGGCCGTCGTCATCCCGGACTTCCCCGGCAGCGTTCAGCTTAAAGCTGCCGGAATCCAGGGCTCGATCTGCGATCCATGTGGAAAACGGCACCTTTTCACCGGCTGCCAGCTCATACAGCTTTGTCCCGCGCTCGGGGTGGCTGTCGAACGCGCGGAACGTATCGATAAATCCTTCTTTGACTTGGGTCGTCATGTGCATGAACCTTTCTTATTCTGAAGCGCTAGTCTTACCTTGAAGCGCTAGTGGATGCGGACAATGCAGGTGAGACCTACCGTGTCGATGGAAATAACCGTATTGCCGCCTGCCGCAGCATTGATGACCTGTCCGGCCCCGTTCACGCAGACGTGTCCGTTCAGGACGGGTGCGGTTCCATCGTTTGCGGGATAGGCAAGCGTCATATAGCCGGCATCCTGAACCGTGACATTCAGGTCCGCCTCGACGGCTTTCAGCTTGCCAAGAAGAGCGTTTCCCGTCGCGCCGAGGCCGATCTGGCCTGGGGCAACGACGGTAACGGCCAGTCCGATCTGAGCCGAATGGTTCGTGCCGTAAGTCGGTACCTGGCTAAAGACGATGGTGTTATCGCCCTGGTAGGTCGTGCCGTGGTATTCCAGCTCGTCATAAAAGCGAATGTTGCGAGGGTTCGACATGTCAATTCTCTCCTTTGCCGCAAGGCGGCACGAATCCGGTCATTACCGTTTTGTTTGATAGTTGCGGTTGCTGCCGGGCTTCTTGCTGCTCGTGCCATTGCCGGTATTCTCAAAGCCGTGCAGCGGCTGGGTCTGACGCCCGCCTTCTGAGAGCGGCTTCCCGTCTGCATCAAAGCCGGCCAGACGCTTTTGAGCCGCCTTGTCCCAGTCATCGCGCATGGCTTTGATGTCGGCGACAGAGCGATCTGGAGCGGATAAGATCTTCTTGTACACCTCTTCTGAGAAATGCTCTCCCTGTGCCCGAACACCGGCTTTCAGTGCCTCTTCGATCAGGTCCTTGCGGTAAGCGCGGCCATCTTCGCCGTCGGCTTTGAGCGCCCGCGCCTGGTCGACCGTTTCCACGCCGGCTGCCCGAAACTGAGCCAGCAGGTCCGTGTCCGCCGCGCTGAGAACCATTGTCCGCTCTAAAGCGAGAAGCACCGGCTCAACGTCCGTGCTATCGTCCTGCATACTTCCGCGTGCTGTCTCCAGCGATTTGCGAACTTCTTCCGGCAGTCTCTGGCCGGTCCGCACGATGACGGCGTCCAGTAGTTTTTTTGCGTTCATGTCTTCTTCCTTTCGCTCGTGATCGTGTGAGTTGGGATCGTCGGATTCCGTCTTACCGAAACTGTAGTGAGTCCGGTTCGCGGTCAGTGCCAGCCGGTAGTGGTCTTCGAGGTAGCTGACTTCCGCGCTGCCGATCAGCTTGTCGACAATGGCCCGCTCCGTCTTGTCGAGAGCGCTGCGGGAAAACATCGCGCCGGGCGTCGAGCCGGAGAACACGCCGGAGAATTCCCTTAGATGCGCCCCTTTGACGGTGTAGGTCGCGATCTTGTTGTTCTCCGTCTTCCGGGCGGTGCCGGGGATATGCGGACAGTTCTGGTAGTCACGGACATCGTTGCTGCAGATGTCGCAGATCGACTTGCCGCCGTAAAAGCCGACAGAGCCGTCCCGGACCGTCCCGCCGTCGATGGCCCGCATCATGTCATCCGTGGCAATGCCAGCGTCTCCATTAGGCCGGAGTCCTCGCAGCATGTAGATGCCGGCTTTCGCGACTTTCCGCGCGGCTGCGCCCGTCCCGCCGCCTGCACTGCCGTCTTCATAGCTGCCTTCGTAGGTGTGCCCCAGCGGCAGCTCAGCCCCGCTAAAGCTGCCCGTGCGGTGCGAGTTCATAAACGGAACGCCTGCGCCGGCATCTGCCGAATAGTTCTTCAGCGTGGTCTCGTCCATGCGTGAAAAGTGACTGTCGACCGAATCAGTGCTCATGACAGCGGGGAAGATGTGGAGAGCGTCTGCGGTCTGCGGAACGCGGGCATGCTTGCGGTTGATGACCTTGACGGCACGTTCCAAAGCAGCCGCATGATCGTCTTCGCTCAGGGTCTCAAAGCGAGCACCGGCAAGAACGTCGTCCGCCGCCATGCCGCCTGCAAATCTTTCCAGCGTAGTAGCGCTCATCAGCGTGTTCCTTCCGTAGTAGCCGGACGGGTCTCCGTGATTGGCTTCGGGAGCACCTTCTTGACCTTTGTGTCATCCAGAGCTTTCTTGCCGCTCTCGGTGAGTGTTACGACGGTTTCCATAGCCCGCAAAGTCCCCTTGATGATAGGATGCGCCGCTTCCAGGTCAGCGGGCTTTGTCGAGATTGGATGCAGGCAGGCCGAGCAAACGAGCGTCAGAGTGCCGTCGATCCGCTGGTCCATCACCGGCTGTAACTGGCCGCAGCCGCCGCAGTGGACACGCTTTTTATCGGGCGAGAACTGAATCATTGTCTTCCTCCATCTTGGCCTGCTTTTCATCCCAGAAGCGGCTGAACATCTCTTCGGTCCGTCGTTCAAACTCGGCAAGGTCTGCATCAGAGAGCGCCCGCGCGGCTGCCGGTGCTTCCGCAGATGGCGTTGTCAGCGGCGGCACGATGCTTGCCAGAATGCCGGCAATCGCCGGGCCAACGGCAATGCTGCCCGTGATCTCAATGCTGGCATCGTCGTGACTGGTATAGCCGGCGGCTTCTTTGAGCATCGCGTTGATGATCTCTTTGTTCTCGGCGTTCGCGACCAGCAGCCGGTTCGCCGTTTTGATCGCGGCAAACTCACACGTCACCAGGCACTGCCGCCCGCAGAGCTCCAGGTACAGCTTGAAGAACTGCGCCATCATGCTCGTGATGGCTTCCTGCGCGGAGGCGATGCCTTCCGCGAAAATCTCGAACTGAACCGAACCGTGCGTCTCCGTCGTGCCTTCATTCGACGCCATCAGGATCGGCATCATCTTGAGCGCCTTGATAATGCGGCGCTCGATCGCGCGGGACAGCGGCGTTACGAGCCCCAGAATGTTGGTGCTGGACTTAGCGGAGAGGATGTCGGCTTCCACGCTGTCAAAGACGACGAGTGCTTCTTCCGGCTCTAAGGCATTGAATGCCTCGGTCACTTCGGCGATTCTATCATCTAGCCACGCGCCGTATTTATTCGGATCGTTCTTCACGGCAGCAGGGCACGTTTTCGCGAGGATCTCTTCGACGATCTTGATGACATACTTCGGCGTCCCCACGCCATGCACGATCTTCTTCAGATCTGCGAGAAACTGGATGTCGAAAAAAACTTCGTTGATGACGGTGGCCGAGGGGATGCGTCCATACGGATCATCGATCGTTGGGTCGCAGGGCACGTACTGGACCAGCAGGTCGTTCAGGCGACGGTATCCACCGGCAGAGCTGCCGGGTTCGCCTTTCTGTGCGATCGGCGCGGACTTAGTCGCGCCGCCGTCGCCCATGCGCTGGTAAAACTGCTGCTGGAACATGACCAGCTCCTGCGTCGCCGCGTCGCGTTCAAACTGGATCGTGAACGGGTTGACGGGGAACAGGTCGAGAATGTCTTTCAGGTTGTCCGTCAGCGCCATTTCGCCGCAGATCGCGCCGTACAGGTACCACGACAGCATCATCTGGATATGGACCGCTTTGATGCCGCCGGCTTTGCGGTTTATGCGGGGGACCGTGCCGTCGAGCAGCGCTTTGGACTCGGCGTCTTCTTCGCCTTTGAGGGTCGTCACTTTGTAGCTGAAGCCCTTCGTGCCGAGCCGCAGGACGTTCCACAAAGCCAGCCCGACATCCGTGTGGCTGTCGGCGAGGATCTGCATCAGTTGCCACGGCGCGAAGTCTTCCGGCCTATATTTCGACAGGTCCATGCCGGCAAGCATGCGCCTTGGCACAAAGGCGTAGGGCATGCCGCCAAACGGATTGACGTTCTGCGGCTGGGTCTGCCTGCCGCCTGCGCCCTTCAGGAGGGAACGGCGAACGGCGGGCGCTGAGGATGGATTATCTTCGGGCATTTGATTTTTCAGACCAGCCTTTTGCGCCGCGTATCACAGGCCGCGCAGACCCGGTCCACTCTTCGTCGCTCGGCAGGAAGTAGTTGTAGCCGCCGGTTACGCTGTCAAAGCGGTCGTCATGCGGGCCATTCGGAAACAAAACGCATTCCGTCAGGTACAGACTGATCCACTCGGTGAGCACATGGCCCACCAAGTACACCCGCCCATTCTCGGCCCGACTGCGAAAGCCGGCACTGCGAACGACTTTGTCCGTGACCGGCTTGTCGGGGATCAGCGTATAGCCCCAGAGCTCCGGGTCATCCAGCAGCTCCTGGAAGAACGCCTCCCAGGTTGCGACGCACTCCACAACGATCGGGACATCATAGCCATCGGCTTTTGCCGTGTCCTTGATCATTTTCTTGACATTGGCAATTGAGGCCTGGTCATACTGCTGATCGGCGATGACGGTCCTGAGCTCTTCGGCGGCACCATCCTTGAAGCGCCACCGGCCCACGAGGGAGCCGACGCTGAAGTCAGGATCGTTCTTTCCGAGCTCTTTAGCCGTTTGTGCCAGGTCCCAGTATCGCACCCATTCGACGTCCATCAGCGGCTTCTGATCGAGGTACTTGAACCAGTACCGCTTGACCATATTGCCTTCGGCGACTTTCGGCTGCTGACCGTACATCCCGGACCAGGTCAGCGGCGAAGTGTTGGCTTTCGCGGTCAGGAGCTGCGCTTCGGAGACCACGCCGGGCCAGTAGGATTTGCCAGGCTCGGTTCGCCCCAGGGCATCCGGGGTTGCACCTTCCGCTTCTTCCGGCGTCTCCGACAGCGCGGGAATCCGGATCTCGCGGAACTGATCGGCAGCCGGGTCTTTCAGCGCCATCTTTTTCAGATAGCCCACGATGTCGCCGACCGCCCAGCGCGTCATGACGATCACGATCAAGGTTGGTCCGATGACTTCCCGGCGCGTGTAGAACGTCGTCTGGTACCAGTCGATCTGATCCGCCAGCCGCTTTTCGCTCGATGCCCAGACAAAGTCTTTGATCGGGTCATCCATGAGGCCAATGCGAAAGCGCCGGCCTGTCAAAGAGCCGCCAACGCCGGCAGCAATCATCCCTCCCCTGTGCGGGGCGGCAAGGTTCCACGCCCGTGCGGCCTGACTATCTTCCGCCAGCTCGACCGGCGCTTCGTCTTCCTCCCACGTCGCCCGGTCTCCGAAGAGTGCCCGGTATTCATCCGACTTAACTAGGTTCCGCGCTTCGCGGCTGTGGCCTTGAGCGAGATCTGCGCCGTAAGACGCCAGCATGATGCGCCATTCGGGAAAGTTGCCGAGCACCTTCGCGGGAAACAGCCGGCTGATCAGCAAGGATTTCCCGAGACCCGGCGGACAGGTGAAAATAAGCCGCTGATCGTGGCCGGCTTCGACCATCGCGACGGCTTTGTCGAGCTCTTCACAAATGAGCGTATGTGCGGGTCCAGCGATGTAGCCGGGATAGCAGTATTCGGCGAAGTCCTGCAAGTGACGCCGCGCCAGCTCGCGCCGGATCAGCTCTTCTTCAATCTCTTCCTCGGTCAGCATTCACTGAGTTCACTTAGCGCCGCCGCTTCCGCCTGCTTTTTGGCTCTTGTCTCTGCCAGCCGCTGCCGCAACTCTTCGTCTGACAACAACCCGACTTCTTTGACAGTGACTTCGACGGGACCGCCATCTTTGCCGGTGATCTCTTTCTTTTCAGTCCACTGGCCGAGCTCTTTGGCGACCTGCTCTTCATGACCGCGCAGCTCTCTCAGAAGTGCCGCATCAAACGTGAATTCTTGGAACATCGCGCCGCCGCTGACTTTGTAGCCGCGCACCAAAAGGCCAGTTTCCATGCCGGGCGCGATATGGGGCAGCCCACGCTCGATCTCAGCCACCTGCTTCTTGAGCTGACTCTCATCGGCTCCCAGTGCTTTCGCCGCTACAATATGATCCTCAACCGCCTTTTTGTTGCTAATCCTGGTTTCGCGTGCATCCTGCGCCCGCGCGTCTCTCAGGGCCTGCATAGCAGCCCAATCCGCGTTAAGGCGCTGGACTCGGTTCTCAAGAACCGCAATGCCTTCCTCGCGAATAGCCTGCCGGAGCGCGGCAACGCTTTCCTGGACACGCTGACTAAACTCCGGGTGCTTCTTCCAGCGCCAGAGCGTCGTGCGGTCGATCTTGAGCTTCGCGGCAATCTTGGCTTCCGCGAACTTGCCTTCGGCGACCAGGAAAGCGGCTTGTTCAGTCTGCTGGGTCCACGCGAACGCCGGATCAGCGGACTGCGAAGTTGTTTGTTTTGACGCCATGGCAAATTGTTATCTGCATCACAGGTTCTTAAGCCCGAAGACGCTTTCCAAAGTTGGATCGAAGAAAATCCGCACGCGCGAGAAGCGGCATCATAAGCCGGGCCAGGCTGTTCCTAGAGCATCGAAGGCGAATGCGCGTATGGGCTTCCAGAAGCTTCTGCGTAACCACTTCTTCAGACACTCCCAGCATACTTGCAACAGAGAGCGGGTCAGCGTCGGCAGTTGCCAGTTGCTCCCAGTCCGCATCTGCAATATCCGCCAAAGTCCGAAGCGGTGAAAGAAACATGGGTGGTTAAGTTCTCAAGGTTGGTTGTTAGGTCCTCAGCGTTTTCCCGAGGCACGGATCGGAAGCCAGAAGCGCTTCGGCTGCCTGCAGAGCGGCGATCTTTGCACAAAACTCGCAGCCGGCACGGATGATAACTTTGGTTTTTCGGCGGGCGGGGCAGTCGCAGCGGGTAATCAATATCCCACAAGAGCAAAACGCCTCGTAATGTTCTTCGATGGTTCCCTGGATAAAGGTTTTTTGCATTGCTTGATCAGTGTCAGTCTCTGAACAAAAATTAATCTTTGAACAAAATCACTCTCTGATGCAAATGGAAGTGCTCCGGCCTTCGGCTCGGTCAAATGTGCGGAGGATGCGCTGCTGCCGCTCTTCAGCCCGCTCCAGAAGATGGCTGAGCGGCAGGCGGCAGTTGTTCTCGCGTTCCAGAAGCGAAGTCATGGCCGTGCAGCCGGACTTGGGCTTTCGTGCGTCAAGGCGACTGTGAGCGGACGCCATTTCCCGGCGGGCCTTCCTAAGAGAGATCATGAGAGCCATTGCCACGGCTGGTGTCGATGCCCCCACCCTCGCCAGCCCCTCGAACAGATGATTGAGCTTCTCTCGTTCTATCTGCCGAAGAGTATCTGTCTCCTGGGTTATCATGCCGCCATTGCCTCGTGCGTCTCAGCGCTTTCGTGCATCGCGCGGTTCTGGATCAGACGCGCCAGCAGCGTTGTGGGGCTCATCTCGATGATGGGGAAACCAGAGCGCTCGAAGCTGCTGATGGTGTCGGCCAGAGCGCCGAAGTCTTCACTTTGCTGCCTTGCGGCTCGAATTCCCTCGTGGAGAATACAGACTGGAATGCGCTGACCGGAACAGGCTTCAATGGCAATCGCGGCCTGTTCCGGCGTTGCGCCCGTTCCGACGAACTGCAGGAAGCTCATGCCGAAGGGAAGCGTCATCGGGGCCAAATCTTCAATCTTCTTCGAGATGTTCTTTTTGATTTGCATGAGGTTTGAGTGCTGAGTCATAAAAAGAGCCACACCTGGGCGTTTGGGTCCAGGCATGGCAACGAATCAGTCTAGTGCGCTTCAGGGGCACGCCATTGTCCTAATCCTGAAGTTGAATTGCGGAAACTTTAAGCCCTATGGCCTACACTGATTATACGATGGATTGAAGAAAAATACTGGAATAAAGTAAAAAAGTGTACGATTTAAAGGAATAGTAATCTATGGTCACCTAACGAAAAACGTAGTCGCGACCGAACCTAATAAAGGCAAGTTTTTCAGAAAAAAGTTTATCATAGAAAGCTATACCGAATCCAATGCCACCCTTTGCTCGCCTTCAAAACTCCGTCGCCCCCAACGGGCAATTTGGGATTCGACAATCACCTGATCCGTTTGGCACGGAGGCGGACCGCATCGCTGCTCTTCACACCTTGATGGTCTTGGACACGGCGCAGGAGGAGTCCTATGATGACATCACTTGCCTTACGGCTCGCCTTTGCGATGTTCCTATTGCTCTCATCAGCCTCGTCGACGAAGATCGGCAATGGTTCAAGTCCCGCGTGGGTCTAGATGTTTGCGAGACAGCGCGAGAGTTTTCGTTCTGCAGCCATGCGATCCAGCAGCCGGAGCTGTTCATTGTCCCGGACGCTGCCGCAGACCCGCGTTTTGCGGATAATCCCTTCGTGGCAGGCGATCCTTACATCCGGTTCTATGCGGGCGTACCGCTTGTGACGACGGAAGGGCATGCCCTTGGCTCGCTCTGCGTTATTGATCGACAGCCGCGTATCCTGACCGATGAGCAAAAGGCGATACTGAAGATGCTGGCACGGCAAGTCATCGATCGCATTGAGCTGAACGGACGTGCAGTCCTCCAAAAACAACTGGTGGCCCAGCAGGAAGGCTTGCTGGCAGAAAAAGAACGCCTGATTGCAGAGCACAAGCAGACCGAACTAGCACTGCGCCAAAGCGAGGAAGAGCTGCAGGCCGTCGTGGATCAGGCGATGGATGGGATCTACGTTTTTGATCCGGTCACCAAGAAAGTTCTTAAGACCAATGTCGCCTTTCGGGAGATGCTCGACTACTCCGAAGAGCAAGCGGGTTCACTGACGCTTTATGATATTATCGGTCACACGAAAGCCAGTATCGACCGCAATGTGAATGCTTTGACCGCGGAAGTCAAAATGATTGTGGGTG
>JBPBQB010000134.1:0-13238 GCA_050954545.1 Janthinobacterium lividum | reverse complement strand
TCAGCGGCCCCGTCTGCCGCGCGGACCAGATCCAGCCCTTTACCCCGGACCAGGTCGAAGCGATCCTTGCCGCCTGCCGGCAGACCCAGCAGCCGCGCCGCGATGAAGCTATGATCATGCTGCTTGTCGACACCGGCGTTCGTGCCAGTGAGCTCTGCGGCCTGAAGCATCAGGACCTGGACCTCACGGAGAAGCGCATCACCGTTCTTGGCAAAGGCGGCAAAAAGCGCACAATCTACTTCGGGCAGCGGTCGACAAAAGCCCTCTGGACGTACCTTGGCGGCAAGCCGGTGGATGCGGACGCGCCTCTCTTCCCGTCGGAGCGGGCTTCGGCGAAAGGTGATCACCTCAGCCGCTTTGGTCTTCGGGATATGATTGGCCGGCTGGAAGAGAAAGCGGGGATCACCGGCGTTCGGTGCAGCGCTCACACCTTCCGGCACAGCTTTGCCGTTTCGTTCCTGCGCGGGGGCGGCCAGGTCTATGCGCTCAAAGAGATCATGGGGCACACGGATCTGAAGATGACATTGAAATACGTCGCTCTGGCCGAGGCGGACCTTGCTAGCCAGCGCCGTTTCAGTCCAGGGGATCAGCTTACGGGGAGCGGCCCTGCCGGCAGGCCACGGGTCTGGAAGCGGGGAAAAGATTCAGCAGTCAAAGCGAAGGGGAAGGGTGAGGAAGCGCCGACAAACCAGGTCCAGAAGAATCAAATTCAGAAGATCACCCGTGCGAAGCTGACGGAAGAGCAGGTCAGGGCGATCAAGACGGCGCTGCTGGCAAAAGACGACCGGAATGAAACTGAGAGGCGTCTCGCGCTCGCGATGCTTTACGACGTTTCCTTCACCGCAGTCAGGGAGATCGCACTTGGCTATACCTGGCGGCATATTGTCGTCGAAAATCCCGCAATTCAGGGGGATGACGAATTGGGGATCTCGGTTTGAGTTTTCGCGCGAAAACCCCCCGCCTCCAATTCTTGTCTCAGTTCGCTAGCCAGATCTGCCCATCATCGAGAGAATGATAGCCCAAGCCCAGGCGAAGCTGCGACGACTCCGGCAGGACGCCGATGCAGGATGGAGCACTGAGACCCGCTGGCAGCGTTCCGGTACTAAGCGTCCAGGCAGAACCCAGCGTTTCGCTCATCAGTAGCACAGGCACGGCAGGAGATCCCGAAAAGGCGAGTAGGTAGAGCATACCTAGCCAGCCGAGAAGCGACACCCCGGAATACGGGCCGGCACTCGCCGCTGTTATAGGAGGTGTCCAGTTCATGCCTCCGTCAATGGACATGGCCGTCTCCAGCGTGTTGCCAGAAGACCAGGCCGCGAATACTGCTTCCTTCAAGAACGTCAGTCCGGGTCGGCCTGAGCTGGTAAAGTCGACTCCGGACGCTAACGTCCCCTGAACCTGCCAGTTCTGGCCGCCGTCCCCGCTTTCCGCGCAGACGAGGTTGCCGCCGCTCAGGTAGGCCAGTGTGTACAGCAAGCGATTTGTGTCGCTTTGAGCGCCGATACTGTAACTTCCGGTGATCCCGCTGATAGCTGCCGGGGCAACGTCGGGCGTAAATCCATCGGTGATTGGTCCGGCAGCCGAGTACAGGGCCGTACTGCCCGAAGCGCCTTTGCTGTAAACTGCGAGAAATCTATTCCGGGCCCGATCTACCAAAAGGCTGATGTCCGCGCACGTCGGATCGTTGTCGATGACCCCTGATAAAAAGCTGTGGCCGGCGTCGTTGCTGTAATAGCCGAGCGCGGTGGACGAGCTGAGGGCGTCGGCTTTGGCGGCGAGAGGGCGGTGCGGGCCGTCGGTGTTTAGGAAAAACGAAGTCGACGCACTTGCCTGAGTTGAAGCCGGCGGAATAGCTGGACCAGACAGCGATCTGCCAATCGTGACTTTTAGCCGGGCGGCGCTGCTGTCCTGCGGCGTGCCCACCGTAAGCGTGGCCGTGGCCGTGCGCGTGATGGGTGTCTGGTTTGGCTGCACTGTACAGGGAAAATAGCCGCTTGTCGCCGTGCTATGCTGATTACTAGGCGGCGGATAAGATTTCTCATACGCATCTACGATAAAATTGATATTCTGAAAGGTGGTATCGCCTTGCAGTATCTGGGTGAGGTCCCCCGATCCCGACAGCGGGAGGCTGTTGCCACTGTCCACATAGTTCGCGACAGACACTGCTGAATTTGCATAGAGTTCTAATCGCCCCTGGGGATCAACCGAACTATAATACAGAGACTGGACACTGCTGCTGCCGGGATACTGCATCCGAATATAGATGCCGCCTGCCCCATTACTTGTCCAGGTCAGGAGAGGCGGGTTGCCATTTGAGGCGGGCGTGACCGAGAGCGTGACCGAGAGCGGAACGGCAGTGATCGAGCAGGTAGAGGTGACAATATCGCCGCCGGGTCCCTCGACCGTCAGCGTATAGGTATCCGAAACATCGGGCGTACTTTGAGCAGCAACAAACTGGAAGTTATTGGCCTGGAACGTGGTGCCCTGCGTAAAGGCCACCGCTGCGCCGCTGGAACTCACGCAGGAAAGCGCATTTCCAATCACGCTCCAGCCGAATGCTAAACTTTTCCCTGGACAGGAGTAACTCGTCGCGCTTGAAGTCGCCGCATTATTTTGTTTGCTGGGATCGGCGTGGCACTGAGCGACCGGCAGTCCCGTAAGCACCATCTGGATGCCCGAGATGGTGTTGTAAGCGACCGGAGTGAGAAAGTTGCCGCCGCCGCTGATAGTGGTGTTGCCGGTAAGCGCATCAATGTCATACGGCGCAGCATTAATATAGTTGGTAGCAGTAGTATTGCCCCCGCCATAGTCCAGCCCCGACTTTGTACCATACTCAAAACCGACGTTTCCTGTGACCGTTTGGGTGTTGCCCGAATTGTCGATGTAAGTGCCGCTCGTCCCGTAGACTTGGCATTCGAGCCAGTTGCCATTAGGCAGGCTGCTGGCGGGGATGGAAAACGAGAGGGACGCCCCTGGGTTGGATCCATGAGGCGCAGGCAGGGTGACGGAGCCGCCGCCGATTGTCAGACTAGGGGACTGTGCGGAAAAGGCCATTTCGAGTTATCCCTGAAGAAGCTGCAGCGCGGCGGAGACAGTCTCGACAAATCCGACTGTGTAGATCCGGGTTGCTCCGTCCCGCGAGTAAGCTTCGCCCACGGGATGCGCGTGGGCAAAGCCCTGGGATCCCGGCGGCACGGACACTTGTGCGGTTTGATTGCCGCCCGACACGGTGCCGAGCGAGACGATCCCGGCATATTCCAAGTCTCCCGCGCAGGTGCTGCCAAGCGCCAAAATGTCGCCCACCATAAACTGTGAGCTGATCGCGGACGGCAGGGTGATTTGCAGGCTGCCACTGGCAATCGCAACAGTCAGGTTGCCCGTGACGACCGCAGGATTGAGCGGTCCCGAGAAGTACAGCGTCCCGCCGGTCAATGCACTGCTGATAAACCAGTTGGTTGCGCCGTTGGGGTTAGGGACCGCCGTGAACGCCGGAAACGCGGCGGTGGGAAACGTAAGCTGATAGCCCCCGCCGCCTGCGCCGTCGCTCAGGCCGCTGACGGCAACGGCCTGACGCACGTATCCGCTGGCATGGCCGTTTCCATCGGTCGCGCCGATCTCCGTCGTGCCTGCGGCCAGGCCCAGGTAGAGGGTGGTCGGCGCAGCGACTTTGCTGAGAAACAGGTCCAGCAGAAGCTGCTCAAAGGCGGGGTAGATAACGGCTGGCATGGTAATCCTTATAACTCCTTTACATCATAAGTCCTATACGTCTTTATCCGGCCTGTCCGAGAAGCCGCGCGGAAAACGACGTTTCGCCGAGGCGATGTTCCGGGTTTGTTCCGTCGACGAGATGCCGCAGCGAATTGGTCCAAAACGGCACGGCACCGGCAGACCCCATCGTGTACGGGTCGGTGATGGTGATCACGCTCAGCACGTCGAGGCCGGGATCGAGGTAGCCCAGCGTCCCCTGAGCGCCAATGCTGGGAAAGCCCATGGTGACCGCTGCGACGGCAACGGCCCGCGCGACGACTTCCGGCGAAGAGTTCCGGCGCGAGATGTTGACATACGGCACGTTCGTGGCGACGGAGCCCGGCACCGTGGGATCGGCGCTTGTCCCGCCGCCCAGCGCTTCATTCGCCGCCACGCCGACCAGCACGTTGCCGCTTAGCCCTAACCCTTCAATAACTATTGGAGACCGGATATGAGACAAAGTGGCCGACGTCCGCAGCGTTCCCTTGAGAAAGTCATTCAGGACAAAGCTGCGGACACTGGCAAGCCCCAGCTCCGAGAGCGTCTGCCCTGGCTTCACGAACGCGGAGGCCACGCCTGCCGGCAGGGGCGTATAGACGACATGGCCGTCCGGGGAATCGCCGAGCACCATCGGCTGGATCTGCTGACTTCCATCCGGCAGGATTTCCTCTTCGCCTGAGACTTCCAGCACTTTCAGGAGGAAGTTGTTCACCGCTTCATCCGGGGCCGGCTGCCACAAGGGTTCCTGCGCCGTGCCGCCGCCCAGGTAATAGCCCTCAAACGTGCCGCCGCCCGCCAGCTGACCCGCGCGGTCCACATCCGGGAAACCCGTCATCCAGTCATCGGTGACGCCGAGCTTGTAGTGACACTTCCGAACCGGCAGGTAATGCGCCTGATAATCGAACGGCTCCATATGCAGGCAGGCGGCCTGGTCCTCGTCGCCTTTGCGGTGCCGGTCCTCGATGATGACCGCAAAATGTTTCTGCCAGTCCACCCACTGCCATTCCTGTCCGTTCAGCGCGGCGATGGCTGTCCAGCCGGTCAGAACGGGCGTGAGGGCGGGGTCATTCACATCCCCCATGAGAAGCACCGCCGCACGGGCCGCCGGAATGACGGAGCCGGGCGCATAGGAATTGTCCTGTGCCTGGAAGATGCAGACGGCCCGGCGGCGCACCATGCGCGAACCCTGGTCGAAGAACGGTTCGCATAGCGCATAGATCGGCTCATAGGCCGTGTACGCTGCGTCTGGATTAGGCGCGGTCTGCACCGACGGCCAGTTGGCTTCGAGCGCGGACAGAAAACAGGTCCGCTTGGCATAGACCGTGCCGTTGACCGTTTCCTGACCGTCCGCAGGCGTCGTGATCGCGAGAGCCGCCGAGGCCTGGCTGCCGGCGAGGACCTGCATCACGTTTTCGCCGGTCCCCGCAGCGCCGTTTGCCACCGTCACCGTGATCGCCGCCATATCCGGGTAGGGCTGGTAGCCAGAGACGAAGGTGTCTGGTGTTCCCTGGAACGCTTCAGCGCGAATCTGATTAGGCAGGCCGGCGGCCACACTGACTGTGAACAATTTCTGGGCGTAGGACAGCAGCGCCCAGGCCCCCGTGCTTCCCGTGATCCGCAGCGCTCCTGCCGGCAGGCTGGACAGGGCATAGGTCAGAACTGCCGTGCCGTTCAGGGTAACGCACACCTGGCCGGGCGGCGGGAACGGCGAATCCGCAGAGCTGGTCCAGTCCGGGTCACACTCGGAAAGCACGTCGACGGTGAGGTATCTTCCCGTACACGTCAAGTACCCTTCGGATTCTCCAAGGCTGGCCGTGTCGACATCGGTCCAGGTCGCATCGTCGTCGAGCGAGAGCTGCAGCCGGATCGGGCTTCCTGCTTCAATGGCGAGCCGCAGTCCCGGCGTCCCGCTGTCCCGCCCCCCGCACAGATGCAGGTAGAGCGTTCCGGTCGTCGTGGCCGCGCGGTAGAGCTGACAGAAGAAGCCTTCATCCGCCGGGCGCATGTAATTGAGCGTGGTGTCGAAGGCCGGGCTGGCCGTGGTCGGAGCACACCGCAGGAACAGCTTCTGCGTGGTGACGTCTTTGCCCTGAGCATACGGCGCGGCGTTGGCGCTGCCGGGCGTCCACTGCGCCGTGCCTGCATCCAGCGGAATGTTCTGCGGATACTGAATCAGGTAATCACCGGACGGATCTGGGCAGAGTCCGGAGAACGTTGAGCCAGGGGAACCAAAAAGCGAGAACAAGTCCCAGGTGACGTGTGCCCCCTCAAAGTCCACGCTGCCAAAGAAGTCCTTCGGATTGTAGACCCGAAGCTGTGCAACCGGAAATGACATGGCTTATCTTTCTATCAGCCTCTTCTATGAGTGCCTCTCAGCGCGTGAGGCTGGGCCGATTGGTGTTTGCGCTTTGCCCGAGCGACTGAGCGGCTGCCCCCAGTGAGCTATTGCGCGGCCCGTTCTGCGGCGGAAGTTTCTGCCGCCCTCCGGCTTCGATCCGCTGCAACGTTTGGAGCACCTGCTGCATGATCACCGTCATCTGCTGATTATTGAGGCCGTGGGCGAGCGTCTGAAGGGCGGTTGTCAGGGTGCTTGCCTGCGGGGCGGCGGCATGCTGCTGGAAGCCGTCGTAGCTGTTGCCGGGCAGAGAGCCGGGGACCGAGCCGCCACGCGAGACTTTGGGCGGTCCCCAGGAGCCCTGCAGCTCATTCGGCGCATAGGCGGCGGTCAAGGCATCGAACGAAAAGCTGGATACTGAATTCCCCATCGCTCCGCCGCCGATGATCGTGTTTGGGATTGCATTGAAGAGCGCAAACCGCTTTTCTCGCTCCATGCCGGCAAGCTGCAGGCTGTCTTGGTTGCGATGCTGGGAATAGTCCGTCTCGTTGTCGTCGGTCCAGCTTCCGTCCCGCTGCCCTTTGAGCCGGTTGGCTTCATTTTGCGCCATGTCCTGACGGATGTCTTTGATAACGGCGTTGCCGCGTGTCAGCGGGTCCGACTCCGCCCCGCCCCGAATATAGGGCGCTTCGAGGGCGACCTGGAACGCCGTCTGGTCATTCGCCATCTGGCGCGAGAAGGCGCTCGTGGGGCGGTAATTGTTCCGGGTGTCAAACGACTCCTGGGATGCTTCGGCGGTCTGCTTCACGACCAGCTCATCGTCCAAGAGGCGCTGCGTGTTGCCGGGCGTGTTGCGCCTATCGAAGTCCAGCTTGTTCTGGGCATTGGTCTGAGCATCGAGGTTCAGCGCGAGGATTTTGTCGTCGAAGGCCGCGTTGCCGCCGCGCCGCAGCGCCCGGTCCAGGCCGACTTCCGCCGTTTGGGTCTGGGTGGTGACCAGGTGCGCTTGATCGCTGAAGTAGGCTTGCTGGCGCTGATCGGTTGCCTGAGCCACTTGCTGGCGGGTGCTTGTGAGCTCACGCTCTTTGGCGATCCGATCATCGACGGTCATCCCGCCCGCAGCCAGTTCCCGGCCTAATTCGGCGATCTTGGCCCGGTAAGCCTCAAGCTCCGTGCCGCGTGCCGTGTAGACCTCCTGCGGGCCACCGGTGATCTGCGCCTGGGTAACCCTGAGACCAGCGGCTCCGATCCTCTGATCGTCTTGCGCGACGTTCTGGGCATAGCCGGCCATTTTGAAGCCGTACTGCTGCTGCGCCGAGTTCGTCTCCATCTCCGTGGCACGCGTGAGCATCTGGTCACGCTCAGCCGGGCTGTTGATCGGATTGTAGGCACTGACGCGGAGCTGACGGGCGCGAACCTGCTCTGAGGAAACGATGCCGTTTTCATCGCCCTGGAGCTGGTCATAGCGCCGGCCAGACAGCAGACCGCGCGTGAGTCTGCCTTCCTCGCCTGCCATTGTGCGGCCATAGGCGGATTCATCTTCCTGAAGGCCCATCTCGAATGCAGACCGGGTTGCTTTTGCGGCTGCCGCTTGATCGGTCAGCGCCGTGGTCCGATTAGAATCTGCCTGCGTGCGGATCTTCAGGCGTGAGGCGGCGTCCAGTTCAGGATGCGCGGCGATATAGGCATCGGCGGCGGAGGCTGCCCCGGTCAGCGCTCCTTGGGAAGAAAGAGCGGACTGGCTGAGAGTGGCGGCCAAGCCAGACATTTGCGCTGCCGACGCGCCGGTGTTCTGAGCGATGTCGATTCGCGCTCCGGCCATCCCCATGCCGGACTGAGCAACCTCCTGAGCACTGGCGGCGGCGGTGTAAACGCCGAAGGCGGCGGTTCTATCCGCCGCGATCTTAGCTTTCGTCGCATCGGCACCGGGCTGGAACTGAGGGTCTTGTCCCGTCCAAAGACGCCCCTGTGCCGCCCAGTCTTGTGCTGATTGAAACGGATGCGTCACGATGCCAAGTGGCGTGAGATCGCGCACGAGACCCGCTGCGCTTGAAAGGCTATTGCTGCGGTTTGTGTCTGCCGCCCACTGATGGTTGGTTAAAGAGCCTTCCGCAAGTGTCGCCGCGCCGTTGGAAGCGTCCCAGTCGCCTGAGAAGGCTTCGGCAATGGCAATATTACCGAGCGCCCCAGCCCCAAGATCGCCGCCAGTCGCATTGATGCGTGGCTGAAGCGAACGCATCAACGGATCGCTGGAAACCGCACGGGTCAACCCCGATAGCGCGGGATTATACCTTTCTCCGAGTGCGCCGGACATGAACGCCGCGCCTGAAAGAGTTCCGCTGCCAATGCCAGGGCCCGCATTTGCCATCGTGGTAAAGGCCGTCTGCATCTCTTTAGTCGCAGCGTTAGTGCTTCTGATAGTATCGGCAAACTCTTTCAGAGCGTCTGTCGAAGCGCCGGTCGCTGCTCCGTAGATTTCGGACGTTTGCCGAACGGATTGCTCACGTTCCGCGCCTGCACCGATGATCGTCTGAAGGCCCTGTCCTATTCCGCCTCCGACAAGTGATCCTGCCCAGGAGCCCAGCCCCGGAATGACAGAGCCGGCCACAGTGCCGACCAGGCTGCCGATCCCAGGCAATAAGCCGGCGTTGGCGGTTTGCTGCTGCTCAGGTGTCAGGTACTGACCGCTGTTGTTGGCGGCATAGTCCCGAGTCGCGCCCTGGATAAATTCGCCGGCTCCATACGCGTACTGAAGGGGCCCAAAAGGCGTTTTGAGATCTTCCTGAATACGGCCAACAGCCCCGGCAAAACCGCGTCCTTTGGGTTCTTGAAACCCTTGGCTGATCTCTGCGGCTTTGACTTCCGCTTTAAACCCAGCAGTCCCAATTTTGCTGAAGTCGCCCCGAGACGCGTAGTCATTTCGGAGATTTTCCGTAATGGCCGACTTGGCCTTCATCGCGTCAGCATACGGGCTGGATGCCGTCGGCTCTTCGGGGGCAATCAGTTCGGCTTCCATGCGCTGTGCATCGAGCTCAGCCTTGAAGCCTTTACCGCCGATCTCGGGGACACGCCCGGCCTGAGCGTACTCGTCTTCCAGTCCCGTGCGAAGCAGCTTGTCGAGGTCACGGGCTTCCTGAGCATTGGCATAGCGGGGCCGAGAGGAGCGACGCGAACCGGAACTGCTTCCTGAAGGGGGCGGCTCGGAAGGCGCTTCCGGGGGAGGTGGAGGCGGTGCTTCTGCACCGACACGCGCCCAAGGTGCATCGGAGTCATTCATGCGAGAAGCGAAGCCGTTCGTTCTGTCGGTTCCTTGTGCCGGTCCGTATTTCATTTCGTTAAATGAAGGTGCACCAACACGAGCAAATGAGGGATCTTCAGGAGTGTTATTATCTGGTATGCCCCAACCGCCTTCGGGCGGTGTGTCTCCTGCAGTCTGAAGGCGCTGAGCATGAAGAGCTTCGTCATAAACAAATGGATCGAAATTCGCGTTGGCATCTTTCGGAGCCGATGAGGTTACCCCAACATCGGAGTCAGGAATCGCAAATCCTGGATGTCGATTGGCCGCACGGGCATTGGCCGCGCTCGTGTCAAAGCCCCCATTGCTTGTCACAGCAACACGCTGAAGTCGCACACGGGCAGCTTCCGTCATTAACGCCTGGCGCTCAGCTTGTTGACGAGCGGCTTCAGCGCGGCTTGCGGAAGCCTGGGTCCTTAGATCTTCGCGCCGCTGGACGTCAGGGGACCGGCGGCGCGGCGAAGAGGAAGGCGTAGGCGGGATCGGTTCCGGCGTGGACGTCTCCATCAGCTCCGGACCAGCAGATCCCATATCGCCCGCCGTCCCTGCGTTCAAGTTTTCATTTTGTGCCTGAAGACGCTGAATCTCTTCGGCCTGCACAGCTTCGAGAGCTGAGCCAGCGTTGAGGCTTGCTGTGCTTCCGAAGACGCCACCTGGATTATTGTTTTCTTCTGGCATTTTGGTATACTTTAAGGGTGAACGAGATGAAGAAATATCTGGAAACGATTGAAGGTGAATTCGTTTCCCATGAAACGTGGGCTGGCATGTTTAGCGGCTATCACTGTTTGCGCTGTAAGCATGTCCTTTTGACAGGTACCGAAGCATGTCCTGAGTGTGGAACAAAATACGATTTGCCAACCATTCTAGTGTCAGATGTTCTTCGGCTCGCACCTGAGATACAGCCCCGTTTTTCGTTAGGTCGCACAACTGCCGAAGAAATAGCCAAACTACAAAAACTTCGTAAAAAAAGATAGTCAACAAAAAAGACGGCTCCTAAACAGGAGGCGTCTTTTTTGTCTTCATATATTTTGTTCTGCGGGTTGTTTCCGACTTAGATACAGGCTTTATTACCTAGCACAATGCGTGTCAGTAACACATTCCCACAAACTCTCGATTGACTCGATCTTGAATAGGCTGCATGGAGAACCGATGCCTCGTTGAAGTCTTTGACAAAGAACTGCGGCGCTTAGTGCTAAAGACTTGTTTCGGATAACCCGCAAGGATTATAAAGGCCAACTCCCAAATCCTTAAGCTCGCCCAAGCTGTCTTCCAAAGAATACGCCACGCAAACGAAGGCGTTAGCCCTTTCTTTAGCAACTGGCCCCGTACCGACTCCATCATCAGTACTAAGACGACCCATTCTAGGAAAGCCATAAAAAGCAGAAAAGGGGTGAGAAGCCAAAAAACCGGGGGCGACCAAGAAAGAAGCCAGGTGACCGCCAAGAACAGTGTCCCGCTACCGAACAAAAATCCGGTCGTAGCGAGGCCCAAAGAAATTAGATAGTCAAAGGTGTAAATTGATTTTCTCATGGTATTGGACCCCATTCCTGCGAATGCAATTACATACACTATACCCCAATTATGGCATTTTTAGTGTCCTGCATTAATGACGGTTTTGACGACGGCGCTCCGCCCGATTTCCCGGTCCAGACGCTTCGGATTTAGGCGCAAGGGCAGGTTTTACCACGCTCTTGCTTACGTCATGGCCTTCCTCCGGCGAATGAGAACGTCCTAAATGCCACGCCTCTTGAAAAGCTTTAACCGTAGCAATCAAAGAGAGCCCGAAAAAAAGCAAGCCAGTTACATAAGGAAATATAGTATCAAAGAGAGGTGGAACCGGAACGCCGTGTGCCACCGCAGCGACCTCAAGGCAGTGAAGCCACAACTCTACTATATACGCTGCGCCTGTCGCTGCTACAAAGGATATAATGCTAACCGCAAGCTGAATAAGCACACGTTTTAGAGTGGACAATCCTGCATGAACGTCTTTATCAGTCCTAACTCGATTTACGACAAAAGCAAGTGGGGAAACGCGGCCAGAGGCAGCACTCGTAGGATTTTCAGCACGACCAGAGGAAGCGCCTACAGGATTTTCAGGTGAGGGTAGACTCATTCACTCTGCCTGTGTTTCTTGTGCTTTACGCGGCCTACCCACCTTCTTAACACCGTCTGGCTGAGACCGCTTTTTATAAGCATCTAAATCAGCCTGAGCAATTAGCTTGCGGTCATACATCTCGACACTTGGTAAGCGGCCTTCGTAAATTGCGATACGAACGGAGCCTTGCGTGACTCCTAATTCCTTTGCCGCTTGCGGAACGGTCAGCATATCTGTATCCTCTGTTGACATCAGACACATGATACCTGAAAAAGTTGCCGGAACGCCAGTTAAAATCCTCAGCTAAAATCAATTAAAATACTCAGCAAAAAGCGGCGATGATTCACCTCGCTTGGTGCCTGAGTGCAGGACATCGCCGAAGCATCAGCGCCGCCAGATACGTTTCCTGTGTGAGTGGTGCGTCTAGTACACCTGCCCAATCCCCACATTCCGTCGCTCTCCACCAAAGCAGAAAAATGTCGCAGGCGTTCTTGGGAACCTTGCCTCCGCTATTCACGAACTCCACATGAATAGCGTCTAACCTTCCCCCTGCGCCTTCACCTCAGCCGGCGTGGGAATAGCGGGATACTCAATCCGGGATGCAATCACGCTGACGATGGACGGGGAAACTTCCATGACAGTCTCCTCCGTGAGATCGGTTGTGGTCGCGATCAGCTCTCCGTCTTTCTTCCGGTATGTCCACTCCTTCGCCGCCTTGAGGATGATCTCCACGGCGCGGGCATAGGCAAAGCCTTCCGTAACCCCCGGCTTCAATGTGCCGTCAAAGGTTTCCTGGAAGAGTTCACGGCGACGGTTCAGCGCGGCGTCTGCTGCCAATACCATCCCGGCGGTCAGCCGCTCATGCTTGACTTCGAGCACGGCCTTACACGAGTCCGGATACTTGGCAAGAACCTTCGCGTCCATCAAGACCGGTTCGGAGTCGAAAAATCCAACTTCTATCGTGATTGTCTTCAATTTGCGGCCGCTCCTTCTTTCACTTCGGGGACAGCCTTCCCGGCTTCATCTTCGGTCTGATCTGCCGGCTTCTGGTCCACAGTGGCTTCTTCGACTTTAACTTGCTGCTCAGGCGCGGCCTAATCGTCTTTGGTTGAGGCTTCTTCCACGGTTGGTGACGCTGGCGCTTTTTCGCCTCCCGTGCTTTCCTCTGGTGCTTTTTCCGCAGCGTCGTCTTTGGGCTCTGGAACCGGCGCTTTATGAGTCATCACCTTATTGTAGTGGGCATAACAGGCCGGGCAGCGCGGAGTATTGATCTCCACGCCTTCTTTGTCAGTCGAAATGGGATGGTGATAGTTGCAGTTCTTGCAGATCTTCACAGGGTCCGGCTTCGTTTCTTCAGGATTGTCCATCGGTCGTCTCTCCTCAATCTCAGTATTCAAAGTTCACTAGGTGAACTACAGTGTTCAGACATAGGTCCAGTCAGATATTGGACTCGCAACGGGAAGCGGTTACGAGTACGTCCAATCGGTCAAGTCCCCCCCAGGTGAAGGCTGGAACAGCGCGAAATTGCGTCCGCCCCGCACGAGTGCATCAGGCGCGACGTTCAGGTTTTCATCGTCGAAGCTGGTATGAACAACCGCCGTCGCCGTGTGCGTCAGATCCCCACTTGGCAAAATGAGCGTGAAATCATAATGCCCTGTGGCCGCCGGCAAGACGTTGACCGCGTTCTTATCCTGGCGGACCGAGAACGAGCCGCTGCGCTGGCCCGGAATGCCGCCTTCCGACAGCCGCTGACCAGGAACGCGCGT
>JBPBQB010000171.1:0-13327 GCA_050954545.1 Janthinobacterium lividum | reverse complement strand
AAGGCAAGGGCGGCTGGCAGGATCAGTCGAGCCGTATTCAGGCGATCCTCGATTGGTATGGTCCCACGGATCTCAGCACGGACTTTCGGAAAGACTATACCAATCCCGATGGACTGAACTATATCCGCCAGTATCTGGGCGACCCAATCGCTCCGAAGCTTGCCGCAGATGCAAGCTCGCTTCAGTTCGTGACCGCCGGGCTGCCTCCATTTTTGATCGAGCACGGCGACCAGGACCCGCTCGTGCCGATCTCCCAGAGCAGGCATTTCTATGAGAAGCTAAAAGCCGCCAGCGATGATGTTACCCTCCAGGTGGTTCCCGGTGCCGGGCATGGGGGAAGTCAGTTCTTCACGCCGGAAAATATCGCGCTGGTCGATGCATTTTTCGCCCGCACTTTGAAGTGATTAAAGTTACTTCACTCAAGCTGATACCGATAAACACAAAGTTCTGCAGCACTGACTGACGACATCCGGCGCAGTACTTCATTGGATTGCTTGCACAGCGGCTCAGATCATAGGGAGATTGTCATTAAAAATCAAACCTCTGCTACGGCAGATATGGGCGAAGGCAGGAACCCCTTCTTCAGGATCGGTTGCCGTAACACAAGAGGGCTTCACATATTGGATTTCTGTGCCTTTGGGCAGATGGCTTACCCAAAGAAGCAGGCCCGCCTCATGTAGCGATTTGTAAACCGGATTCGGATTGCCCGGTTTATCCACTTGCCACCCGCATTTTGGCAGCCTCGTTATTGGCTTCGTCAATCCAATAGGTACGAACATCAACTGATAGATGTGGTGATGTTTTACAGAAGAAGGTTTTGCCTGACATTCCCTGGAGAACAGGAAACCAAGGAAACAGACACAAATTAGCAAAGCGATCAACGGGTTTTTCATAGTTCTTCCTCGCTCAACGAAGAGTGCCGAAGAAAAGCATCTTGACACCTGAATAGATCGAAACTATTTGTCCATTGTAGCATATTTGCAGTTATGAAAATCAGGTCCCTACTCTTCTATCTTGCCGCTTCCAGACAGCGCCGGGCAAACTCTCTGAGCTTTGTGCTGACCTCGGCATGACATTCCAGCAGGGCTAAATGGCCGCAGTTATCCAGCAAAACCAGCTCGGGGCATCTTAGCCGACCGGCCATTGCCTGCTGTGTTTCGGGCGGCATGTTCCGGTCGTTCCTGCCGGTTAGTATCAGGGTCGGGACAGTGATCGCGGGCATATCGGAGCGGGCGTCGAAGGCGAAGCAGGCCAGCGCTCCGAGACCTGCTGCCCGCATCGAGAAATCGGCGCAGTGATGGGCGACCAGATCGTCTTGACCCCGGCTTTCGCCGCCAGCATTGGTGCCAAACATCAAGCCGGCATGGACCGAGCCCATCTGCCAAATCAGCTTGACGAACCCTTGAAACGGCGCAGGCAAAGCGCCCATTGTCCGGGCCAGCGGCTCCCAGAACCATGAGCGCATGGGCACGAGCCACTGCCGTCCCCACATGGTTTCCAGCAGCGGCGAGTCGGTCCCGCCCAGCAGTGCCAGGCCGCGCACCTGTGTCATCAGTTCAGGATATTGGGAAGCGAACAGGGGCAGAAGCATCGCGCCGACAGAATGCCCAGCAAGAATGCATCCGCTTGGGTGTCTGCCTGCTTCCGTGGTCTCAAAAACAGCGGCTAAGTCGGCAGTCATCGCTTCCATCGAGTAATCGCGGTCCGCAGGGGCTTCCGAGCGGTCCGTCCCGCGCAGGTCCCAGACAATCACCCGGAACTCACCCGAAAGTGCTTTCTTTTGGTAATACCACGTGTCATGGGTCAGAGACCAGCCGTGACTCAGCAAAATGGCCGGGGCATCATCCGGCCCGAACTGCTCCCATTCCAGCTTGACCCCGCCCAGTCCGATGGCAGTTCCGCGACAAGTTGGTGTCAGCGGCTTCGGCTCATCAGGATCATGTCTGCGAAGAAGCCGCATCCACCAGCGGCCCGACAAAATCAGCCCGATCAGTGTCAGCCAGGGCCACGGAAACTGCTCATGGCGGCGCACTGCCGACGCAGTTTTCCAGGCACTGAACAGCAGGACAAGAAGAGCAGGGATCGCATAAAGACCGGAGAGAATGCCGAGCCACATAGAAACCTCGATTTATCTTGGTTTCCATGATACCCGTTTACACCGCGTTCGCTTCTACCAGAAGTGACCGAAGGTGTGCCGGGCGACTGAAGTCGCGGCAACAAAAGCACAAAGTCCACCTGCGTGGACTCATATGGAAAGTTCTGATAAAGAACTCGCGCCTTCCAGGTTGCCAGTGCAAAAGGCAGGTTTCGCGTACTTGTTGCCGCGATTTCAGTCGCCCGTTCTGAGTTTCTGTACAGCTCAAAGCTGACTTTGCAGACGACTGGCCCGGTCTCGAATGGCGGCGCTTTCGGCCCCGGCGGCGAGCAGGCCGAGTTCTTCGGGGTCGTAAAGGCGATCACGGAATAGGTCGAAGTCGGCGGTTAGATCGGTAGGGAATGGGCCTGCGACTGCCTGCAAAAGCTGCTCCGCTTCCCAGGGAGCATTGATCGAAGGAACGGTTGTGGCGAATGGAGCCGAGTGGAGACACCACAGCAGGGACCGCTGGGCAGCGTTCATCGGCTGTCCCGGAGCGGGAAGCATGGGGGGCTGACCGGCCTGAACCGGCTCGAAGACACTGATACGGCGGCCCCAATTGTCCGGCCCGCAGTCCCAGCAGAAGACTTTCATCGCGACAAGTCCGATGTTCCGCTGCTTGGCAAGCGGCAGAAGGCGTGTACCGGCTTGCGGATACTTCCAGTTGTATCGGATCATCATGTAGTCCACTAGATCGGTGGCTTCGATGACATCGGCGATGCGGTCAAATGCACTGATCTCATGGCAGCTCAGACCGATATTCTGAATCAGTCCTTCCGCTTTCAGCGCCTGCATCGCCTCGCAAGCTGCCGCGATTTCTGCCACAGGCGGGCGCTCGTTGCCGACACCCATGATGAACAAAGGAGCCCTGTCGTACCCCATGACTTCAAGCCGCTTTTCCAATTCGCTCCGCAGGTTCTGACGCCAGCGCGGGTCGGAGATGCCGTCGACATACTGCATGGAGACTTGGACTTGAATCTTGACTGCTGCCCGGCGGAACGAATCGGCCAGCAGCTCGACTTCATTCATCCAGGTCGTATCAAAGTAGTTGACGCCGCCTGAAACCAGCCTCTGAATCAAGTCCGCTCTTTGGTCCGGCGTGCAAAAATCGTCCGCCCCGTCACCGACAGGGTAAGTATGCCCGCCGACGCCTAATATGCTGACGGTAAGACCTGTCCGTCCCAATGTTTTCTGCAGCATAGTAGTTATCCTTTACGTGTCGAAACGACTTCATCCTCGCAGCACGGCGCGGAACACGGCGACGAGGGCGAAATCAAAAATAAGGCCGTGCCAGAGGATCGGGACAATGATCGAGTGGGTCCGGCGGTACAGCCAGGCAAAAAAGATGCCTGCGCCAAGCACCCCCAGCACCGTCACTTCCGCCCAGCCGGGCCGCAGCAGCAGGCGCAGCACGAGGTAGTGCCAGGCGGCAAAAGTGAACGCGGTCCAGACCGCGCCGACTGTCCAGATCGTGTCCCCGGTGCCGCGCAGCTCGTTCAGGACCACGCCGCGCCAGAACAGCTCCTCCAGTGTCGCGTTGACCGCCACGAAATAGACGCCGAACGGCAGCAGCCAGGCCGACTGGAAACCACGCTCCGTCACCACGTTTCGCAGGCTGGATGCGTTGAAAATGTCTTTACTCAGCTCACTATAAATAAACAAAGTGATCGGCAGCGCGACCGCGATTGCGATCAGCAGCGCCCCCCACTGCCGGAGCGTGGGCCAGCGCAGAGCGCCGCGCCACAGATCGCGTCCCCAGATGGCGGTGGGCAGGAGGCAGCAGCCGTGATAAAATACGAATGTCCAGACAATGCTGTCGAGCTTGTACATCCCGAGCCAGACCGCCGGCCAGGGCAGCAGCGTGAGCAGGACGACGCTCAGAAGACGTCGCCGGGCATGTCCGGGAGCAAGAGTCATACGGTGACGATAGCACACAGCCCGAGAACGTGTCAAGGGAACCCCCCTGCCTGACCGTTTGTTTTAATCATACGCTTGTGCTAAAATAGACCGCGATCAAATTATTGTCGATGAGAGACGCAAACAGAAGAGGCCTTTCCGTGACCATTCCTAACGAAACTTCCACTGCCGCCGAGCCGCGCAATGTCGTGATTATCGGCTCCGGCCCCGCCGGGCTGACGGCGGCGATCTACGCTGCCCGGGCCAATCTGAGTCCGCTCGTGATCGAGGGCGGCGCTCCAAACCTACCGGGCGGGCAGCTTATGATCACGTCGGATGTCGAGAACTTTCCCGGCTTCGCACATGGCATCATGGGCCCGGATCTGATGGACCAGATGCGCCAGCAGGCAGGCCGGGTGGGGGCGGAGTTCCTGACCGAGAACGTCGCGACCGTCGATTTTTCTCAGCGTCCGTTCCATATCAAGACCGATGACGACAAAGAGTTCTGGGCCAAGACCGTGATTGTCACGACCGGCGCATCCGCGAAGTGGCTGGGCCTGCCGACAGAAACTGCCCTCTACGGCAAAGGCGTGTCTGCCTGCGCGACCTGTGACGGCTTCTTCTTCCGTGGCCGCGAAGTGGTTGTCGTGGGCGGCGGAGACACGGCATTGGAAGAAGCGAATTATCTGACCCGTATGGCCTCCAAAGTGACCATTATCCACCGCCGGGACACGCTGCGGGCCTCCCAGATCATGCAGAAGCGGGCTTATGACAACCCGAAGATCGAGTTTGTCTGGAACAGCGCCGTTAAAGCGATCCACGACCCGGAAGCGGGTAAAGTGACCGGCCTGACCCTGCACAACCTGAAGACGGATGAAGAGTCGTTCTTCGAGACTAGTGGCATCTTCATCGCCATCGGTCATACACCAAACACCAAGCTCTTTGAGGGCCATCTGGCGATGGATGACCAGGGTTATATCATCACCCAGCCGGGTCGCCCGCTGACCAATATTCCCGGTGTCTTCGCCGCCGGTGATGTCCAGGACACTGTGTATAAGCAGGCCATCACCGCCGCCGGCTCCGGCTGCCAGGCGGCCATGGATGCCGAGCGATTTTTGGAAGAAGAGGAAGACGGCGAGCTTTAGGAACACTGCCAAGAAACCTCACCCGGCAGCAAGCTGCCACCCTCTCCTTAGTAAGGAGAGGGTCGGAACGGAGTTCCGGGGTGAGGTTTTTGCTTGTTGACGCAGGAAACCACCCCTCCGGCGGCGAAACTGCAAGGCATCATGCGACTGCTTAATAAATCCGCCATTGTCACCGGCGCTGCTCAAGGACTGGGCGAAGCGCTGGCCCGGCGCCTTGCTCTCGAAGGCTGCGACGTTCTCCTCGCCGACATCAATCTGGACAAAGCCCGTCAGGCCGCCGATGCCATCGAGCGCGAAACAGGGCGACGCACGGGGGCAACCCAGACCAACGTCGCCAGCGAAACCGATGTCCGCGAAATGGTCGACGAAGCCGTTCGCGCCTTCGGCAAACTCGATATTCTCGTCGCCAACACCGGTATTGTCCGTGTCCACGACATCGCTGAGTTCCCCCTGAGCGAGTGGCAGGCCGTCATCGACATCAACCTCACCGGCTACTTTCTCTGCGCTCAGGCCGCCGCTCGCGCTATGATCCCGAACCAGTCCGGGACCATCATTCAGATCAACTCCCATTCCGGCAAAAACGGCTTAGAACACAGCAGCGCCTGTGCCGCCTCCATGTCTGGCGGCATCGGCCTGACCCAAAGCCTCGCGCTCGACCTCGCCCCGCACAAGATCCGCATCAACGCTGTCTGCCCCAGCACTCAGCCCAGCGAATCTGATTTCGCCTACGAAGACATCGCAAATGCTGTGATCCATCTCGCCTCCGATGACGCCTCCGAGATAACCGGGCAGGCTATCACTGTTCCTAGCGGTCAGGGAGTGAGGTAAACTTGCCATACAGATTCATCCCTGCACCCTCACCGACTTATGATCCTTCCTATGTGAACGCCATCGCTCAAGAACTGCGCTTGATGCGTGACGACGGCTCCCCGGATGCCCCGATGATTATCGAGGAGCAAATGCCATACAGTGACCGCATTCATGTCACCGTCATTTGGGATCGCTGGGCCGAGACTGCGCCCGAAGATCGAAGTCGCGTTATCTTAGATGCCTATGAGCGCGTGCGTGGTTCAGAGTCAATTCTCAATCTGAGTGCTGCCCTTGGCTTAACTCACGCGGATGCAAAGAATCTTGGCGTCGAAAACGGTGTGCTCAGCGCCGTCTAGCGGCTGTTACGCAAAAGTAGATTGTATCTCAGAGCATCCAGGAGAGCCACGGAATGAATTCCGAGGCTCAGAAGTTCCCAGTGTCGCGGCGACACAAGAAGAACTCAGATTGCTCCATATTTCGTCCCCTAGACGGCGGGCACTTCCGAGCCACGGAATTTATTCCGTGGCGCATCTATGAAATTACCATTATGGGGATGTTCTCTAACATTTATATAGATGCGAACTTGGACTTGCGGGAGCTTGCCCTTTATCTTTTGCCGGAGATGCAGATAGCGACAGAAATTACCCTTGTGCATCCAGATGGCAAAAGCTTGCAGTACCGTTTTCTTGCCGAGGGAGGCCGCCCAATGGTCTATCTTTCGGAGAATCCTCGCGTCTATCATAATGAGTCGGATACGTCATCTTATCGGTATGAGCTGAGTGCGATACGTGGAGCACACATTCCCTATCTACAGGCAATTTATGAAAGCTTGCTCCGGCATGAGTGTTTTTCTTTAGCCTATCAAAAATTTGAAGGTTTAACTGACCTCACTCATCAGCCTTTAGACTACAACCCAGACTACTCGCTCATCACACGGTTGATGCCTGTGGAACTGCTGCTTTGGACGAACATGACAAAGCGGAGGCTGCTGCGGGAACTGAGACAATGCACCAACCAGAATTTTTCGGGTGACGCATTCTATGATGATCACTCGGCGAAGGGGGCGGGTGGCTATCTGGAGAAGATTAGTCTATCTGTTAGAACTATGACATCACGGTACTCTGAAACAGATGCTTCGTACTACATTCGCATTTTCGGCAGCGACGACAATCCGTCGCTTCGGCGTACAGAGCGTGATGCCCTTGCTCGTGCAATGTTGATAGCCGTGCAGCAAAAGCTGGGTGTTCCTGTCCAGATATTTGAAGTAATCAATTGTCAGTTTGTGCCTTTCGCTTAGCACTTCAATAGGTTATAAGGCGAACATGCACAAATCAGTCACGAAAGATAGTTTTTACGTAGTTGATAAAGGCAATATCCTAAATGGAAGACGAAACGCTTGTTAATCTAGTCCATGCTCGGGTGAAGCTGATCCCCTCCGGGCAGGTGATGTCTTACGGACAGGTCGGGGATGAAGTCGGCTGCTCGGCGCGGGAGGCGGGGTGGGCGATGAACCAAGTCGCGGATGAGAATACCGCGCCGTGGCAGCGGGTGGTCGGCAGCGATGGGTATCTGCGGATCGGCAAGCGGTCTTTCGCCTGGCAGCAGCGGCAGCGGGCTTTGCTGGAATCGGAAGGCGTGACGTTCAAAGCGAACGACTGCGTCGACATGGCGAAGCACCAGTGGGGTACACTGAGCGTTAAGAAGAAAGCGCAGCCGGCGGCTGAAACGCTGGAACTGGGACTGGAATGATTATTCACGATATTTCGCTGACGATTTCGCCGAAGACTGTCACCTGGGAGGGCACCGAGCAGGGGTTTTCCGCGCACTGGGCGGCGAAGATCGGCCGGAAGGGCGCTGAATGCAATCTGTCGGTGCTGACTCAGGGGTCGCACACGGGGACCCATGTCGATGCACCGCTGCATTTCGTGCCGGGCGGCCTGTCTGTCGAGGCCCTGGATGTACAGACACTGGTCGGCAAGGCGGAAGTGGTCGAGATTTACGGGCGCAGCCCCATCACGGCGGCGGAACTGGAACGGGCAAATCTGCCTCGGAACGCCGAGCGGGTCTTGCTGAAGACCGATAACACGCTGCGCGGACTGCTGCAGGACGGCAAGTTTCACCCGGACTACACGGGGCTTGCGCCAAGCGGTGCGGAGTGGCTAGTGCATCGCGGGGTGCGTCTGGTCGGTATCGATTACCTGTCGATTGGGCCGAATGGACCGATCAATGTAGAAACCCACAAGATTTTATTGGGTGCGGGCATTGTGATCGTTGAGTCGCTTGTGCTGGATAAAGTGGAGCCGGGCGAATACACGCTGATTGCGCTGCCGCCCAAATACGCTGGTTTGGAAGGCAGCCCGTGCCGCTGCCTGCTGATTGAAGGCGATATTTGACGTTGGCATTCTTACAGATATTGCGAACCATGCCTTGAAAGGCACGGCTATTGGGCGCAGACGCCGTAAACTCTCACTTCGTGGGACTAAGAACAGAATAAGATTCAGATGCTCTTTCCCAGCCTCGCGAAGCGATGGGTTCGCGGCGTCCTCGCCCAATAGCCGTGTCCTTCAGGACATGGTATTCGGAGGGCGCGGTATTTATCTTGAAGGAGATGCGATTTGAACGACGACATGGTTTCTCGAAATATTACGCTGCGGGAGATTGACACAGATCGCCTGGTCAGCATTGAAGACAATCGCGAGGCTATCGAATTTGGTGTGCGGCTTTCCGAGGCACCGAGTGACATCTGGGCTCAGGAGTTCGAGCAGGTCTATCATCAGATTCCCTACACGCTCAAACCGCCGGTGCGTGTAGAAGGAGACGCGCTGCGGATTGTGTTTCTGCATCGCTACGCAGGGGAGCTTCAGGGCTATTTGCAGTTTCTGGCCCTGATTGTCGCCCGGGCGAACATGGAGACGCACCGCACGGAAGAGCTGCATCTGTCCAGTACGCAGGAAAAGTGGAAAGCAGAGTTCCGGGATGCACTGCGCCGGGTGAATCTGCCGCAGAAGTAATTCGCGGCGGGGGTTCCTATCCTGAAATCTTTCGCCTTTTCCTGGTTCTAACTTTGACTGATTTTGATGCTGGCCTTTCAAGGCCGCGTTCACAGGATAACCAATGACAAAACTTTTATTCGCTTTTCTTCTGTTTGGTGCTTTCCTCTCCAGTGATGCTCATGCCGCCCCTTCGGCAGCGCAGCAGAAGATACAAGCCGATGGCATTGTTGCCGGGATCGTCGACAAGCTCTGGACTCAGACCGATGTCTACTGGCACGCCGGGGATTATCCACGGATCGTCGCCGTGGACCGGTTAATCACCGAGGCCGATCCGCAGTTTTTGGAAGCGTATTCCAACGGCGGCTGGCTGATGGACAGCCTCGGACGCACCCAGGATGCCGAAGCGTATTATACGCTGGGAACGCGCAACAACCCGCACGCGGAGTATGCGTTCTGGAACCTGGGCTTCTTCTACTTCAACACGCCTCATAATTATCCCGCCGCTGCGCGGGCGTTTCGGAGTGCGGTGCAGCAGCCGGAGGCCGATCTCAGAGACTGGAAGATGCTGGCACATTCTTACGAGAAATCGGGCCAGTGGGATGATGCCGTTTCAACCTGGCAGCAGATACGGGCTCGTTACCCCCAGGGTCTCTCTGTGGATCGCCTGCTGGCGGAAGCGGTGCAGAACCGGCAGCGCGTACTGCGGGGCGAGAAACCTACTCCATGACCGCTCCTTCTTCCCTGCCCGCTTCCCCCCCGCCGGATACGCGCGACCGCCTGCCGCTCTGGGTCGTCGTGCTGCTGTTCGCATTTTTCGCCCTGCGCCTTGTCAACCTGCACGGCGATCTCGCCGCCAGCCGGAACAGCCATGTTGCATCGCTGATCGGACAGGTGGATGAAAAAACAATGGGGGACACTGTCAGTACGAACTGGCAGGCAAAATCGGCGTATCTTTCTTCCCTTGGTAAGTCGGACAGTGCAATGCCGGATGCTGCAGGGCTACGGAGTGCCTTGAAGTCTGCCGAATCGCTTCAGACGGAGTCGCAGAATGCGCCGGGTGCGGCCCGACGTGTCTTGATTCTTCGCGGCCTTTTGCATCTGCCGCTGCCGGGGCCGGGAAAAAATGGATTGGACCCCGCCAAAGCGTTTCTTCCTGCCGCGCTGACCGGGCTTCAAGCGCCTGAAATCAAGCGTTATGAAGCGGAAGGCCACCTCTGGGCGGATGTCGCACGCGGGCCGCATCTGTCTCCGGCCCAGACAGCGGCGGACGCTGCTCTGCTGCGGGCGACACCCAATATCCGCTGGTGGCAGTATCCGGCGCTCTCTGTTCTTTATCAGTCGCAGGGTAATGTGCATTTGGCCCGGCATTTCTCGGAGACGGCCCGGACCCAGGCGCTGCTTACGCTGGGGCCGCTGACAGTCATCGGTCTGCTTGACTTCCTGCTCGGCCTGGCCGGTGTGGGCCTGCTGCTGGCTCTGGTCATCCGGCGAATTTCGGGAAGCGATGCCGAAAGTGTGGCCTCTTCTGGGACGACAAGCTTCTGGCCGGTCGTGCGGGAGACCATTCCGCTCAGTGAGCGACGCCTGCGGGCGGGCGACTTGATGGGCGTCTTCGTGCTGTACCTGCTGATGCCGGACATCCTCGGCTGGCTGGTTGGGGGTGTCGGCATCCACCACTGGTTTTACTATGCGGGCCTGCTCAAGCCTTACCGGGGACACCTGACAGCTTTGCCGGCAAGCGGGCGTGTCGCTGCTGAAGTGGTTGTGTCGTTCATCGCCTACATTGTCTGTGCGGCGATTCCGATTGGCGTTCTCGTCGGGATCGCGTCCCGAAAGCGGGCGTCGATCTCGGAAGAACTAGGCTTTAACACGCATCGGCTCGGCTGGAATTTATTATACGGGGTAGGGGGCTATGCCATCGCCCTGCCGCTGCTGTTTTTAGGCCAGAGCGTGGGGGCACATATTCCGGGACCGACGCCTTCTAACCCGGCAATCCCCATGCTGGCGGATGCCGGGACTCCCTGGGTGCAGGTCATGCTGGTGGGGCTGGCGACACTCGCCGCGCCGCTGTGCGAGGAGCTGCTGTTTCGTGGCGTTTTCTACAATGCCGCCAAGCTGAAGGTCGGGGTCTGGCCCGCGATCATTTTGACCGGTCTCATCTTCGGCTTCGTCCACCCCGTCGGTATCTCCGAGATGGTGCCCCTAGCTGTCTTAGGCGGCGTCTTCGCCTGGATGGCAGAGACCCGCAAGTCCCTCGTTCCCTCAATGCTCGGCCACTTCATGCAGAACAGCATGGCCACCGCCATGCTCCTCCTCGCGCTCGGCGGCTGACATGATTAACAACAGAGCGGCTCCAAACGCAACCGCGTTTGGAGCCTTATTTTGATCCCTAGCAGAAAAGTATCAAGAAGCATTCCGAGGTAAGAGGCTCTCAAAGATTAGATGCTCTTTTCGAGACTGAATATCTTGATGCTGCCAATTGTAGATTCTTTCGAGGAGCGCATGAGGAAAAGCATAGCTTGGATCGATCTGCGCTGCACGTTTTAATTCTGCAATCGCTTGTTTCACAGAGTAAGCATTGCCAGTATTATTAGAATACACCAAGCCCAGGAGCGCATGAACGGTTGGGTCTTTAGGAGCCAATTCAGATGCCTGTTTGAGCAAGCTGAGACCTTGTTGCGTCTCATCGTCAAACTGCCACAGGTAATATCCATATTCCATCTTGGCCTCTGCGAATTGTGGGACTGAGTCCGCCGCCATTTTTAGGCAGTACTTTGCGACAGGAAACAAGTCTGTCCGGGATGAATGAATCCCATATAGTGGTTGTAGCCTTAAGTCCATGCTATCCTGCCAAAAGAATTCGGCTGATAAGCCTCGCAAGAGGTTTATATAAGGGTTTTTGGGATTTTTGTTCCAGAGGAGCGTGTATTGTGTGTAAGCCGTGTCAAGTAAATAAGCATGTTTCGCCCTCAGCAAAATCGTCATTTGTGTAGGAGAGTTGATCGGTAAATGCACGATCTGATCCGTTATTTCGGAGCGTGTAGTCGGCAGAAGCCGCTGATCTGTTGCCGCCAGAGCAGGGCTGAAATGAACGGCGAGAAATACGATCAAACTGAGCTTCAGCGTTCTTACTTTCATTTTAAATCTCCTGATGTCATCAGGATTTAGACGCTATATCTAAATCCTGTGAACGATTATGGTAGGCGACTTTGCTTTAGCCCTTGACTACCGCGATATTGAGCTAACCAGCGGCAGATGTGGCTGATAGCCGCCTGCGGGATTATCAGGGACAAGGAATGAGTAAGCCTGAGTGCCAGAGTATCCATTGGCTCCCCAGGTGTCTGCTTTTCCATAATGGCTGACGTGTTCATCAAACTTCTCCATGTAAGTTTCATCCCCTTGATGCACTGTGTATGACACCCCATTATATGTGTAGGGAGAGCTGACTGTTGAAGTCACACCGGCAGAGAAAGAGGCTTGATGAGAAACTTGAATGTTTACGCCGATTGCACTTGCTACCCAGCTAGCTAACGCTACCGGGACATTGAGCGTCCCCGTCACTGTCCAGGCGTCCCCTACCGCAACATTTACTGTAAGAGGTTGACCATCATACCCCGCCCGCGCATACACTACATTAGGAACAGGACGAATATTGTTGATAATACGCTGAGTGTGGTCTGGATAATTTTTTTCGAGAGGGTCATGCACGGTCATCATATAACTAGCCACCGCATTGGCTTGATCCGTGTTGTCAGTAGCCGTATAGCTCACGTTGTATGACGTCGGGGTATCCTGCCCGCTAGCGTTTCCATCTAACTGGGTATATTTTGCCGCCCACGGCATGGAGCATTTGCCGTAGTCCCAGGTGTCTTCACTTTCATTAGGCGACCATATCCAAGTATCAGGGGCAACCACGTCAGGCACCGTAATCGAATCGCCATTCTGGGTGGTTCCTGCTTTCCAATGCCACCCGCCAACGAAAGTCGGCGTGAAGTAGACCCAGTTTGGCTCTCCTGTATCGATTGGTGGTGGAATAATCGAGGAACCTGGCGCGGGAGACTGACTCACAAAGTTGTGGTATGTGTAAAGCGTATCGCCATGCATGGCTCCATCACTGCCGCGTACATTAGGCGTACCAGTATAGTTGAGGTCTCCATTAGCATCCGAAGTCTGATTTCCAGAGGCATCAAGCAGCAGAGATTTTTTGCTCGTTGCATCAATACTTGCGCTGAGGGTTATCTCCCGGTTATCTTGTTGGATTGATCCAAAGATGTATGTGCTGCTGTAGGCATCGGTCGGGCCATTGGTGACGGCGACACCGCGGGGATTGTACGTGCCATAAACAATGG
>JBPBQB010000182.1:0-13344 GCA_050954545.1 Janthinobacterium lividum | reverse complement strand
AACCGAAGGCGAGTTCTGGATAGCCAAAAGCCGTGATGTCTGCCCCACGTGCGTGGGGATGAACCGCAAGGCGCTCACCGATGCCCAGGCACTCCTGCGTCTGCCCCACGTGCGTGGGGATGAACCGACGCCGCAAGCCATACCAAAGCGACTCACGGAGTCTGCCCCACGTGCGTGGCGATGAACCGAAGATACGCCCTCGGAAAATACTGCGGAAACCGTCTGCCCCACGTGCGTGGGGATGAACCGATAGTGACGCCGAAAAGCAAACACTTGACGACGTCTGCCCCACGTGCGTGGGGATGAACCGTGAGCCGCTAACTAAACTTGAAGTGAGCCACTAGTCTGCCCCCCGTGCGTGGGGATGAACCATGATCCTCGATGAGTGCGCCGACCGACTTTACGTTTAGTACATAAAGCGGGGTACACCACAAAGACATGTTTGATCTCCATTGTTAGATTGCTCCGGCATTTTTCGATGGGTTATAGCTGAAGCCAAATTAACCGATGCCTCAGGTGGCCAGAGATGTAGTGCGTAAGTTGGCAATTCAGCGAAGGCAGTATGCAGTACGTCTCAACAGTATTCGGCAAGTTGTTCTTTGTCAGAAAGACATTTGAGCACACTTCGCGTATTTACCTATAGTGCAAATATCATACCAACAAGGTATTAGCCAGGTGAAATGCAGATGGATTTGTAGAAACTAAAAATCACGTGCAGCAAAGAAAGAAGTATAGCGGGCCGGCAAGTCCGTCCCTTCAGCACGCCTTGTCGAGAAATACTCCCTGCCGGAGACGCGCATCAGCCGGCGGGTGAAGCTCATCTAGGAAAACCCCCAGAGCGGACTGCCCAGCTTCTGAGAGCGGACTGCCCAGTCATATCGGGTCCCTTCTGGCAGTGGGACAAACACAAGAACCGGGAACCGTTTCGACCCGAGGGCGGTTGAATGGAAGACACGAGAGATGGCGTCACGTTTCCGTGACCCGGCCTCGCAATTCCTGTAGGCTTGATCGCGTCGCATTACCGTCCCCTTAAGGAGTTTCCATCCCTATGTCCAAAGCAATCCGTTTCAACCAATTCGGTGGCCCTGAAGTCCTGCACTTTGAAGACATTCCCCAGCCGCAGCCCGGTCCTGATGAGGTTCTGATGAAAGTGCAAGCCGTGGGGCTCAATCGAGCCGAGAGCATGTACTACCACGGCTCTTATATGGAGCAACCCAAGCTCCCGTCCGGTCTCGGGTACGAGGCTGTGGGAGAGGTCATCGCCGTCGGTCCGGGCGTCGATCAGACACTCCTCGGGAAGCGCTTCGGGACGATCCCCGGCTTTTCGATGAACCAATATCCGGTCCTGTCCGAAGAGGCCGTCGTTCCTGTGAGCGTCCTGGCCACTGCTCCCGACACTCTCTCCCCCGTGGAGGGTGCGGCTGTCTGGATGCAGTACTGCACCGCTTACGGTGCGCTCGTCACGTTCGGCAAGGTGACCACAGGCGACTTTGTGATCATCACCGCAGCCAGTTCCTCGGTCGGCCTTGCGGCCATCCAGATCGTCAAAGCCCAGGGGGGTGTCTCGATCGCGACCACCCGCACCTCGGCCAAGAAGGCCCAACTCCTTCAGCTCGGGGCGGACCATGTGATTGTCACGGAGGAGGAGGACCTGGTGGCCCGCGTCGCAGAAATCACCGTCGGCAAAGGCGCACGCCTCGTCTTCGACCCGGTTGGCGGCGATTACATCAACACGCTCGCACAGGCGACCGCCACCGGGGGCACTATCTTCTGGTACGGGATGCTCTCCGGTAAGCCGACTCCGTTTCCGATGGCCGCGTTTGCGAGGTCTATTGGCATGTTCGGCTATTCTTTCAATGAGCTGCGTGGCTCTGAGGAGTGGGAAGTCATGAAGAAGTACGTTTATGACCACCTGGCGGACGGCTCCTTTAAGCCGGAGATTGCGCGTACCTTTCCGTTCGCTCAATCAATCGAGGCGTACAAGTTTCTGGAGAGCAACGCGCAGATCGGGAAGATCGTGATCACCTTCTAACAGACCGTGATCGCTTTCTAAATCAACGCCTGAGCTCTTCCGCCTTATATGGCGGAGGAGCTTTGTGCCGATGACGGACGTGCAGAAGAAGGACAATCGCCAACTTTCGCGGGAGCGGTTCGTGATTGAGCACATCATCCGCAGCGTTAAGATATTCCGCATCTTGGCAGAGCGCTACCGCAACCGGCGCAAGCGTTTTGGCCTGCGGTTCAACCTGATCGCAGCCCTTTACAACTTGGGGCAATTAATCTAACACTTACGCAAGAGGTCTATTCTGTTGCGATCTTGATTATATCTTTGAGACAGTCGAGTAAGGTCTATAGTCTGCTCTTGTGATGGTATGAAGTCCATTTCATGAAAGCGGCTTTAGTGGGGTAGGACTACTCCCGACGGGCGGAATACTTCCAGGCCATACTGGGCGGAGATCTCGAGTACGCGCAGGGCATCCTGTGGCAGCGTCAGCACGGAAATGTCTTCGAGATAGTGTTCTAACTCCGTCCCAGGCACAATCACGGCCTGCAGCTTGCCTGTTTGGGAGCCGCAGTTGCGGAAGGTATGAATGCTCCCGCGGAGTGCATAAGCCACGTCTCCTGGGAGGAGTTTGGTCCAAATACCACTGTCAAAGACTTCGTACTCTCCCGCGACGACTGTGAAGATCTCGTCCTCAAAGGTGTGACGGTGCAGCGGTGGGCCACCTCCGGGCGGCGAGGTCTGCGTGAGAATGGTAAACGCCTGCGTCGTTTCTTCCATCGAAACCAGGATTTCGACAGGCTCTCCGAAGACCTTGAAGCATTTGAGCGGAGGCTTGTTGGCTTCCGGCTGTGATCGATTGAAATATGATTGACTTGGAGGGGGATGAGTGATCCCAAAGCGCTTGGAAATTTCAGAGAGGCGCACCATGTCCTGCGGCAGTGTCAGCGTGGATACCGCTTCCAAAAAGAGATCGTAGCCACCGGGCGTCGTGATAGACAGCAATACGCCAGGGGCGGCCCCACTGTTTCGGAACCCGTGTACCCGTCCGCGCATTCCTGTTACCGACTGGCCGTGTGCCATCGGATTCCATTCGATGCCGTTAAAGCTCTCGAAATCTCCCTGTAACGGGGTAAGGATCTCATCTTCCAAAGCGTGAGCATGAGCAGGAATTTCTCCGCCGGGCGGCAGATGGTAGGCGCTCAGCGTAAAGGCATGGTGGGTGACCTCGGAAGTGGCGAGGACTTGAACCCATCCTTGCCCGCCACTCATTTGGAACTGTTTGAGAGCTGTCATGGGCATTCCTTTCGCCTGAATGGCTTTCAAGCGGCTGCGGCTCTCCCGACGATCAGAAGCAGAACGATCAGGAGATGAGAAGTACCGGTCGCCCGGAATAGCCCTGCAGTTCCGTGCTCCACCGGCTGCTATCGGTGGATGCGGGGGTGGTTCTATAGTCGCACGAGGTGCCAAAGTTTCCTGCCGTTCCGGTTCCCGCCGTGGCTGACAGCCACGGCGTTTTCATTGTTACTCTCCGTGCGGACATCGGTATAAACTCCACTGTCGCTATTTGCGTTGTAACCGACAATAGGGTTCACTCCAGACCGCCATCCCTAGAGCCTGTTATGCACTTTTTTAGAACAGCAGGCAGCTATTACGGATATTGTTTATCAGACTACTTGATTAGCCGAACCCGAATAACGCGGGTTGCTGGCCGAAATACTCTAAATTCAGCCGCGCCAGGGGCAAATCAGACCAAACAAGCCTACAAAGTGCATAACAGGCTCTAGTGAGGACGGCGGTCTGTTTCGTTTCCAAGAGGTCGCGCACGCTAGACGCGTTAGTCATTCTGCGGTGGCGTTCAGGCTAAGGTGCGTCGGTGTGGTAATAGCCACCCGTCCACCCGTCGGCATGTCCCTGATTCCGGAGTTTGCCGCCGCTGATGGAGGCACTCGTCCCCCCCGCCGTCCCCGTCGAGCCACCACTCACCGAGGAAGACTCGCCGCTCGCCGTGTTCAGATAGCCCCCGCTGACAGCCGCATAAGAGCCGCTGGCTGTATTTTGATGTCCCCCACTGACCCACGTTTCGTAGCCGCTCGCCGTGTTGTTCGCGCCGCCGCTCACGGAGGCAAACTGCCCACTGGCGTCGTTGCTGTTACCTCCACTGACCGAGGCATAATCACTGTGAGTTCCGTTATTGCAGCCGCCTGTCACCGTGGACTGGTAACCCCGGACGGTGTTGAAGGTACCCATCGCAAACTCTTCGGTGTCCGTCAGGCTGTTCTGATAGCCACCGATGATGCCGCCGGAGGAGAGGAAGTTATTGTGAAGTCCGGTAACAATGTTGTGGCTGCCAGTGCGGTCATCCGTGCCGTCGCTGCGGAGTTCGTTGTAGCCGACAATCAGGTTTCCCAGGCCGGACGTGCTTTCCGTGTAGCCGGTGCCGTCGACGATATGGACATTGACGCCGGTGAACGTCAAATCCGTGCCTGAGAGGCTGAAAGGCGACGTCAGGGTCTGCAAACCGGCGATGCTGATTCCCTGGCTGCCGACGGTGCTCTGCACGCCGATGAGGCTTTTCTGAAGAGCGCTGAAATCGTTCTTCTCCTGGTTTTGGACAGTCGTGATGTCGTTTTGCTCGTGGGTCTGAACGGACTTGATGTCGTTCTGCTCCTGCGTCTTCAGAGTATTGATGGTTGCCGCTTGGCTGGCGATGGTATTGCCCTGGCTCGTGAGGGTATTGCCCTGGCTGGCGATTGTCTGCTCATCCGAACTCAGCTTTGCGCTGAGAGTGTTGACCTGCGCGACGAGGGCGGCCAGGTTAACGCCGGGGGTCTGAGCCTGGGCCGGGTCGACGTGTGAGAGTGAAAGTGTACCGAGCAGAGACAGAGCGCCGAGTACTGCAAACGTGAGTGGCTTGCATTGAGAGATGACTGGTTTAAGCTGAGACATAGGGTTCCTCGAATAAATTGGGAAATTGAAGCGATTGGGAAAGAGGCCCGGACGTTCTGGACACGTCCGGGCGGAACAAGAAGTAGCGAGGCTACAGGCTGGTGTATGAGCCACCGGACCAGCCACCGAACGTGTTGTTGGTGATGCCGTGGCCGCCGCTGACTGTAGAGAACTCGTTGCTGGCCGTGTTGTCGACGCCGCCGCTGACTGCAGAGAGCCCGTTGCTGGCCGTGTTGCCGGTGCCGCCGCTGACTGAGGCGAAGGGGCCGCTCACTGTGTTTCCGGACCCGGCGATCAGGCCGCCGTAGCTGGAATAGTTGTTGCTGTCACCAATAACGAGGTTATGGCTGCCTGTCCGCACGTCGCCATTGTAGTTGCCTAATTCATTGTAGCCAATTATCAGGTTGCCGAGGCCTGTCAGCGTTGTCCGTGTGCCTGCACTCATGCCGTCATCGGTATAGCCGCTGCCATCCACGATGTGGACATTGACTCCCGTGAATGTCAGGTTCGTGCCGGAGAGACTGAATGGAGCAGTCAAAGTCAGGAGGCTGGTAATGCTGCTGCCCTGTCCGCTGACAGTGGTTTGCAGGCCAGTCACGGTGTTCTGTACGGTGCTAACAGTGTTCTGAAGGCTGTTGACAGTGTTCTGTAAGCTAGCTGCGTTTCTCTGAAGAGAGGTGAAATCGTTCTTCTCCTGGTTCTGGACGGTAGTGATGTCATTTTGCTCGTGGGTCTGAGTAGACTTGAAATCGTTCTGTTCCTGCGTCTTCAGGTTATTGATGGTTGTCGCCTGACTGTTGATGGTTGTCGTCTGACTGTTGACCGTGATTTGCAGACTCGTGATCGAGGTTTCATCTGAATTGAGCCGAGCGACCAAGGATGCGAGGCTGACTCCCGGCGTCTGTGCCTGGGCGGGGCCGACATGAGAAAGCGATAGTGCCCCCAATGTCGACAGGACGCCGACGGATAGCAAGCCGAGCGAGCGGGCGGCGCGGTACGAAGAATGAGAAGTTTGCATAGTCTTTTCCTTAAAATGTGATGTTGATTAAAAAATGTGATGTTATTGAGAAGCGCGATCTTGCCTACAAAGAGCGGGAACGGCGGCGCACGACAACGGCGAGTGAGCCGAACACCAGCAGCAGGCCCAGCGAAACGGCGGAAGACACTTCGGGAACCGGAGCGATGTCTGTTGTCAGAAGGTTCGGGCCAAAGTAGCCGGGCGTTCCAAACGTGTCGGTGCTGCCGGCGAATGTCAGTGTGTCAGAAACAGCAGAACGATCTTCAACGTAGGTGATGGAGGGGTCTACAAGCAGGCCCACACCGCCCGCGCTGCTCTGGACATCGTACACATACGGATCGCTGGCACCCGTCACTCCGGCCAGGACATACGTATCCCCGGCAATGAGCGCGAGAGGTGCAATGCTGGTGTAGGCGAAGTCGCCATAGGGGGTGCTGGCATTGGTGACCGTGGCGGATGCCAGCAGCAGTCCGCTTTCCGGGAGTGTGCCCACGCCGGGAATGACCTGGAACAAGCCGACTTCATGGCTGTCCGCGAAGTTGCTGGGAGCAGTCTGCGGGGGACTGAGGTTGACCCAGTTCGGGGCGGTGTAGGACGGGTCGTTGAAGTAGCCGAGCGACGTGACAAAAACGGGGCTGTTGGCGGTAAACTCGAAGCCAAGAGAGTAGCTGGAGTAGGGGGTATCTGCCGCGTTGTCCTCGAAACCGATAGCATCAGAAGTAAAGCTGATGGCCGGGGTCTGTGCGGAGGCGGCAGCCGGTCCGAGAAGGCCGGCTGCGCCCAGGGCGATCAACAGCCGAAGGGTGTGCGGAGAGTCCAATTTTTTCATAATTTATCCTGTTCAGGTATCCTTATTAAGTGCCGCCTGTTTCTCAAGGCAGGCTAAGAATAGCCGGTAAGTCTAAATGAATCCTGAATAGATTCCGAAATAAGCTTGGATGCAAAGATTTTTCAAGTTTTTTTCTTCGATCATGTTTGCCGCTTTTAGTGAAATGCGTCTTCGGAAAAGACGAGAGGAATATCGCCGTGGACCTGCACTGTGAGATCAATCTGCTGGGAGCGCTGCACCTCACGCAGGCAGGTGAGACCCAGACGCGCTTTGGGACCCAGAAGGCCGCGGCTCTGCTGGCCTTTTTAGCCCTGCGACTTGGGCCACACTCCCGGGAACAGATTATTGACCTGTTCTGGCCCGAAATGGATCTGCCGGCGGGACGCAGCAACCTCAGCACGACTTTGAGCAGTCTGCGCCGGCAGTTGGAACCTGCGGGAGTGGGACGCGGCAGCGTTCTCATTGCGACCCATCTCCAGGTGGGACTGAACCCGGCTGCCGTCACAACGGATGTGGTCGAGTTCGAGCGGCTTTTGAAACACGCAGACAAGGCCGCAGACCCAGAGAAGCGGGCTGATCTTTTTCAGTGTGCGTTAGCCCTCTACCGGGGCGGCTTCCAGCCCGGCAATTATTCCGACTGGGCGGTGCGCGAGGCGGAGCGGCTTGAAGGGCGGCGGATAGAGGCGCTGGACAGCCTGGCATCGGCGTTAGAGGCGGCAGGCCGGTACGACACTGCGGCGGCGATCACCCAGGAGCGTCTGCTTGTGGATCCCTTTGCGCCGGCGGTCCAGGTGGCCCTGGTGCGCCGGCGTGTCCGGGCAGGTCAGCCTGCGGCGGCCCGCGAAGCCGCCCGGCGGTTCGTGCAGATATTTGAGGAGGAGTTCGGGGCGGGGCCTGAGTCGGCGACGCTGCAGATGCTGCAGGAACTCTTAGCGGAAACAACTCCTCTTGATCCCGTGCCAGTTCCTCCCCCGTCTAGTTCTTTTGAGCCTGGTGTCACGCTGCCAGCCCGGAGTGTCTCGGTGCAGGAATCTCAGAGGGAACGGAAAGCGCAAGCGACGCTTCCGTTTTGGTTAAACCGCTTTTTGGGGCGTGAGCCGGACTTGATGCGGCTTGCTTCGCTGCTGCTGCCGTCGGAAGAAACACCCTCTTGCTCTGCACCCACACGGCTTGTGACCCTGTCGGGACCGGGCGGCGCGGGCAAAACGCGGCTGGCTGCGGAGTTTGGGCGGGCTCTGTTTCAGTGTTCCGGCTGGTCGTGCGTCTTTGTCCCGCTATCAGAGGTGAGTGAACCGGATCAGATCCCGGCGCGGATTGCCCAGGCCCTGCATCTTGCTCCTTCTTCGAGCGCCGCACCGCTGGACCAGGTCATATCGTTTCTTGCGGAGCGTCAGGAGCAGGGGGTGTCTTTCACACTGCTTGTGCTGGATAATCTAGAACATCTCCTTGGGAGCAGCGACAGCGCAGAAACAAGTCAAACAGCCGCAGAAACAGTGGTGGCACTGTTAGGAGCGGTGCGTCCTCTTGCAATCCTCTGCACCTCACGGCGGCAGCTCGGCATTGCTGGGGAGCAGGTACTGCCGCTGGGATCGCTTTCCGTGCCGAACGCGGATGACCCGGTGAGAGACCTCGCGGTTCTGGCCGGTATTTCCAGTGTGCAGCTTTATATTGACCGGGCGCGGAGTGTCCGGCCTGATTTTGGGCTGACACCGACGAACGCGCCTGCCGTTGCCGCCCTCTGCCGGGTGCTGGAGGGAAGCCCGCTGGCCCTGGAGCTGGCAGCGTCCTGGGTGCGCCTGCTGCCCCCGCGCAAGATGTGGGAGCGGCTGGCCGCCGGCTTAGAGCTTCCAGAAGGCCGCCGTGAAGACCTCCCGGACCGTCACCGCAGCCTGTCGGCGGCACTGTCCTGGAGCTGGCGGCTGCTGACTTCTCCCCAGCAGCGCTTTCTGGCACGTCTGTCTGTCTTCCGGGGCGGCTGGACTGCAGAAGCGTCGGAAGCGGTTGGCACGGAACCGGCGGCCTTGGAGCTGTTAGCTGCGTTAGAAGAAGCCTCTCTCGTAACGACGTCAGAAGACGCAGATGGGGAAATTCGCTATAGCCTGCTGGAAACAGTGCGTCAGTATGCGGCCCAGCGGTTAGCAGAACTCGGCGAACTGGAGACGGGCCGCGGGCGTCATCTTGCCTGGTTTTTGGTGCTGGCCGAGGCTGCCCGAGCCGATGCCCGCGGCCCAAAGCAAAGCGTTTGGCTGACGCGGCTGGAGCAGGAGCATGACAACCTGCGAGCGGCACTGGGCTGGGCGGCGCAGGAAGAAGTCCAAGATCAAGAAGAGATTCAAGACACTCAAAATCCTGGCCCCTCAAGCCTGCGCCTTGCAGGTGCGCTCGAAATGTTCTGGCGGCTGCGTGGGCATTATCAAGAAGGGCGTGCGTCTCTCGCGGCAGCACTGGCCCGGCCTGATTCTCAGTCGCAGACTTCCTTGCGTGCGGAGGCACTGCATTCGGCGGCGCTGCTGGCCGGGGAACAGGGAGACCTGGTGGCGGCGTGGCCGCTTTACGAAGAAGCGCTTGTGATCCGCCGTCACCTCGGCGATTTTGGGCAGGTTGTCGCCTCGCTGAACAACCTTGCGATTATCGCCTACGATCAGGGAGACAGTGTCGCGGCCCGAAGGCTGTGGGAAGAAGCACTGGCGCTGGCCCGGCAGATTGGCGTTTCCGCAGCGGCGGCACTTGCCAATCTTGGTGAGCTGACGTTTGAGGAAGGGCAGGCGGACAAAGCGCTGCTTCTGCTGGAAGAAGCGCTGGCACTCCACCGGGTTTCCGGCAGCCAGTACAATATCGCTTATGTCCTGAAAGTGCTTGTGACGGTCCAGCATCAGCGCGGCGACCTCAAGGCGGCAGGCCGCTTTCTTGCTGAGAGTCTGCCGATCCAGCATGAACTCGGCAACCGTGCGGGGATTGCTCAGACGCTGGAAGCGGCAGCGGCGCTGGCGCTGACCGCGAAACACCCGGAGGCTGCGGCGCGTCTTGCCGGGGCGGCGTCGGCGCTGCGTGCGACGATTGCCGTGCCGCTGCCGGGCAACGAGCGTGTTCGGCATGAGGAAACGGTGTCGTCAGCCCGTGCAGCACTCGGCACAGCGGCGTTCCAACATGCGTTTGTGCTCGGACAGGAAAGAACCTGGCAGCAGGCAGCTCAAGAGTTATTAAGGGACGAAGAGTAGTTAGTGGATGAAAAGTTGCTAATGGATGAACTGCCACTGCCAGTCGACGCCGTGAAGATCGTCGCACTTGGTCAAGAGGATGGCCCACAGGATGTCGAAGATGGCTTTCTGCTCCCAGCGGACGAAGGCGCGGTAGATGATGCCGTCAAAAGCGAGCCGCTCGTCACTTCGCTTGCGGCCTGTCTTGGCAGGCGGATCGTAAACGGACAGACCTTTGTCGATTAACTCCCAGAGCGGGTCGGGGACGTTCCAGAGCGTCGGCAAGGACTTTTTATCAACATTCTTCGGCTCAGGCTTCGGTTCAGCAATGAGTGGCATCATGCCGCCATTATCGGTCTAGCACAGCCGCCTTTTTAGACCTGCGTTTTGAAATACATTCTAAATATCAGGCGCGGCCTTTTTGGATTTGCATTTGATTGTGTATGGTATAATCATATGGTAAAAAAGCCATAATGAAGACGCAAAAACGTACATATGCCTTGCCGCAAGTGACGGTCGAGAAATTTGAGCAGACTGTGGCGAGCGGACAGCGAAGCGCGACACTTGCTCATTTGATTGAAGCTTGGCTGGAAAAACAGCGTGAAGAAGCCTTAGAACGGGAGATCATTGAAGGATGCCGCGAGATGTCTGACGTCTACCTCGAAATCCAGCGCGAATTCGACCCGCTGGACACGGAGGTGACCCGTGCCTTTTATCCCGGATGAGCTCAAACGCGGAGATGTCGTGCGGGTACGGCTAAATCCTACTGAACTGTCTGAGCAGAATGGTGAGAGGCCTGCTCTTGTTCTTTCGCCGAATATTATCAACCGTCACTCACCGATTATCTTGATTGCTCCTCTCACAAGCAAAAAAACGGAGCGTGTTTTTCCATTTGAGGCACTCATTAGACCTCTTGCGTAATTGTCAAATGGCAAGCTCAAAGTTGTAAAGCGCGGCAATCAGATTGAATCGCAGGCCAAAGCGCTTGCGCCGATTGCGATAGCGCTCCGCCAAAATCCGAAAGATCTTTAGGCTCCGAATGATGTGCTCAATCACAAACCGCTCCCGTGACAACTGACGATTAGCCGCCTTCTGCTCCTCCGTCAGCGGATGATGCTTGCTTTTCTTTTTGGGGAGACGGCTGTTCGTATGGCACTTTGCCAGTCCCAAGTAACCGCTGTCCGCCAGGCACTCGGTCTGCGGCAGAAGCGGCAGACGGCTCTCCTGGAATAACTTGAAGTCATGCTTCTTGCCCTCGCTGAAGCAGGTGACTAAAACGCGCTTGGTCTTGGGGTCCGCGACGACCTGGGCTTTTTGGGTATGGTGCTTCTTCTTGCCGCTGTAATAGTCGCGCTGTTTTTTTTCGGGCGCTCGACGGGGCATTCCGTGGCATCCACCACAATGACCTCGAACGCGATGTCACTTTCGTCAAGGCTTTCTTGCCTGGCAGCGTGAACTGACCGGAACGCAGCAAGGCCGTTTCGATGGCGTGAACCGTGCGGCAGACTGCGGACTCGCTCAGGCCGTAGGTTTGGGCGATGTGGACATAGGTGCGATACTCGCGCCAGTACATCAGCGTCAAGAGCAGGCGGTCTTCTAAACTGTGTTTAGGCTTGCGTCCGCGCACAGGCAAGTGCGTTTGAAGGGCCGCGCACATTTCTCGGAAGGTCGCAGGACGGACCCCCGTCAGGCGCTTGAAGACGCCGTCAGGCTTAGTTTTCAAGTCGGCGTAGAACATGCCGACAGTATACTCGAATTACGCAAGAGGTCTATTGCCTCTTATGGCTGACGACCCATTGCAGCCCGCTGATGACCGTGCTGACATCGCTTTCGCCGTTCTGGTCGAGAACGCGGACATTAACGATGTTAGCCAGCCGAGCGACGCCGATATAAGTATGGAAGCAGTTAGACCCACTCGAAAGGAGCCCGCTGCCGCCGATGATGCCGGCGACATGAGTGCCGTGACCGCAGGCGTCATCCGTGCTGGTGTCCTTCGAAACGAAACTGATCGCGCCGATCACGCGTGATGTTTTCCCCGCAGGCTGGAAGTCCTGGGAGTAGCGAACGCCGCTGTCGAGGACAGCCACTCCGACTCCCTGGCCGGTCAGCGCGTACTTTTGGAAAGCGTATTCGGCTCCACTGGAAGCATCGGTAAATTCGTCGCACTTTCTGACCGCCATGTTATCGGAAAGATGGCTGACAAAAGGCAATGCCGCAACTTGAGCCAGGGCGCTCTTTGGAACAGTGATCGTGATCGAGTTGATCAGGTCCAGATGCCGCGTGATGTCCGCTCCCAGCGCCTGCAGCCGCGCCTGCTTCGCGGGCGTCAGGCCGCCATTCATCTTGAGAATGACGGATGCCCATCCCGACGGCGACTTGGATGCCAATGTGCGCGTGATGGATGCATCCGATTTAGATGCGAATTTAGATACGGTCGCGGGCGCTGCTCCAGCCAGCGCGGCGAAAGAAAGTGAAAATCCGGCCAGCGCGACCGGCACTCCCCAGGCTTTGCCTAGGCGAAGCATGAAAAGTGTTTTTGTTTTGTCTCTTGTTTTGGCCTGCACAAACATTGTGTTAATTCCTTGTACTCGTCGCCGTATGGCAGCCCGGCGGCCATCTTCTGATAGTCTGCGCTGACTCAGGAGGAAAGCCCGTAGCTTTGCGTCCCGCCGTTTCCAGCGGTTTGCCCTTGTCGAAAAAGTGAAAACTCTCTTTCCTGATTATGCCGTTTCAGGAAGCCGGCCTCACTGTATGTAATACGAGAAAACTATCTTGGCAAAAAAGGAGAAAGGGGAGATGCGAAGCATCTCCCCTTTCTATCGCTGCTGGCAATTAACCGACCCAGAAAATCCGGGGGCGGGGACGCGGATAGTGCTTGATCCAGCGCGTGCAGAGCTTCAGCATTTTGTTACTCTCCGTTCACTGCGGTCGAAGTCAGGTCAACCGCCGTTGTAGAGCTGCCCCACATGGCTCGGTCTCCCCAGATGCTGCTGCCCCACATCGCCCGGCTGGCCGACGGTGTGCTGCTGCTCATCAATGACTGACTTGCCGTAAAGGTCGTGTTGCTGCCCCACATCGCCCGGGTCATATCCACACTGCTGCTGCCCCACATCGCCCGGCTGCCCCACATCGCACGCAAGTCCGTGATCCCCGTGCCCCACAAGGTGTTGCCGTAAAGTGACATGTTCAGCAGGATCGTGATGTTGCCGTTACTGTCCATCGACAGCGCCGGACTGGCCGCCGGCCCCTGCGCGACCACCGTGCTGGCAAGCGCCGCCGGGATGTTCAGGTAGCCCGCCCCGTATGTCAGCGGGTCTTCCGTGCCGTCGGCGGCAAACCACTTGTCGGC
>JBPBQB010000180.1:0-13374 GCA_050954545.1 Janthinobacterium lividum | reverse complement strand
TCAAGCTAATGCGGGACCTCAAGCTAATGCGGGACCTCAAGCTAATGCGGGACCTCAAGCTAATGCGGGACCTCAAGCTAATGCGGGACCTCAAGCTACAGCAACTTGGGACTACGCCTCATCAGTGACATGAGAAATTGGACTGAGCCGACTACATGGCTGTAGAACCGACTTGAGAATATCTAGACTTACCCTTTGCACCAAAACTTCTCTCCCTCTCTTCCCGCCTTTATTCAAAGGCTAACCTTACTTTTCACCGAGCCGTCGTAAACTGGTCCCGCGAGTTTGCGGCATGACATGTTGAGCGATGACCGCAGGTACAACACCGTGTTATGCCGCCGGAAGCAAGGCTTTTAGTGATTTGCTCCCCACCAAGTGATTTGCTCCCCACCACTGGTGCAGGCGTGTAGAGGGTGAATGGGCCAATCCAGGTCGCACGGCCATAGTTGCCCCGCGACGGGAGAAAATGCGGGGCGTCGGTCGGGAAGAAGCCCCACCGGGCCGACCGCTGTCTACGCTGCTATCCGTCTCCCGAAGAGCCGCGACACTCCCGCCGCAGCGCCGAGAGCACGACTAACGCAGAGCACGACTAACGCAGAGCACGACTAACGCAGAGCACGACGACTAACACTGCGATTGTCCTGCCCTTCATGTCTTGCCTCCGCTCCCAATTCTTCTTCCCTCCACTCCTAATTCTAGGTGCATTCATCAAACGCAGTATAAACCTGAAAACCCCTCGAGTCAACTGCGTACGTGCCAGCTATATGAAAGCCGGAGCGCAGTGGAAAAAATTTTTGGGGATACGCTCTTTTTTCTGTAAAAAGGCGTTATTTAACAAAGCTAAAACAGATAAAATGAGAGAGGAGGAACAGACAGATAATGTATAATAATTTCCCATCCGGTATGCTAAAATGCCTGCTCATTTGTACATTGCTTGGGACCGGATGTAGCCATTCCTTTTCGCTCCCTCCCAATCTTTTAGATAAGTCTGTGGATATTAGCAGCCCTCAGCTAGCGCCCTTCAAATCCATGTATGGAGTGCCGCGCAAAAAAATGGGGCTGGCACCGCTTCCAAAACACGCTCGTGTGACAATAAATCTGTTGACTGGGCCAAGCGCAGTAAGTTCCGGATATGATGCGATGCTTCAAATGCCCGAGCGGTCAGTCGTTTTCCAGAAAGTAAAGAATACTTACCGATGGATTGGCGAGAGTGAAAGCTACCAGGGACCTAACCCGTATCCTTTACCCGATGGTAGTTCTGCGCATGAGAGTATTTATCTCAGCTACAGTATTCGACCCTATCTTGGTGCCGATCCACAGCTCAACACGCTGCACGTCATTTACCAAGGGAGTGATCCCCAATTGTCGAATAATGATAATCTCACGCTTAAAGATGTTTTGCCTTTGCTGAAAAAGTGGCGAAAGTATTGAACGAAAGTATTGAAACCCGAAAGTATTGAAACCCGAAAGTATTGAAACCCGAAAGATTCTTTATGATAGCTAATCTCTCCGTTTATTGCGTCACGGCTCTCTGTGCCGGCTTACAAACTTGTATTCTTGATTTGCCTGCTTCTGCTGACGCCAAGAAGGGAAACATTACCTTTACCGCGCCGGTTGACTCTGCGAAAAGCGTCCAAGTGACCGAATCTTTGTTCGAGGCTAGGGGAACTCAAGCCGGGTTTGGTTCACTCCAACGCGTTGCAACCGTAAATATCAAGGTCAATGCCTCAAACAATGAGACCTTGGATAAGCCACAATTCCGTGTGGACTGGAGCAAGGCTGGATCTACGAAACCTGATTCTTACTACATTTGCAATGACAAAATAGAATCCTTTCATGATAGCGAGAATTCGCGTGCGACGCCGACTTCCTCTGGTGTGTGGTTTGCTCCCTTAGTGGAACTCGAGACACAGCTTAACGACTACCAAGTTCATCACTTACATAAAATAGTGTCTGCCACCTTTGCGGTGCGAGGTGACAAGAAAGTGCCGCTTGTTGCCAGTCCAACAGGAGACAACAGCCATAATGAGTCTTGGTATAATCCTAAAACCCATCTGCTTATTCGCCGCACAATATTGATCTCTTGGCAAGGCAAAACCATCGAGATCAAGCGAACCGAATATTCTGGGCGGGCACTGAACGTGGTGTTGCCGCAATCTCTTTTTTTAGTTCCACCTAGCACTGCGGTCAAAAAACGCTATTTCTAAGCTTCAAGGCTAAGGACAACCATTATGCGCTGTTTCACCGCAATCGCCGCCCTACTATTATTAAGCAGTGTCTGCTCAAGACTTGCTTGGGCAGATAACGTTTCTCCCAATGTTAACAGGCCATCAGTTCAATACACTATTGCTGACCTGGGTTCTATTGGTGGTCTTCTCATAACACCGAGTGCGATTAACGACCTGGGACAGGTCGTCGGATCTTCTCAATTCCCGGACGGGACTACGCAGGCTTTTCTCTGGCAAAAGGGGAAAATCACCCCGTTGAAAAGCATTCAGGGGGACCAGACCAGTGTCGCCACCGCTATCAACAACAAGGGGCAAATCGTTGGTGTTTCCAGGCACACTGCAGGAGCGATCCATGGTGTTTTGTGGGATAAAGGCAGCGCCATTAATCTTGGATCGCTTGGGAGTGGAAGCCGAGACGGCGGCTCGGTGACGGCAATCAATGATGCAGGACAGATACTCGTCAACGAAGTTACTTACCTTAACAATAATGATACCATCGTCGCCCAGTTGGATCCAGCCCAAAAGCGTGTTAGGGTTCTCCTTTGTACAATCAACGGCCTCCAGGGCGGAAAGCTTCTCGGGCAAAGCATTCTTTTAGGGCAAGGTATTACCGTTGGCATCGCGATCAGTCACGAGGGCGTAATTATTGGCTATCAATACGATCCCCAGACGAAACACCTCCATGGATGTCTGTGGAAAGATGGCGTCGTTACAGCTCTCGGTAATTTTTACCCCAGTGCAATCAATGCCAAGGGCCAGATTGCTGGGACTCTTCGAAACGGACCGCGGCAGGTTCCAACAGCCGCGTTTTGGCAGAACGGCATCGTGACGCCTCTCCATTTTTCTGGCTCTTCTCAAACTAGGGGTATTGCCCTGAATGACAAAGAAGAAATTCTGGGTGTGACTGATCTAGTCGCTGATGTCAGTGCTCCCCATGCAGCTCTGCTTTGGAAAGACGGCCACAGCGCCAATCTCAGCAGCAGCCTGCTTCCGAAAGGTGAATGGACAATGATGCAGCCGACAGCAATCAACAACCTTTCCCAGATCGTTGGATACGGACTGCATAAAGGAAAGGTCTCGGCGTTTCTGATGACCCCAGCGACGGCAGGGATCAAGCCGTCATAGACAAAGAGAGCCACCCTCCTGCGTTAACAGACAACTTGGGCTTGATGCCGTCCTGGCACGATGGGGTGATGCGTTTGTCACGAAAGAGAATTTTAGTCTGATATTCTTTAAAAGGTATCCCGGCAGTCCTGCTACGGGGTTTCTCCCTAGTCAAGAATGGATTTAGTAAAATAATTGAGACCGCTTTACAGGGCCGTGGCACTCTCACCCAAGGACTGACAGGCTGCTTCATGCATGTAACTGATATAATGGCACGGTACAGTTTCTCACTTCGTCAAGGATATTAGATGAATATCAAGGAAATTCACGAGATAAACCGTATTGCCTGGGATGAAGCCGCGGCGCACTACGAAAAGGAAGTTGAGGCGGATATTGCTTTCATTAAGAGCGGAGGAAAGAACCTTGAGCCTGCCGAACTGGCCATCCTTCACGATCTCCGGGCGTGGTGCGGAAGAGCCATTCATTTACAATGTGCAGGCGGACGCGATACGCTGTCGCTGTGGAATCACGGCGCGGCGTCCGTCGTTGGGGTAGACATTAGTCCTCGGATGATTGACTGCGCTCGCCGCAAATCGACCGCGCTCCATGCGCCCGCAGAATGGTACGCGCAAGACATCTTAGATACGCCGCCGAGCCTGGATGGAACCGCGGACCTCGTCTATACGGGGCGCGGGGCGCTGATCTGGATGATGGACTTAGACGCCTTGGCGGCGGTAGTGAAGCGCCTCCTTAAACCCGGGGGCTGCGTCTACGTGTTCGAGCCGCATCCGATCAGCGTCCTTTGGCGAGGTGACGTCGATCATTACCAGCTTGAAGAGGGAGGGCTTGGCGATTACTTCGACAAGAGACTTTATGAGTGCCAGGGCTTCGCAAAGGAGTATATCGATGGAGATAATTTGCCGGAGCAGCCAGCGCCGAAGTATTCGCGGCTCTGGACCATTGGCGATGTCGTAACGGCGCTCGCCTCCGCGGGTCTGCGCCTGGAGATGCTTGTCGAGCATCCAGATGATCCCTATCCAAAAGTGCATAAGATCCCGAAAGAAGTTCTTACGAAACTTCCTCAGTCGTTTTCACTTCTCATGACCAATAAGTAGTCCCAAATACCTCCTAGCTTGGGTGCCTCCTAGCTTGGATGCCTCCTAGACTGTTTGTTGGCCGCCCCATTTGATCTTGTCGCCGGGTTCGGCTTCGTTAAGTCCGAGGCTAATTCACCGGCGAAGCGTAATCAATACTGGTGCTATGTGCACCGCAAACTCAAACAGCAGAGTTTCTGCTCAATATGTCGTTCGAGGCTGTTTTAAAATCGATCCCAGTTCGCCTTTGGACTTCTCAGCGGGTAGCCGCTTGGACTATTCTCTATGACACTGGTGTGCAGAAGAGGGACGGGTTGATCATTTTTTCGACTTTCCAGACACGCCCATAGACGGTGTCTGGAAAGTCGATCCAGGCATGGAAGGTAACATTGTTTATCCTCATTGTATCCTCAAATGATGGGAAGTCGGGGGCCAAATGCTGATTCTTGAGTTGTCAGTCAGTTTCATTGTTTTGGCAGCATTAAGCCTTATGACTGCTCTTGTCAGACGAACATTGATCCGTCTCAGGAGTGGGATTACGAGCACGCAGCATCAAACGGAGAAAACGAACCAAGCCAATCAGCGATCGAAAGATTCGCGATCGAAAGATTTGATCTACGGGCGGATCGGCGTTGGAATTTCCTTAGTTGGCTTTTACTTACCTGTCGTTTTGTTCTTTTGGTTTCTGAATTACCAAGACTCTGTTCTCAATAATCCTGAAATGGAGGATTGGGAGACAAGTTCAGGATGGTGGTATGTTCATCTTTGCGAGCGGAGCATTATCTTCTGCCAATTATTGGCGGCAGGATTTGGCGTCTTGGCTCGACGAACGGCACTGGGATCAGTGGTGTTTGTTCTCGCAGTAGCGCTGACATACATGGCTCTTTGTCGGTTACCTGGTTGGTATTTCGGGTTTACTCGTTTCTGAGCGTATGGCTCATCAGGCTGCAGCCCAATTCTGGGTTGCAATCGATGCCTTTGCACAATATCGATGCCTTTGCACAATATCGATGCCTCTGCACAATATCGATGCCTTTGCACAACAGGGTTGTAGGAGGTAAGCTCAAGAAGCAATCTTTGCACGTTCGAATCGGAGTCAGTCACAGGCGAGCATGACAAAGAAAGCGGCTCTTGGTTTAACCACATATTATGTTTCTCAAAAAGAGGGGACGCGTTATCGTCAATATTAGTGTGGCGACACTGTTGACACTGCTGGCTGTGTTGGTGTTTTTCGGCCTTCTCTGGCGACCGATCAATCCCCAAAGCCCTGGAGGCATTAAACGTCTTCATAGACTGGCTCAGACGAGCCGCCCCCTGATGACTGATGTCGAGCACTATGGTAAGCTCCACGGATCTTATCCATCCCAGATCACTGACCTGTATCCGGATTATTATGTGAATAAGAAGCGGCAGACAGGATGGTATTACGAAGGCTGGACAGATCGCGCGACCTCCCACGAATATTTCCTAAGTATAAACCCAGGGGATGGTCATGATCCGCTCTTACGGTTTGAACGCCGCACTAATGGCTCAAGCCAGTGGGCGTATGATCCGGGAGATGGCACACCCGCGACGCCGCTTCCCTTCTCTATCCTGCCCAATAGCTACTAGTAGTTTCCTAAAGGGCGTTTACTGGCCTGTGGTCGTTGGGACAGGGTATTTATTGGAACCAGGTCAAGCCTATGTACCCTGCTTCATCGGTACCGTGTTTGATGTTTGTCCTGCTCCATCGGTACCGTGTTTGATGTTTGTGAGGTAACCGTGAGCAATCGACAATATCGTCAAGTTACTCTTCAGAAGAAGCTGGTTTCCGTCCTAACAATCACAGCCACCGTGCTCGCTGTTCTATTTACGTACGGAACGACAACAAGCCATAAAGATACGCTTGAATCTTATGGGTTGAACATTGACAATGCTTGCCAAGGAATGGCGCTTTGGGCTACTTCGATATGCTTGGCTTTGATAAAGGCGTGGCGGTTCCCTGAAGTACTGGGAACGGGGATTCGTCGCGGTAAGCTCGCGTCAATAAAGTGGTATCTCATAGCCTCAGCGCTTGCCATACTGCTTTATATTCACCGGATAGCTCGCAGCGATTACTGGTAAATCGTCGCCGCGTTAAGACTTGTATTGTCAAGCGGATTGTTAGCCGACGGAAAACAGTAGGCGAAAAGTCCCCCGACTGATGGCAAGAGGCTATTTCGGTGATGGCATTAGACTATTTCGGTGATGGCATTAGACTATTTCGGTGATGGCATTAGACTATTTCGGTGATGGCATTAGACTATTTCGGTGATGCTCGCGCCACACCAATATGGGAAGGAACGACCACACAGGGGAAGCCTTAGCATATGTCGCGAACGCCGCTTGAATAACGGAGGCAGCAGTGGGCATCAATCTTGGCCGCAAGTACAGGAAAGACGCATCGCCATGCCTGGGGAGAAGCGAACAATGCCTGGGGAGAAGCGAACAATGCTCTGGGGCGAACGAACAGCCGAACAGCTTCTTTTGCGCCTCCACCCATCGGAAACGCTACTCCTCGACTGGCTGAAGCCACGCATTGACGACTCTCTCCTGGCAGAAATAGCCGCGGCTGATTACGGGAGCGAGAAGAAGCAGCATCTCAAGGCACTCAAGCCTATCCGGGATCAGCAGCAGATACCGATCCCGCTGCGCTGGGTGCCCCGGGAAGTGCTGGAACTGATGCGATGGTCCGAGCCGGAAGATCCCAACTGGAAGCCCGGCAGCACCGGAACGCGAGGACATCTCATTCGGGCCTTTAGCTGCGCCGTGCTGCTCCAAGCCGCAGACGAACCGCAGACGCAGCCTTATATTTCTTCCGAGAATGAAACCCTGATCCAACTGATAGCCAGCGTCCTTGCGTTGGACCGTGAGGCGACCGAAGCGGCCATGCACTTCCTGTGCTGGCGGATCTCTCGGTTACCCCTGTCCCACGAAGAGTATCCGTTCTTTATCCTCGGCCTACTGCTCTTGCAGTGCGCCTTATTCAAGCCCGGTGAGGATGGGACGGATTTGGAGCTGCTGGCCGACTGGACGATCGAGGCGGAACGCCGGACACGGCAAGAGCCGGACATCCTTGTGAACTCGGAGACATGGCTTTTGGGGTTGACGCACTTTGACCAAAAGCATGAAACCTGGAAGCGGGTGTCCTTGAGGGTGTTATCCGATCCCACAAAGGCATTCCCCAGCTCTTCAACCCTGCATGGGATCATCGGGCGCATTATGTCGGCGCAGTCCTAAGGTCAGAGAGACCCTACTCTCAGAGTGGTCCTCGCTGGGAATGACAGATCAGCAGAGTGGTTTCTACGGCCGGGGCGGCAGCTTATGGTAGAACGCCGCACAATAGTTGTGAGGCCGTCTCTACAATAGTTGTGAGGCCGTCTCTTGCTTTGCTGGGTCACGAGAAATGCAAGGAAATCGGCAGGAATGATGCCCCAGCCGTATTTTGGGTTTATGGCCCTTACCATAGCTCTCATGCTCTGGCAGATGCATGATGGCAGCTTCCGAGTGCCGAGCTCGTTCAAGCTACTGCCGGCCATCCAGCTGCTGCTCATCAGCCTGCTGCTCATCAGCCTGCTGCTCATCAGCCTGCTGCTCATCAGCCTGCTGCTCATCAGCCTGCTGCTCATCAGCCTGCTACTCACTAGCCCGCAGTTCCCGCAGCTTGTCTTCCAGGCGCAGCTTTCGCTGCTCAAGCTCCGCCAGCGTCGAGTCCGCCTGACGCACTCTGAGGCTGCGGTGAAAGGCCCGGTGCACTACCGACGGATTTACGTCCAGCTCCCGCGCCACCAGTGCTGTCAGCCGCGTACACAGGCGCCGCAGTTCCTGCCGGCGCTGATCATAGGTCGCACTTTCATAGGTTTCGTTTTCCGTGGATTCGTTTTCCGTGGATTCGTTTTCCGTAGATTCGATTGCGCTTGTTTCATCAGCTTCGCTCGTTTCTCCTAAGTCCGTTCTGGCAAAAGAGGTGGCTTCAGGCAAAGCAGACTCCAGACCAGGTTGATCTGGAAAAGATTGATCTGGAAGAGAATGATCCGCGAGAGATCGATCAACCCCAGTTTCCTCCAGTTCATCTGCCTCCGCCAGTGTCTCTGCCTCTGACTCCATCCGTGCAATCGCCGCCGCCAGCGCATAGTCCGGCAAACCCGAAAAGCCCGAAGGAGCCGCGTTCATGGCCCGCGCGCGCTCCAGGGCCGACACCGGCACAACCGCCCCGTTCGTCACCATTCGCTGCCCGAACGCCCGCGATGTCAGCGGCACGAACACGCCCCCGCCCTCGTCTCTTGCCTCGGCACCGTCTTCCCCCGCGCGGTCAAAAGCGGCCTCTCCCTGCCCTCCGCTCCCATTGCCTCCCATCCCATTGTCTTCACTCCCCTCTCCGTCGTCCATCCGCAGGCTCCGGCCCAGCGGATGCACCAGGCCCCGCGCCAGCGCGAGAAGGCGAGAGTCCGCTGGCAGAAACACCTGCGCATCCTGATGAGACAGCCTCGGCACCACCCGCAGCGCCCGCGCCACAATCTGCCGGAACGCCCCCTCTCCTGTCATGTTTGTTGCCCACAGCACGACCCGAATGTCCGGGCAATCATAGCCTTCCGACGCCATGCGGACCACGATTAGCCACCTTCCTCCGCCAGACCGAAACCGCGTCAGCACCGAGAGGGAAGCCGGATCATCGGACAGGGCCACCGCCGGCATCTCGCCCGTCAGCGTCAGCATCCGGGCGGCCACCGCCCGGGCATGCGCCGCGTTCATCGCCACTAAAATCCTTTGGCCTGCGGATGACCTCTTTGCAGAGGCTGCGGATGACCACTTTGCAGAGGCTGCGGATGACCATTGGTGTCAGGCAAGCCGCGCCGGACTGCCGACAGCGCGGCGTCTGCCCGCAAGATCGCCGCTTCCAGCCACCCCCCGTCCGCGTGCAGCGCCGCCCGCAGCCGCCGGGACTGATCCCGCTCCCCGAGAACGTCCGCAAACGTTGCTGTCCGCTCCCCAGTTTCGTCCAGCCACACCGTTCGGGCATTCAGCGCAAAGAAGAACGCGTCCCGCACCACCCCGTCCCGCAGCGCGTCGGGGTAGCTGTAGGAGACGTCGCTCTTGGAGTTGCCCGCTTCGTCATAGGTGATAAACGGGATCATGTTCCCGTCCTGCCGCCAGGCAGTTCCCGAGAGGCACAGGCGGGCGACGGCATGCTCCAGGGCCTGGAACAGCGCCTCCCCCCAGGCGCGGCTTTCCGCCGCATGATGCACCTCATCGAGCACGCAGAAGACCCGGTGGCGAGCGCACAGCAGCCGAAGCGCGTCCGGCAGGGCAGCGATCTGGGCGTAGGTGATGATGCAGCCGTGGAGGTCGGAGAGGAGGCCGACGGAGTTGTTGCCCCAGCCGGCGGTGAGGGCAAGACCGGCGAGGTGGGCACTCGTTGCCCACTGGTCTTTGATGGCGCGGGTCGGGGCGACGACGACGAGCAGGTCGGCACGTCCTTGCCGGATCTCCTGGGCGGCAAGGAAGAGGGCGAGGTTGGTCTTGCCGGAGCCGGGCGTTGCCGTGACGGTCATGTTAACTCCATTCATGTCAACTCCATTCATGTTCGTCCCAGTCATATTGGTCCCGGTTGTGTTATCCGGAGCTGATCCTTGGGTTCTCTCCTGCTGGAGTCTCTCCTGCTGTGCCTGCTGGGTTCGCAGCTGCTGCCACACCGCAGCGCCGCGCTGCTGCCAGGGACGTAGGGGCAGGCTCCAATCAGGCAGCGGTGGACGGGTGACCAGCGGAGTCAGCCTGGCCCTTTCCGCCAGGAGCCGGGCATCGTCCTGACTGAGCCGGGCGGCTTTGCGGCGGTTGCAGTCGGGGCAAAGCGCCTGAGCGTTCGAAAGGTTGGTAGGACCGCCAGCAATGAAGGGGTGGCGGTGGTCGGCATGAAAGCCGCCCGCGAGCGCGGCTCCGCATTCTTCGCAGCGTCCTCCGGCGGCGGCTTGAAGCACAAAACGCTCGGCGCGGTTGAAGAACCGTCGCCCAGCGTTTTGTTCCGTCGTATCTCGCTCCGTCGTATCCAGTGTCTCTGTTTCAGGAACGTTTGCTTGTGGGGCATCGATTCCCAGGTCGTCCGCATGTTCTAGGTCGTGTGCTTGCTGTTCATCCATCGTTTTCAGTTCTCTTTCTCGTTGTGTTGTCTTTCTTGTTGGGTTGTCTTGTTAAATCGTCTTTTTTGTCACCGCGCTTCCGCGAGATTCTTGCTTCTGCGTGTCTCCAGGCGGCAGTCTCTTCGTTTCACCGATCCTCTTCCCGACGATCCTCTTCCCGAGGGTCCTCTGCGCTTGCCTGGAGGCGCCGCCGTGCCGCCAGCCAGCTTTCTACCGCTGCAAGGTTGGCAAACCGCAGCAGCACCGGGAACGAACCCGGCACGCCCCCCACCCCCCGACGCGCCGCCCCGCCTTGCGGAGACTGCCGCTCCCGGCCTGGAAACAGCGCCGCGGCTCCGGCCCGATCCAGCCGGACGCGCACTTCCGCCATGGCCGCAAGGTCACCGATGGCCTGGCCCGTGAGGGCGCAGACATGGGCATGATGGCGGCGGGCCCGAGGTCCCATGACGCTGACAAATGCTTCAGATTCGGAGAGAAGGAAAGCTGCATTCTGAGCTTCCGCTGCATTCCGAGCTTCCGCTACATGATGGACTTCTTCTCCTAACGGCAATCCGCGGGCAGGCAAGCCGGGCCATACCGACGGAGAAGCCTCGAGACTAGAAGCCTCGAGACTAGAAGCCTCGAGACTAGAAGCCTCGAGACTAGAAGCCGCATTCTCAGTCCGGGGTGTTCCTGCCGGAGCCTCCGTGAGGATCAGCGCCCACAGGCGCGCTACCGACAAGCCTTCCCGCACCACACGCGCGGCCCATACTGCCCTCTCCTGCTCCGTTCGCAGACGCGACAAAGTCCGCGCATGCGAGAACGACAGCGCCCCCTGCCGCACCGGATGTCCCGGCGGAAAAGTCGCCGCCGTCAGCGCAGCGTCGACCAAAGTGCCCCGCGTCCTCTCCTGGGCTTCGAGAAAGGCATCGTAGGCCAGCGCCGAGCGCTGGAAACTGGCTTTGGCTTCGGGGGTAGCCGGAGTGAAGGGATCGAGCAGGCGGTCGCGCTGGGTTTCGACAGCACGCTGCAGGGCATAGATGAGGTCTGCCGCCTGCCACTTCTGGGCTTCGGTGGCACGTTTGGACAGGCCACCTTGCCGCGCGAGTGCCTGAGCCTCGGCGAGCAAAGCGACAAGCTGTTCCGGCAAAGCCGTGATCGGTCCAGGCAAAGCGGCAAGAGGCTCCGGCGCTGCCAGGGCCGACCTTTGCCGCACTGCTTCCTCTTGCCGCACTGCTTCCTCTTGCCGCACTGCTTCCTCTTGCCGCACTGCTTCCTCTTGCCGCACTGCTTCTGCCGGTATTGTAACGGAGCCAGCCTCAGCAGCTGAGGGGACTGCCTCCGGGAACGGGACTGCCGCTCCTTCGCTTGCCGGTGCCGAGGGTTCATGACTTGCCGGTGCCGAGGGTTCATCACTGGGTATTGTCGAAGGTTCATTGCTTGCCGTGGCTGCGGGTCTATTGGTCATCATTGGGTTTCCTTTGGAGATGATTTATGGGAGATGATTTATTGGATGCTCACTTGTTGTGAGCGCACGTGTCGTGAACGGATTTCTTGTGTCGTGAACGGATTTCTTGTCACCGCGCCGAGGCTTGCTCGCGGACTTCAAGTCAGAGGGGAAGCGGGGCAGAATATGCCTAGTTTTACGATGGAAAAACTGTCATATGACAGTTTCATTTCGGATTTTCGGGAATGTCGCGACCAGCAGAAAGAGAAACAGTGCCGAGAGAAATCGTGCTGAGAGAAGCTTTCGCAAAGGGGAAGCTTTAGTTAGGGGAAGCTTTAGTTAGGGGAAGCTTCTCTGGCGTCGGCAGCAAAATACCCAGGGCAGTGTTGAGGCTTTAGTTCAAGTATTAGGGCTTTAGTTCAGTCGAGGCGTTATTTCACGGGCCGCCAGCCTTACTGTTTTGTCTCGACCGGCCACACCTTCAGGGGTACCGGCTGGCTGGTCCGCGTTCTGAGGTTGAAGAAGCACCCGTGATTGCCGACGCTGCCCTCCCGGATCAGCTCCCACAAAAGGTCCAGGGCATACGCCGACACTGTCCGGTTTACGAACAAACTCTGCTTTCTTTGGGCATCCACCATCGAGCAGCTCGGCTCATTCGTCTCGTCAAAGCTCTCGTCCAGCAGGTCTGGAAAGAGCTCCGTCACGCACGGCAAGCGGATCTCGCAGTCCTTCTGGAAACAGAGGCGTCATAACTGTCGTTCTCATCTTTAATCTGAGTCCGACGCTGCCCTTTCCAGCGGGCCACGCCGGGATCGAACTCCTTGCTCCGGGGCCACCGCTCTTCATTCTCCCGGCCCGGCTGCCCTAAGACCACCTGCCCCACGGTCGCAAGGTTCGCGCAGTCCAGCCAGTAATCCGCATTGCGAGACCAGTGATCACTCCACAAAAAGCGGTGGAGGCCGCGCCGGGAAGAGGCGGTGTCTGTGCAGGAGATCAGAATATCCGGGTGAGAGTAACGGACCTGGAGCTGATTCATATTCTGACCTAGGGGCACCAGATGATATTCCTCCGGCACGGCGATCCACTTTGTTCCGTAGGCCATGTTGACCCGGCTGACCAGGCACAGCGCTTTGTTCATGCCGAGGTCCGCCGGGTAGAAGAGCTGCCGTCCGATGTTGAACTCGGTCACCACATCGGGATCGTAGACCGTGACTTTAAGCCCTCGGCACCGGCAGCCGTTTTCGATAAACCGGCAGCCGTTTTCGATGAAAGGGTTCTCTGCGTTCATATTCTCCAGGTGCATGGCGCTGAGAGTGGCATGCATTTGCGCCAGCCCGGTCAGCATCTGGCTGCCGGTGCCGCCGCAGCCG